>CATKYY010000034.1 GCA_949841225.1 uncultured Acetivibrio sp.
GGCGGCGCGGGCAATAGAAATCAGCTGCCGCTGGCCCTGGGACAGACCGCTTCCATCGCCGCACAGAAGGGTATTGTATCCCTTTGGCAGCATACGGATAAAGCTGTCTGCATTAGCGAGCTTCGCGGCGGCGATGCATTCCTCGTCCGTGGCGTCTAGCTTTCCATAGCGGATATTATCCATAACGGTGCCAGTAAACAAATTTACATCCTGAAGCACAATGCCAAGAGAACGGCGGAGGGCTTCTTTTTTTATTTTATTAATATTAATACCGTCATAGCGGATTTTCCCGTCGGCAATATCGTAAAAACGATTAATTAAATTGGTAATCGTGGTTTTTCCGGATCCTGTAGCTCCTACAAAGGCAACCTTCTGGCCGGGCTCGGCATAAAGAGTAATATTATGAAGGACCGTCTTATTTTCCTCATAACCGAAATCTACGTCAAAAAGCCGTACCTCGCCCTTTAGCTCCGTGTAGGTGAGGGTGCCGTCGGAATGAGGATGCTTCCAGGCCCAAAGCCCGGTATGCTGCTTGGTTTCAGTTAAAACGCCGTCTTGATAGCAAGCGTTTACTAAAGTAACATAGCCGTTGTCAGCTTCGCTTTCTTCATCAATTAGAGTGAAAATACGCTCTGCGCCAGCCAGAGCCATAATAATAGAGGAAAGCTGCTGAGAAACCTGGCTCAAAGGCATAATAAAACTTCTCGATAGCTGCAAAAAAGAGGCGATTGTACCAAGCGTCAGTACATTCGCGCCCGTCAGAGTCAGGTTGGTAACGCCGGAAATAGCCAGAGCGCCGCCGGTAACAGCCAGAAGGACATAGAGAATATAGCCCATATTATTCATAATTGGCCCTAAAATATTGGCGAAGCGGTTCGCTTGGGCCGCATTGCGGCACAGCTCTTCATTTTTTGCATCAAAAGCCGCCTTTGCTTCTTCTTCATGGCAGAATACCTTGACAACCTTCTGGCCCTGAATCATTTCTTCAATATATCCGTTTAAATCGCCTAAAGCTTTTTGCTGAGTTACAAAATAGCTCCGGCTCTTTCCTGTAATATTGCCTACAACCTGGAAGGTAATAACAAGGAAAACAATAACGAAAAGAGTCATCCAAAGGCTGAGGGACAGCATGGAAATAAATACGGCGGTAACGGTTACGATAGAGGATAAAATCTGAGGGATACTCATAGTAATCATCTGTCTTAGGGTGTCTGTATCGTTGGTATAATAACTCATAATATCCCCATGGGAATGGGTGTCAAAATAGCGGATTGGCAGGGTCTGCATGTGAGCGAACATATCGTCGCGGATTTTCTTTAAAATGCCCTGGGCTACCGCAACCATAAGGCGGTTGTAAAAAAGAGTAGACAAAATACCAATCAAGTACAGGCCCGCCATAATAAAGATAACATGGAGCAGACCGGAAAAGTCCGGCGCAGCCTGAATCAAAAGGGGCATAATATAGTCGTCAATCAAAGTCTGTAAAAATAAGGAAGAAATAACGCCGGCTACAGCGCTTGTAATAATACAGAGAATAATAAATACAAGGCGGAAACGGTAGATAGAGAAATAGGAAAGCAGCCGTTTTACAGTCGCCTTGTTATTTGCCATGTTAGGCTTTTTTGGATTATTCTTCATTTCCTTTTCCTCCCTTCTGTTGAGATAAATAAACCTCGCGGTAGATTGGGCTGGTTTCTAAAAGTTCATTGTGGGCGCCGACAGCGCTGATTTTTCCATCATCCATGACAATGATTTTGTCAGCATCCTGAACAGAGGAAATACGCTGGGCAATAATTAGTTTTGTAGTATTTGGTATCTCTTCCAGAAAAGCCTTTCTAATCAGGGCGTCGGTTTTTGTATCGACAGCGCTGGTAGAATCATCTAAAATTAAAATTTTAGGCTTGGATAAAAGGGCTCTGGCAATACAAAGACGCTGCTTTTGTCCGCCGGATACGTTAGAGCCTCCCTGCTCAATATAGGTATTATAGCCATCAGGAAATTGGCGGATAAAGCTGTCGGCCTGCGCCAGCGTACATGCATGAATGATTTCTTCTTCTGTGGCATCTTGTTTGCCCCAGCGGAGATTTTCCATAATTGTACCAGAAAACAGCACATTTTTTTGCAGTACCATGGAAACCTCCCGGCGGAGGGCTTCTATATCATATTGGCGTACATCAATGCCGCCGATAGAAACGGAGCCTTCAGAGACGTCGTAAAGCCTGGGAAGCAACTGGACCAGACTGGATTTTGCAGAACCGGTTCCACCGATAATACCTACCGTTTCACCAGAGCCAATACTCAGATTAATATGGTCTAAAACAGGTTTTCCCGCAGATTTGGAATAGCGGAAGGAAACATCCTGAAAAAGAATGCTGCCGTCCGGTATCTGCTTTATCGGCGCACTGTTATTTTTTAAGTCGCTTTCTTCTGTTAGGATTTCAGTAATACGCTCTGCCGAGGCGCGGGAGATCGTAAGCATGACGACAACCATAGAAAGGGACATCAGGCTTCCTAAAATCTGCATAGCATAAGTAAGCAGACTCATCAATTCTCCAGTAGAGAGGCCGGCATCAGGATTGTTGCCGGATGCTACGATAGCCCTGGCTCCAAACCAGGAAATTAACAGCAGGCAGCCATACATGCAAAGCTGCATAAGGGGCATATTGAAAGCAACTGTTTTTTCTGCTTTTGAAAAGTCATGATAAATGTCCTGGGAGATATGTTGGAATTTTTTTTCTTCAAAATCCTCCCGGACAAAGGATTTTACAACCCGGATGCCACGAAGATTTTCCTGGACAATACTATTTAATTTGTCATAGGTACGAAAAACCCGCTCAAAAATTGGATGGGCGCGCTGCATAATAATAAAAAGCCCGATACCAAGAATCGGTACGCAGCCTAAAAAAATCAGGGAAAGGCGGCTGTCAATCCGAAAAGCCGCCGCCAAAGAGAAAATCAGCATAATCGGGGAGCGTATGGCAATACGTATCAGCATTTGGTAAGCATTCTGTACATTCGTAACATCCGTAGTTAAACGGGTGATGATACTGGCAGTAGAGAATTTGTCAATATTAGAGAAGGAATAGCTTTGTACATTATAGTACATATCCTGGCGCAGGTTTTTAGCGAAACCTGTGGAAGCCGTCGCCGCTTCATTTCCAGCCAGTACGCCGAAAAGGAGGGATACCATAGAGGAAATAAGCAGAAAGATTCCCATTTTTATTATATAGGGAAGATTGCCTGCATCAATGCCATAATCAATAAGGTCCGCCATAAGCAGAGGGATAATGACCTCCATAACTACTTCAAGGCAGACATAGACGGGCGCCAGAATAGAATTCTTTTTGTACTCCCGGATAGAGCGCGATAAACGTTTTATCATATTGAAAACCTCCTGTAGAAAATTTTTATGCATTGTTTAGATTGTAGTGTTAAGGCGCGTATAAAACTGCCCCTTTCAATGGTTTCTATACATCTTCCAGATTAGTTCGGATACGCTCCAGATAGCCTTTCAGAACCTCCAATTCTTTATCAGAAAAGCCTTTTGTAAGTTTTGCTTCTATTTGTTTATGGTCTTTTTTTATCAGTTCAGAAAGCTCTTGGGATTTTTCTGTAAGAACCAGCTTTTTAAGTCTGGCGTCATGCGGAACCGGCTGATGCTCTACCAGGCCTTTTTGAACCATAAGGTTGATTACCTTAGAAGCAGTAGAACGGGTAATACCAAACTCCTTTTCCAGATCCTTCTGATAAACGTCGCGGCAGCTATGGTCTGTAAGATATGCAATAATCCAGCCGTTAGTTCCAGTTATATTATCAATTTGCTTTTTATTGGGACTATTCTCAATAAGGCGTTTTGTAAGGTTTTGAATAATGCGGAGCTCATGTCCAATGTACATTTCACCCATAACAGACTCCCTTCCAAATAGAATGTTTACCATCAAACTGTTTGACAGTAAACATTCTAAATAAAAGATGAAAAATTGTCAAGAGTTATTTTTTTAGTTTTTGCATTTTTAGTTGACAATGTAACAATGTTTTGTTATACTGTAATCAATAAAACATTGTTACATTGTTGGAAGGGAGAAAGGGTATGTATATTTCAAAGAAAGAGCTGCTGCAGATGACGGGAATTTCTTATGGGCAGTTATATCGGTGGAAAAGGGAGAAGCTGATACCCGAGGAGTGGTTTATTAAGAAACCTTCTTATACGGGGCAGGAAACCTTTTTTCCAAGAGAGAAGGTATTAGAGAGGATTCGTTTCATTATGGAAATGAAGGATTCCCATTCCCTGGAAGAGATTGGAGAGATGTTGAAGGTAAATCCAAAAAAACAGGAACTTTCTTTTGAAAAGCTGCTCCAAATGGAAGAAATAGAGCCAAAGGTGGTTGGGCTTATGGAAAAGGAAGCCTATTCAGCGATTGAGGCGGCGCTTTTAGAAATACTTTCTGTTCTCTATCGTGAAAAAGGAGCTTCCGGGGAGGCTCTCGCCAGTTTTTTAGAAGGAATGGGAGAACATTTTTTAAAGCTGGAAAATGGAAACGAAATGCTTACAGTAGTACAGGCGGAAGGACGGCTGTATGGGATTTTACATGGAGAAAATAGTCAGATAAAAACAGACCGGAGGTTTACTATTGCAGGGCAGTTTTCCATTGAACAGCTTTTAGGGAGACTGAAGCAAAGGTATGCAAAGAACTGAGATTGGGTTTGCAATGCGAAAATATTTGTGTATGACGGAAAATAACAGGGAAGAGAGGATTTAAATATGGGCAGAGGATTTACAGGCGTAGGAGACTTTACGGTAAATGGTAAGGACGTTGCTATTGATGGAATCACCAGTTTTGCAGGAGGCGAATTTAACCAGATTACCATAGACGGCGTAGTGACGGTTCAGCATGGGATTAAGGCGAATAGGCTGGAAGCGGACGGCGTTCTTAATGTAAAGGGCAATGTTTTGGCCAACCGGCTGGAAATTGACGGAGTGGCGACCTTGAAAAAGAACCTCCGGTGCCATACGGCGGAAATAGATGGCGTTCTTAATATAAAAAGCGGAAAACTGGAGGCGGACGCAATAAAATGCAGCGGCGTGATTCATGTAGAAGGAGAAATAAATGCGGACGAGGTAACGGCAGACGGTTGTATTTCAGCAAAGGAAATTTATGGAGATCAAATTCAGATATTGTCTAAGCCCAATCAGGTAAAAAACTTTCTTACTGAAATTGGGAGTTTTTTAAAGGGAATGGATATAAATAGCGGTATGGAGCGGTTTAAAAATATCCAAGCCTCTAAAATTGAGATTTTAGAGGCCACAAAGGTTAATCTGAAATATGTATATGTAAAGCAGCTGTGCGGTACGGAAATTACAATCGGGGAAGGCTGCTATGTGGAAAATGCAGACTGCGACGGCGCGCTGCGCGTAAGTAAATACGCGGTGGTAAAAAATGTCACAGGAAACCATGTGTATGAGGAATTGGATTGATGGAAAAATATTCTGTTTTAAAGACCCTGAGACAGATGGTCGGCCGTGCCTTTCGGGAAAATAAAAGAATTTTTGTTTATTTTATTATTTATACCATGTTTGGAGGTATTTATCCGGTATTTGGCGTTCTTCTGCCAAAGTTTACGCTGGAAGAGCTTTCTGGGGAAGGAAGGCCGGAGCGGCTGTTGCTTATTATTACGGTGTATTTTTTAGCGGCGGGAGTTGTGGGAGCAGTAACGGCCGCTATGGCCCATCTGGCTTATGAAGCCATTAGCAGACTCCGGCTGGATGCCCTGGGGGAGATGGGAAAGAAGCTGCTGGAGATGGATTACAGGTATGTAGAGGATGCTAAATTTTATGAGGAAAACGAGAGAGCTATGAATGCCTGCAACAGCAATGAGAACGGCCTGGAAGGAATTTATCATAAGCTGTATGGAATGCTTGCTGATGTGGCGGCTATGGGGATTTTCCTTGTTTTGATTGGACGGTTGGATATTTGGATTTTAGCCGCTCTTCTTGCTCATGTGGCAGTTTCAGCCATGGTAGGGCGTAAGGCGCAGGAATATGAGTATTCTATGAAGGATAAGCTCGCTCATCAGAAACGAAAAGAGGAGTATTATGCCCGGATTGCACATGATTTTTCTTATGGAAAGGATATACGCATTTATAATTTCAGGGACAGGATTTTGGACAATTATAATCGGGAAATAAACGGCTACCGGATTCTTTTGAGAAAAATTAAAACCAGAGAATGGCTCCTGGGCCTTGCAGAGCTTTTCTTCTTTTTTATAAGCCAGGCGGCAGTATACGGAATTTTGATTTACCGGGCCTTTCATGGGATGTCTATTGCAGATTTCACCATGTATTATTCCGCCGCCTCTTCTCTCTCCCAGATGATGCTTTTGTTTGGAGAAAAGGTAAATTATGTGATAAAGGAAGGCCAATATGTTCATGATTTTTATTTGTTTATGGAGAAGGATTTAAGCGGCAGTAAAGGAACGAGAGAGAGAATAAAAAACGGGACGCTGGAAATAGAGTTTAAGGATGTTGGTTTTTCTTATCCTAAAACAGAAAAACAGGTATTCCAGCATCTTAATTTTACAATCCATAAAGGGGAAAAGCTGGCGGTCGTAGGAGTTAATGGAGCCGGGAAAAGTACGTTGGTAAAGCTTATGACCGGTTTATACCAGCCAACGGAAGGGGAAATTTTGATTAACGGCATACCCGCCTGGGAATTTGATAAAAGAGAACTTTATAAGATGTTTTCTGTTGTATTCCAGGAAATCAATGTGTTGGCGTATACAGTAAAGGAAAATGTTTCCTGTGTTTCTGGGGAGGCCGATACAGAACGGGTCTGGGAGGCTTTGGAGGGCGCTGGTCTTGCAGAGAAAATTAAAAGCTTTGAGAAAGGCCTTGACCAGATGCTCTTGAAAGTTATTGATGAGAAAGGAACAGAGCTGTCCGGCGGCCAGAGCCAAAAGCTTTGTATCGCCAGGGCTTTATATGAGAACTCTAATATGGTGATTATGGACGAGCCAACAGCGGCGTTGGATGCTTTGGCAGAGGCGGAAATTTATGAGACCTTTAACCGGCTGGTAGGCGAGAAAACGGCGGTTTATATCTCTCATCGTTTGGCAAGTACAAAGTTTTGCGATAAAATTGCTTTGTTTGATAAGGAAGGACTACAGGAATATGGAAGCCATGAGGAGCTGATGGCAAAGAAGGGAATTTATTATAAGATGTTTGTAACACAGGGGAAATATTATAATATGAGTGGAAAGGAGGAAGAGGCTTGTGGATAAATTAAAGAGGCTGGGACTGTTTATGTCCATGAGCATTAGGATTTCACCTTTTTATATCATATTGCTGTGCTTACAGGCATTGGCAGGCAGCGGCCAGGTAATTTCCGGCGTTGTTTTAATGAAATATCTGGTAGATGAGCTGATAGGGGAAAAACGTGCGGAGCAGCTTATTTTTCTGGGTTGTCTCACCGTTGGGATAAATGTTTTTTTACATTTTGTAAAAAAGAGCCTGGAGCGAACCATAGAAGTGGGACAGCAATATTTGGCGGATAAGATGAATGAGGCTATGGCAGAGAAAATCATGAGGATTGAGTACGCTTATTTGGAAAATCCGTATTACCTGGATTTGAAGGAGAGAGCCGTATTTGCTGTTAGAAATCAAAGCGCCTTAAGCTGGATGATTTATGCCATTGCCCAGGCAGTGCAAAGTGGTATGAGCGTGGCGGGCTTTGCTGTAATTTTATTTACTTTGAGCCCCATTCTGGCATTTTTTCTGGTAGCGGGTATTTTGCTGGAACTTTTATGCTATGGAAGGTTTTCTAAGTATATGATAAAGTTCCGAAATGAGATACTTCCGGTAAATCGGCGATATGGTTATTATTTTGGCCTTTGCTGCCAGAATGAACCGCAAAAAGATGCCAGGCTTTACGGTATGGGAGATATGCTTTCTAAGAGGGTAGTAGAATATGGCCGGGAGATTGCCCAATGGCTCGGAAGACTGAAGAAGAGGGAAAGTGTTTTCCGCGCTCAGCTAAGCGTTTTAAATGATTTGCAAACGGCTTTGTGTTATGGTTATATCGGTCTTAGGGTTATTACAGACCGGTTTGGAAGCCGCATAAGCCTTGGGGCCTTTACTATGTATGTTTCAACAGCCCTGGGATTTGCAAAAATGGTAGTTTCTTTTGGAGAGCAGATAGTAGAATTAAGTCAGTTCCTAAGCTATTTAGAACCTTTCGCTGAATTTATGGCTCTTACGGAGGAAACGTCAGAAAAAGAAGGAAGCATAGTATTTGAAGGACCTGTACAGACAATAGAGTTTGATCATGTAAGCTTTTGTTATCCGGGCAGCGACAGAGAGGTTTTAACAGACGTCACTTTTCAGGTGGAAAGAGGGCAGAAGATTTCCGTTGTTGGTTTAAACGGCGCTGGAAAGACTACTTTGGTAAAGCTTTTGTGCCGTTTGTATAAGGTGAAGGATGGAGAAATCCGAATTAATGGAAGAAATATTTTCGATTATACCTATACCTCATATATGAAAACCGTAGCGGCAGTATTTCAGGATTATAAGCTGTTTGCTTTTACTCTTCGGGAAAATATTACCGGAAAGGAAAAAGAAGAAAAGGATATGGCGGCGAAGGAAAGGCTGGAAAATATATTAGAGGAAGTGGGACTTACAGAAAAAATAGCGGAGCTTCCTGACGGGGCGGAATCCTTGTATGGAAAGGAATATGAGGAAACGGGAATTTTAATGTCAGGAGGAGAAAGTCAGAAGGTAGCCATTGCCAGAGCTTTGTATAAGGATGCTTCCCTTGTAATTATGGATGAACCGGCCTCGGCTTTGGATCCTATAGCAGAGGCGGAGATTTATGAAAAGTTTAATCGTATGGTGGAGGATAAAACAGCCTTATATATTTCTCACCGTATGTCAAGCAGCGTGTTTTGCGATAAGGTATTGATTATCGACGGCGGCGTGGTAGCAGATTTTGATACCCATGAAAATTTGATGAAGAAAACGGAAAGCTTGTATTATAAGATGTTTTCTTCCCAGGCTGTAAATTATCAGCTATAATGAAAAAGCTTCCCTTGCAGTTGAGACAGACTCAATGAGCAGGGGAAGCTTTGTTTTTATATTAGATCATAGCCCTTTAGCATTCTTGCACGGCTGGGATGGCGGAGCTTCCGCAAAGCCTTCGCTTCAATTTGGCGAATACGCTCGCGGGTTACATTAAATTCTTTGCCCACCTCTTCCAAAGTACGGGTTCTTCCATCGCGCAGGCCGAAACGGAGGGTCAGGACGCGCTGCTCCCGTTCTGTGAGGGTGTCTAAAAGACGGGAAATCTGATCCTGAAGGACTGCATAGGCGGCGGCCTCTTCCGGGCCAACAATAGTGTCGTCTTTGATAAAATCGCCCAGGTGGCTGTCGTCCTCTTCTCCGATTGGAGTATCCAGGGAGATTGGGTCGGCGGAAACCTTGAGTATTTCACGGATTTTTTCAATAGGAAGGTTCATAGCCTTAGCCAGCTCCTGTTCGGTTGGTTCGCGGCCCAGTTCCTGCAAAAGACTCCTGGAAACGCGATAGGTTTTATTGATGACCTCAGACATATGTACGGGAATACGAATCGTTCGGCTTTGGTCGGCAATAGAACGGGTGATAGCCTGGCGAATCCACCAGGTAGCGTAAGTACTGAACTTATAGCCCTTGGTGTAATCAAATTTTTCTACCGCTTTGATAAGCCCCAGATTTCCCTCCTGGATGAGGTCAAGAAAGGAAAGGCCTCTGCCCACATAGCGTTTTGCGATACTAACCACCAGGCGGAGATTGGATTCTGCCAGAGTTTGTTTTGCCGTGTCGTCTCCATTTTCAATTTTCTTAGCTAATTCAATTTCTTCTTCTATAGAAAGAAGAGGGTAGCTGCCGATTTCTTTTAAATATTGCTTTACCGGGTCGTCGGACATGTAGGAAGAAACGGCGGAAATATCCTCATAGTCGTCGGAGCCTTCGTCTAAAAGATCTGGGTTTTGCTCCAGCTCTAAAAGAGCGTCGTCGTTAGGCTCTTCTTCAAAGTCATGGGAATTTAAAACTACAATGTTTTGTCCTTCCAGATATTCATAGATTTTATCTACCTGATGGGCGTCCAGGTTATATTCTTTAAAAAAATCATTTACTTTTTCCAGTTCGAGGAGGCCTTTGTTCTTTTTTCCTAATTCAACTAATTGTTTTAATTTTTCCTCAAAGCTTGGTATTGATGTTTCACTCATGTTAAATCCTCCACTTGGCGATAATGTCACCGAATACCATTTTAGCACAGTCGAATTAAGAAAGCTAGTAGAAGTTTTTGGAGATTTCTACAGGATTTTTAGTTATATGAGCAATAGAATGGAGTTTTCGCATTTTGTAAATCCTGCTTCCGGCAGAGGGGTCAAAACGGCTATCTTACTCTCACACACCGAAGCAAAGTACAAACCTGCGGTTTTGTATGGCAAATTCGGACATAAATGTCCGCCACTGTCATACAAAACCGCAAATTTGTGCTTTTAACGGTGCATATCGATGCAAGATAGCCGTTTTGGTCCCTCTGCCGGAAAGAGGATTTACAAAATGCGAGATAACAGGCTATTGACAAAATCATTTTTATTAAGTATACTAAAGTTAGTTAGTTACTCAACTAACTAACTAGAGAACAAGGAGGCGGTGTAGTTGTATATAAATCCAAATACGGATAAGCCGATTTTTATTCAGATTGCAGAGCAGCTAGAGGATGCGGTGTTTACTGGAGTATTTCCAGAGGAAACTAAGGTTCCTTCTACAAATGAAATATCGGCCTTGTTAAGCATTAACCCCCATACGGTTCTTAAAGGTATGAATATGTTAGTGGATGAGGAAGTTATTTATAAGAAAAGGGGGCTTGGAATGTTTGTGAAGGAGGGCGCAGTAGAGAGGATACGAAAAAAACGGCAAAGCCGGTTTTATGACCAGTATATTGCAGTGCTGCTTGAGGAGGCGTCGAAGCTGCAAATGTCGAAGGAAGAAATTATTATGCTGATAGAAAGGGGTTATGGAAAATGAATGCAATTCAAATAAAGAACATTACAAAATCCTATAAAGATGTTACGGCTCTGGAGGATGTTTCCTTTTCCTTTGAATATGGTAAGATTTACGGACTTCTGGGAAGGAATGGGGCAGGTAAATCTACATTGATTAATATTATTGCAAACCGTATTTTCCCGGATAGGGGAGAGGTGTTTATCGACGGTATACCAGCAAGAGAAAATACAGAGGTTCGCGAGAAGATTTATTGTATGAGCGAGGCTGATTTATACGATACCAGTCTGCGGATTAAGGAAATTTTCAAATGGAGCAGCCGTTTTTACAGCGGTTTTGATTTAGAGAGGGCTTTTCAGATAGCGGAAATATTTGAATTGAACACAGATAAAAGGTTTAAGGCTTTGTCGAAGGGATACCAGTCGATTTCCAAATTAACGGTTGCCCTGGCTCTTAATATGCCTTATGTAATTTTTGACGAACCGGTATTAGGGCTGGATGCAAACCATAGAGAGAAATTTTATGACTTGCTGCTAAAGGATTATGAAAGAAATCCAAGGACTATTATTCTTGCAACGCATCTTATTGAGGAGGTAGCGAATCTTATAGAAGAGGTTGTACTTATTGATAAAGGAAGGGTGCTTTTACAAGAGACAGTAGAAGATTTAATGGGAAGAGGATATTGCGTCTCTGGTTCTGGAGATGAGGTGGAAGCTTATTGCCGCGATAAAAATGTGATCGGCTGGGAGTCGCTTGGGAATCTGAAGCTTGCTTATATATTAGGAAGCAGCGGAGAAATATCAGAAAGCGGTAATTTGCAGTTTTCTAATTTGAACCTGCAGAAGTTGTTTGTCAAATTAACAGAGAAAGGCGGTAACTAATATGAAAAAACTGGGTACAGTAATACAATATGAATGCGTTACTTCATTGAAACCGATTTGGGTATTTTATGCAATTTTGTTTACAGTTGTTTTGGCTGTTTCTGTACTTGTCCGTATTGCTGCTGGAAGCTCTGCATCTGGTGTAAATTGTCTGGAAATAAATTCTATGGTTTATGCAGGGATATTGGGCGTACTGGGTTTTAAGGACGACTTTAAAATGCTTTTACAAAATGGTTTTACCAGAAAGTATATTTTTCTTTCGACGATTTCTCTATTTGCGTTTGTTTCTGGGATTATGTCCTTTGTTGATACAATCGTAGGAAATACATTGTACAGGTTAGTGGATAACTATAATTCTTTATTTAACGGTCTATATGGGGATGGGCATATGTTTTTAATAAACTGGTTTTGGCTGTTTTTTGTTTATATGCTTATTTGCTGTTTATTGTATTTTATAATTCTGATAATGAATAAAATTGGGAAAACGGCGTTTATTTTTGTAGGAGCCGCATTTGGACTGATTGTTACAATAGCGCTTCCGGCCTTGTTCCGTTTTGTCCTGCCAAAGGATTTTACAAAGAGCTTTTTTCAATTCTTTATAAAAGGAGCTGGATTTATGGCTAATGGGAGTATTAATTTTGCATATCCTATTTTATTTTTACTGTTGTTTACAGGAATTTTAAGCTGTTGCTCTTACTTTGTAATACGCAGGACGGAGCTTAGGGTATAGAGTTTGTTGAGTTTCTGCATTTTGCAGATAGTATGCCGCCAGGGGGAAGAAACGGCTATCTTGCATCGATATGCACCGTTAAAAGCACAAATTTGTGGTTTTGTATGACAGAGGCGGAGATTTATGTCCGAATTTGCCATACAAAACCGCAGACTTGTACTTTGCTTCGGTGTGTGAGAGCAAGATAGCCGTTTCTTCCCCCTGGCGGCATACTGTTTGCAAAATGTGGAAGCTCAACAGAGGGTCTGCGTTGACAAGAGGATGGAATTGGATTATTATGAAAAAAGTATAGGCAGCATGGCGCTGTACCGGGTTTGTGTCGGCACTGCAACCACAAATCTGCGATATAAAAAGCAGTGCAGAAATGAGGTTAAATATGAGTGAAAATTGTTCAGGGAGTTGCGCTGGCTGCACACAGGAGTGCAGTTCAAGAAAACCGTCAAGAGAAGAGCTTTTCGAGCCGTTAAATGCATACAGCAAGGTAAAGAAAGTGATAGGCGTAGTTAGCGGAAAGGGAGGCGTCGGCAAGTCTTTTATAACTTCTTATCTTTCCGTCTTATTAAATAGAAAGGGATATACCACTGCCATTTTGGATGCAGATGTAACAGGTCCGTCTATTCCGAAAGCTTTTGGAATCCATGGTTCTGCGAAGGGAAATGAAGAGGGAATTTTCCCGGAGGAATCGAAAAAGGGCGTAAGGGTTATGTCTGTCAATCTTCTTTTGGATTCGGAGGAAACTCCTGTGATTTGGAGAGGGCCTGTGATTGCTGGAACGGTAAAGCAGTTTTGGTCGGAGGTACTTTGGGGCGACGTGGATTATATGTTTGTAGATATGCCTCCGGGAACTGGAGACGTGCCGCTTACAGTGTTCCAGTCAATTCCGCTGGATGGTATTATTATTGTGACTTCGCCCCAGGATTTGGTGTCTATGATTGTAGCAAAGGCGGTCAATATGGCAAAGGCTATGGAGGTTCCTGCTTTGGGCTTGGTTGAAAATTATGCATATGTAGAGTGCCCGGACTGCCAAAAGAAGATCTATGTGTTTGGCGAAAGCCATGCAGAGGAAACTGCGGCAAAGCATGGAATAAAATTCTTGGGGCAGCTGCCTCTCAGCCAGGTAATCAGCCAGGCTGTTGATAAGGAAAAGATAGAGGAATTAGAGGGCGGATGGCTGGATGGCGCGGCGGCATATATAGAGTCTGTCCATCCAGTGGCAAAATAGCGGATAGAGATTTTAAACAGTTGTAAAATATGGAAACTCCAAGGACAAAAAGGTAGATATTTTATAGAAATTATTGTATAATTAAAATATCATTTTATTGCAGCGTGGGGAATCAATGGCGGCAGGATGAAAAAAATAATAGGGAGGATATTACAAATGAACAAAAAGCTCACAAAACAGCTGCTTAGTCTGGTTTTAGCTATGGCAATGCTATTTTCCGGGTTGGCTGTCCCAAGGGAGGCAAAGGCGGCGGCAACAACTAAAATTTCTATCATTCATACAAACGATACTCATGGACGTTTGTTTGATAGCGACGAGTATGATGCAAGCTGGGGATTTGCAAAAATCGCAACTCTGGTAAAGCAGACAAAGGCGCAAAACCCAAATACTTTAGTATTGGATGCAGGAGATGCATTCCAGGGTATGCCAATTATTAATATCAGCAAAGGCGAAGGGCTGATTCCGATTTTAGAGGCGGTTGGTTACGATGCTATGACCATTGGAAACCATGAATTTGACTTTGGATTCCCGGCGCTTCAGAACCTGGAAACTAAAATGACTAAAATTTCTATGGTTTCTGCTAATATTTTTAAGGAAACCGGCGGCCGCGTATTTAAGCCTTATGTTATTAAAGAAGTTGGCGGTGTGAAGGTTGGTATTTTTGGATTGACTACGCCGGAGACTACTTACAAGTCTCATCCAGACAATACAAAGGGACTTACCTTTATGGATCCTGTAAAGAGTGCGAAGAGCGTAGTGGCTGAATTAAAGCCTCAGGTGGATATTGTTATTGCTCTGTCTCATTTAGGAGTAGAAGGAGACGACACTTCCATTAAGGTAGCAGAGCAGGTAGAGGGTATCGACCTGATTATTGACGGTCATAGCCATACGGAAATGCCTTATGGTGTGATTGAAGTAAAGGGCACCATGATTGCGCAGACTGGAGAATATACAAAGAACGTTGGATTAGTAGAGCTGGAAATCCAGGATAAGAAAATTGTAAGGAAGTCCGCTGCGCTGTTACCAGACAGCAAGGAAATAAAGGAAGATGAAACCGTTAAAGCTTTGATTGAGAAGTTAAATGAGGCCAACGCGCCTTTATTTGCACAGGTTGTTGGAAAAACAGAGGTTGAACTGGACGGTCTTAGAGAAAATGTAAGAACGAAGGAAACCAATCTGGGTAATCTGTCTACCGATGCTCTTCGCGTTATGACGGGCGCCGATTGTGCAGTACAAAACGGCGGCGGTATCCGCGCTTCTATCAAGGCAGGAAATATTACGAAGCTGGATATGGCGACGGTATTCCCATTTGGAAATACGGTAGAAGTTCGTGAAATGACAGGAAAAGCTTTGCTGGAGGCTCTTGAGCATTCTGTAAGCGCGTATCCGGATGCAAACGGCGGATTTTTACAGGTCAGCGGTATTGTTTTCAAGTTTAATCCTGCAAAAGAAGCTGGAAAGAGGGTTGTTTCCGTAAAAGTCGGCGGGAAGGATTTAAGTTTAACAAAGAAATATACAGTAGCTATGAACAACTTTACAGCTGCCGGCGGAGACGGCTATGAGATGTTCCTGGGAAGCAAGAAGGTTGCAGAGCTTGGTACTCTGGAAGACGTATTGATTTCCTATTTTGAGAAAAATGGAACCAAGGGCTGCGAGGTAAGCGGAAGAATTACAACAGTTACAGGTAAGGATGCAGAGCCAAAGCTGTCTCTTACAAAGAAGGTTACTTCTTTAAAGGTAAAGAAGAGCTATACCTTTAAGGCTGATATGAAAAATGTTGTTGCGCCTGGTAAGATTACCTGGTCTGTAAATAAGAAGGATATTGCTTCTATTAATAAGACCACTGGAAAGCTGACTGCAAAGAAGGCCGGAACCGTTACAGTAACGGCAACCTGCGGAAAGTATAAGGTAAGTGTGAAGGTAAAGGTTACAAAATAGAGAAATGAATAGCTGAAAAGAGGAAGCCGTAATATCATAACCTTTTGGGGATGGAGCGGCTTCTTTTTTTGTCGAAAATAGGCGTAAAATGGAGAAAAATAGTGGAAAATTTGTAGAAAATTTAGTATAATTGTTAGTAAGATTTTATTGCAGTTTTGCAATAGTATAAAAAATACAAGGAGGATGTTATTATGAATGAGAAATTGAAAAAACAGCTGCTTAGCCTAGTATTAGCAACTATAATGATCTTTTCGGGCTTATGGGTTCCAGCAAAAGCAGAGGCAGCAGAAACAACCAAAATTTCTATCGTCCACACAAACGATACTCATGGGCGTTTGTTTGACAGCGATGAATCAGGTGCAAGTTTGGGATTTGCAAAAATTACAACTCTGGTAAAGCAGGTAAAGGCCGAGAATCCAAATACTTTGGTGCTGGATGCAGGAGATGCATTCCAGGGTATGCCGATTGTTAATGTCAGCAAGGGAGAAGGGATGATTCCAATTTTGGAGGCGGTTGGTTATGATGCTATGACCATTGGTAACCATGAATTTGATTTTGGATTTGATGCGCTTCAGAACTTGTACAACAAAATGACTAAAATTCCTATGGTTTCCGCTAATATTTATAAGGAAACTGGCGGACGTGTGTTTAAGCCGTACATTGTTAAAGAGGTTGGCGGTGTAAAGGTTGGAATTTTTGGATTAACTACGCCAGAAACTACTTATATTTCCCATCCAGATAATACAAAAGGGCTTACTTTTATGGATGCTGTAAAGAGCGCCAAGAATATGGTGGCAGAGTTAAGCTCTCAGGCAGATATTATTATTGCTCTGACTCATTTGGGAGTTGAGGGAGATAATACTTCTATTAAGGTAGCGGAGCAGGTAGAAGGCATTGATTTAATTATTGACGGTCATAGCCATACAGCGCTGCCTTATGGATTTATTGAAGTGAATGGAACTATGGTAGTGCAGACTGGTGAATACACAAAAAATGTTGGTTTAGTAGAGCTGGAAATCCAGGATAAAAAAATTGTAAGGAAATCCGCAGCCCTTATGCCGGATAGCGAAGATATAAAAGAGGATGAAGAAGTTAAGGCTTTAATTGAAAAGTTAAATGCAGAGAACGCTCCATTACTGGCTCAGGTTGTTGGTAAAACAGAGGTTGAATTAGATGGCGTCAGAGAAAATGTAAGAACTAAGGAGACAAATTTAGGAAATCTGTCTGCGGATTCTTTGCGTGTTATGACAGGCGCAGATTGCGCTATGGTAAATGGCGGAGGCATTCGTACTTCTATTAAGGTAGGGAATATTACAAAGCTGGATATGGCGACAGTATTCCCATTTGGAAATGCCGCCGTGGTTCAGGAAATGACTGGTAAGGTTTTGTTGGAAGCCCTGGAGCTTTCTGTAAGTCAATATCCAGAGGCGAATGGAAGTTTTATGCAGGTTAGCGGCATTGTAATGAAATTTAATCCAAAAGAGAAAGCTGGAAACAGGGTTATTTCTGTAAAGATAAATGGAAAGGATTTAAGCTTAACTAAAAAATATACAGTAGCTATGCCAGACTTTATTGCTGCCGGCGGAGGCGGCTATGATATGTTTGTTGGGACTAAGAAGGTTGGCGAGCTGGGCGCTTTGGAAGAGGTTTTAATTGATTACATTCAAAAGAATGGAACCAAAGGCTGCGAGGTAAGCGGAAGAATTACAACAGTTACAGGTAAGGATGCAGAGCCAAAGCTGTCTCTTACAAAGAAGGTTACTTCTTTAAAGGTAAAGAAGAGC
>CATKYY010000035.1 GCA_949841225.1 uncultured Acetivibrio sp.
TAGCGTCGTCTATATCGTGATTAATATAAGCGATCTTATCAGAAAGCCGCACAATCTTTCCCTCCAGCGTCGCCGGCTCTGAAGCTGTCTGGTGGTTTCTAATACCATCTTTAACTTCCCAGGTAAGATTCATGCCTCTTCCGTCCTTTTCTAAAAGCTCCACAACCCGGACTCCCTGCATATGATGGGAAAAGCCCTGTTTGCACACTTTATTTAACGCCCGTTCCCCGGCATGTCCAAAGGGCGTATGTCCCAAATCATGGCCCAGGGCAATAGCCTCTGCCAGCTCTTCATTGAGACGGAGCGCTTTTGCAATCGTTCTGGCTATCTGGGATACTTCCAGCGTATGCGTAAGCCGCGTCCGGTAATGGTCCCCCTGGGGAGCCAGAAAAACCTGGGTTTTATGTTTTAATCGGCGAAAAGATTTACAGTGAAGAATTCTATCGCGATCTCTTTGGTAGCAGGGTCTTACATCGCACTCTGCCTCCCTTTTCTCCCTTCCCTTCGATAAATCGCTAAAAGAAGCAAAAGAACTGAATATCTCGTGCTCTCTTGCTTCCATCTTTTCCCGGATAGTTCTGAATTCATCCACGCCGATACCCCCTTTATAGCTATATAAAGCCTGCTATCAATAATATTCGACGTCTTTTCCTTATTTCCTTTTTTTATCTTCTCAAAATTTGCTTTTCTCTTTTCTTTTTTTACCGCCGCAGCCCATACAAGAGCCGCAGCCGCAACCGCACCCTCCTTCTCTTATATCCTTCCCCTTTTTTATAAGCACCCAGCCGCAATAAACGGCCAGAATAGCAATCAGTAAAAACTCTGCCATAAAAGACCTCCAATCTGGTATACTAAAACAGCCATAACCCAGGCTGTCAAAAGTTGAAGAAAAATAGCCGCCAGAGTAAGCTTTCCAGAATTCAGCTCCCTTTTCATCGTAGCAATAGCCGCCACGCAAGGCACATACAAAAGACAGAACACCATAAGAGCGTAGGCATTCAACGGCCCAAAGCCGTACTCTCCTAAAATTCCCGCCAGCTCCGCTATGCCTGCATCCGAATTTGCATTGCCCGCAAATAAAACCGTCATGCTGGAAACAACTACTTCCTTTGCCGCAATACCGGAAATCAGGGCCACGCCAATCTGCCACAATCCCAGTCCTGCCGGAGCCAGCAAAGGCACTAAAAATCTTCCAATCCCCGCTCCAAAGCTTTCCGACATATCCGTTACCATGCCGGAAGGACCAAAATTCAAAACTCCCCATACAACAATAGAGGCTACAAAAATCGTGGTACCTGCCTTTTGCAGATAATCTTTTACCTTTTCCCATACATAAATAAAAATTGTATGCCCATTAGGCGTTTTATATTCCGGCAGTTCAATTAAAAGCATATCGTCCTGTTTTCCGCCTTTATCCAGCCATCCCAAAACCAGAGCTATGATAATCGCCATAAGCAGGCCGATAACGTACATAGAAAATGCGGCGGCCATCGCGTATTTTCCAAAAAACATCTGAGAAAACAACACATAAATAGGAAGCCTGGCGCTACATGACATAAAAGGCGTCACAAATATAGTTTTTATTCTGTCCCTGGGATTTTCCAAAGCCCTGGAAGCCATAATCGCAGGCACCGTACACCCAAAGCCCAAAAGCATGGGAATAAAGGCCCTGCCCGACAAATGAATCCGGCTCATAATACCATCCATTACATAAGCCACCCGCGCCATATAGCCGCTGTCCTCTAAAACGGCCAGAGCCAGGAATAAAATAAATATATTCGGCAAAAAAGATAAAATTCCTCCTACGCCGGCTACAATACCGTCTACTACAAGAGAAGTAAAAACCTCCCCGGCCCCGACAGCCACAATCCCCTCTCCAATCCAGGCGGAAGCCATATCCAAAAACAGCTCCATATAGCCCTTTAAAAAATCGCCGACGGTAAAGGTAAAAAAGAAAACCAGAGCCATAATCCCAAGAAACATAGGAAGTCCCAGAACCGGATGAGTCAAAAGGGCGTCCATCCGATCCGTTTTTTCTGCCTTCTTTGTTTTATTTACCAAGACCTCCTCAATAATCTCTTCAATAAAATCATATTTCTGGTTAATAATTTCCGTCTCATAAGAACGCTCTACAATACCCGAAAGCTCCAGAGGATACTTTTCCATAATCTCCTCGTCCATCTCTAAAAGCTTAATTGCATGCCACCTTGGATTTTTAAGCCCGCTGTATTTCTCTTTTAAAAGCCCAATGATTTCATCAATTTTATCCTCTATCTCATCCGAATAAACAACGGCGTATTCCGAATGATGCTGGTGCTTATGATGCCCGTTTCCTTTCATAGCATAATGATGATGCTCCAGATTGCTGTCGCTGATTTTTGCCTGATGGTGAGCAACCGTATGCATCAAAATATCCAGCCCCGTCTTTTTCCTGGCAGAAACAGGAATACAAGGAATCCCCAGCATTTCCGGCAGCCGGTGAAGATCCAGCTCCATTCCCCGCTCTTCTACAATATCCATCATATTCAAAGCCAGAATCACCGGCTTTCCAAGCTCAATAAGCTGCAGGGTCAAATACAAATTTCTTTCCAAACAAGAAGCATCTGCAATATCCACTATCACATCTACTTCATCCTCCAATATATACTGCCTGGACAGACGTTCCTCCATGGTATAGGACGTAAGGCTATAAATTCCCGGCAAATCCACCAGTTTAAATTTATGGTCATGGTACTTCATCGCGCCTTCTTTTTTCTCTACCGTCACTCCCGGCCAATTAGCCACCTTAAGTCTGGCCCCAGTATAGGCGTTAAAAAGCGTAGTCTTCCCACAATTCGGATTTCCAATAAATCCTACGTTCAGCTCCTTACTCATCGCCTTTGCCTCCCCCGCATACTTCCTTCGTCTCTATTTCCTGAGCAATCCTTTTCCCAACGGCCAGCCGCGTCCCACGAACCGAAAAAATCAAAGAACCGCTTCTCTTCCGGTTTAAAACCTTAACCTCCGTACCAGGCGTAAGCCCCAAAGCCTGCAGCCGCCGCAACAAAGTCCCTTCCATCCTAAGCCCCGTCACCAGGTAGCATTCTCCAACCTTACCATCTCTCAACGTCATAGCCTCTACCCTTTTCTTTTGATAATAATTCTCATTTACTATTAGTAGCTTAGTATAAATTTTTTTATTTGTCAACTTAAACTTATCTATGTATACTATACTCGTAGCTTAAAAAATATTTTCCAAAAGCCTCCAAGCAGCGGAAAGCTTAGTAATTATCTGAAATTTTTATAATATTTGTATGTCTGCTTCCCCGGTAGTCTTCCAGGCCTGGCAAATCCCGCACGGCTAAACATTCCATAGCCTGAAAGGGATTTGCCAGGCCTGGAAGACTACCGGGAAAACAGACATTGTACAAACGTTATAAAAATTTCAGATAATTACCCTCTTCACCTCACCACTAAAGAAAGGAGCATTTTCATGACAAACTATCAGATTTCCATAGATTTAGGAACCACTACCCTGGCTTTTTCCGACGCCCTGCATACCGCCCATACCGCCCCTAACCATCAATCCGCCTTTGGAGCTGATGTAATCAGCCGGATACAGGCCTCCTGTAATGGCCACGCGCCGCTTTTACAAAAAATCATCCAAGACGACTTAATCCAGGGAATCCATACCATAAAAACTCTTTCCCACATTCCCGAATCCGCCCCGCTTTCTATTGCCATTGCCGCCAATACCACTATGGTCCATCTTCTCATGGGCTACTCCTGTAACGGCCTTGCCTCCTTCCCCTTTACTCCTGTCACTCTGGAACAGCTTGAAGTTCCCGGAGACTTTCTTTCTCTCCCTGGCAAAGTAACCCTATTTCCCGGAGCCTCCGCCTTTATTGGAGGAGACGTTTTAAGCGGCCTTCTTTTTTTAAATGCCGATACCTGGGAAAAACCCTGTCTTCTTTTAGATCTGGGAACCAACGGAGAAATGGTTCTCGGTACCAAAGCCTCCCTTCTGGCCGCCTCCACAGCAGCCGGTCCCGCCTTGGAGGGCGGCGGCATCCTTTGCGGCGCAGGCGGCATCAAAGGAGCCGTCTGTCATTTCTCCCTGGACAGGGTTCCTTCCTTCCAAACCATTGATTACGGAAGGCCCGTCGGCATCTGCGGCACCGGAATTATCGACCTTACAGCAGAGCTTCTTTCCCATGGAAAAATGGATGAAACCGGCCTTCTTACAGAGCCCTATTTTACCCAGGGATTTCCGGTAACAAAAGCCTATGGAAATCAAAAGGCTCTTACCTTTACCCAGGCCGACGTCCGTCAGGTGCAAATGGCAAAATCAGCCATTTACACTGGTATTGTCCTTTTATGTAAAGAATATGGTATTTCTTTTCAAGAAATTGATAAGGTCTTTTTAGCCGGCGCTTTGGGGACGCAGATTGATACGGCAAACGCCGCCCGCATCGGCCTGTTCCCAAAAGAGCTTCTGGAAAAGATACAGCCCGCCGGAAATACTTCCCTGGCCGGAGCCTCTGTATTTCTTTCCCAAAAGGAAAGCTCCAAACGCCGCCTGGAAAACCTGCAAAGCGCGCTTCATTGTCTGGAGCTGGCAAACCTTCCCCAATTCCAGGAGCTATATATCTCCCATATAAATTTTTCAAATATGTCTTAGTACCAGCGAACCTTTTAAAATTTAGAATGACAGCCGCCACAGCTTTCCAAAACGGCCTAAGGCGTTTTGGAAAAAACGCAGCCGCAGTAATCCTGCCGGTAAAGCCCATATTCTCTGGAAAGCTCAATGGAACGTTTGTAGCCGTTTTTTTTCTTAAAATCCGAATTTAAATAAACCACCTCTCTGCCCTCGCAAAGCCTTTCGCCAATTTCATTGAGCTTTTGGGCGTTTTTCAGAGGACTGATGGAAAGAGTTGTAGTAACATAATCAAAGGTAAGCTGCTCTGCCAACAAAATACTTTCCAAAAGCCGCATTTCATAGCACCGGAAACAGCGTTCGCCGCCCTCAGGAATTTTTTCCATGCCCTTCGCCATCGCAAAAAATTCCTCCGGGCAGTACCTCCCTTCCAAAAACTCTATAGGGTATACGGTATCCAGAGCAGAAATCAGGCGCTTTTGTTCCTCTACCCGTTTTTTATATTCTTCCGCCGGAAAAATATTTGGATTAAAGTAAAACACCGTAATTTTAAAATATTGGCTTAAATACTCTAAGCAATAGCTGCTGCAAGGAGCGCAGCAGCTATGCAGCAGCAGGGACGGAGCCCCGCCCTCTTTGCTGAGATTTTCAATCAGCCTGTCCAATTCTCTTTGATAATTCCTTTTATTCATATTGCCTATTCCCTGCCTTTCCCATCAGAGCCCTTCACAGCCGCCAGTCTGTTTTCCTTCCGGCTGTAGCGGTAAACCTGCAAGCTCAAAATCTCTTCTTCCTCATTATTTTTATTTACGCTCTGCAAGGACTCCTCTACAATATGTACGTCAATACTGGAAACGCTGTGAATCATAGCCTCATGGATACTGGTAAAGGCCGCATAAAAATCCTCTCCTAAAAGGTTACCTATTCTCTGAGCCACTCCCGGATAAAATAACGCCGTAGCCCCGTTCAGCTGTTTTACATTCGTCAGGCAATTTCCTCTCGCTCCCTTTTCCAAAGAAACTTCTTCCAAAGGATTCATAAAAACCCCTTCTTGATAGCTAAATTTCCCGTTTCCGTGAAGCCAGTCATAAATCCGGGGCGGATACAGAATGTGGGTATTAATCATAGCGTTTTCAAATACCTCCGCTTCCTTTTTTCCCCAAGTCTCCGCCATGTTTTTGTGTACCTTAGCAGACAAAAAATCATAATCGCTTTCGCGTAAAATCAGATAAACCGCCAAAGCAATATCCCCAAATCTCCGGTATATGGTATTTTGAAGCTGCCTTGTCTCCCGGGTATAGCTAACCGCTCTTACAATCAGCCGATCCTTCAAAAGCTCATAATGGTCCATATCCTTTAAAATACCTACGGTCTGACGAGTGCATTTCCTGTCTCTATCCTTACGGATTTCCTCAGCCAGGTCTTCCAGGGAGGTTCCTCTTTTATACAAAAGAAACAGCCCGGCGGCCTCAACTCCCATAACCCCCTTCAAACCATTTCCATAGGAGGTTTCAATCAGGATACGGTCCCGGTTTCCCTCTTTTTTTCCCTTCTCAAACCGGACGCTTTCTTTTGGAACCTTTAGCTTTCCCATAATTTCCTGTTTTACAGCCTCTACAAACTCCATATACTCCTTCTCCTCTGACAATAAAATCCCTCTCTTTCTTTTGTTTATTATTATTTTTTCCTTTGTAATGCAGGTATAACCGTATTTTACTGGGGGTTCTTTGAATAAAAATAGAAATGCAGACAGAATAATAGATTATTCTGCAAAGGCTGCCGGACGGCAGCTTTTGCAAAATAAATATGTTTTTTAATAATAATCAGAACTTTCCCGTTTTTCTTTGATACTTCTCCAAAGATTTGTAATCATCCAGATTTTCCAAAACTCTTTCCTGGCCTAGTCCATTCAGGCGGGAATAGTAATCCAGCACCTTTCTTTCCTGGTCAGTTAGCTGGTTTTTTCCATGCTTTGGGTAAGATTGGAAATCCACTGGGTCAATATCCAGCTTTTCACATATAGCAACTACCGTTCCATGGGCCATCATTTCGATTCCCCTGTCACCTTTATCCAGAGCAGTAGCCAGAGTACTGTATGGCATATCCATGGTAATTGCAAATTGGCGGACACTGCGGTACTGCTCCAGTATCTGCCTTTTCAGCATCTGTGCCCTATCCATCAGCACGCACCTCCTTACAGTAAACTACAATTTGATTTTATCGTCAAACCGTATACTTGTCAAGCTATTTTTGTGCCTCTGAAGCTGTATCCCCATCGCTTCCTGTACTCTCATTATTATTGCTGTCTCCGCCCTCGTTATTTCCACTGTTTCCAGTGTCTTCGCTAGTTCCATTATCTCCTGGCATCTCCTCCTTCTTGAAAGAAATATGTACCATAGCTTCTGTAACCGTTTTATTTCCGGCTTCATCCTTTATTGTATAAGTAACTTTATAATAGCCTTCCTCTAAAGGCATTACTTCTACGTCAATGTCTTCAATTCCCAAATCGCTGAAATTATCTTCTACAAAAAGTTCTTCCTTCAGCGCCTCTTTATCCAAAATTCCTGGAATTTGGCTTTCATCCTCTACAACGGCTTCAAAATCCGTTACCCCTTCCAAAACCGGAGCCTGGGTATCTACATAAATCCGCCGTTCCGTTTTCGCGCTCTTTCCGTTTGGCGTTTTTACTGTATAGTTAACCAAATATACCTTTAAGCCTTTTTCTTCCTCTTCTACTTTGACCTTATAGGTAACCTTTTTACTGTCGTAGCTTTTTCCATGCCATTTTGCCTTGATTCCTTCCATAACGGCGCTGCGGGTAATCTTTTTATCCTTATTCCAGTACAAATCGCCGGAAGCCGTCAAGGTAGGCTTCACATCATCGACTACCATGTAGGTTACTGATTTCTCCGCCGATTTTCCCAGGGCGTCCTTTACCTTATAAGTCACCGTATACTTCCCCGCAACCTTGGTATCTACCTTACTTACCTTTTTTCCCTGGAATGTTATGTACGCTTTAATAGAAGAAGTAATATTTTCTCCAGTAATCGATTTTGCCGTTACGTTATCTTTTACCTTAACATTTTTTGCTCCATATTTAATTGTTTTATTTTTTGCTCCGCTGATTGTCGGCTTTTTCTTTACATAAGGGTTGTTCGGGCTCCAAATGTCCGTAGGGTCGTACCCCATTTTGGAAGCTTCGCTTACCTTTATACCTTTTGGCTTCCCTAAAGGCCCCGGATTATCTGAATTGTAAATAACTACGGTAGTCCCCAAAGGGCAGTTGTCATAAATCCACTTTACATCCTCTACATTCAAACGGATGCAGCCATGGGAAACCATTTTCCCCAAATTATTAAACTGACGGTTAGACAATGTAGACGGGTCCTGCTCATAATACCAAACGGAATGGAACAACACGCCGTTTACAATCCGGGTGCAATACTGTCCCCATACATCTCCCATCAAAAGGCGCCAACGGTATTTTGCAGGCGTTTTAAAGGTTCCAATCGGCGTGTCCGCCCCTGTAGAACATAGCATTGCCTTAACCGGCACGGTGTATTGTCCTTTTTTATCCTGTTTGTATACTGTCACCGTACACATCTTCTTATTTACCTTAATTAGATACGGTTTACTGCTTTGCGCGGCCTCCGCTCTTGCCGGAAGCATCCCGATGAGAATAACTGCCGCCAGAAAGAAAGCGGCCAGTCGAGTTTGTAACCTTTTCACATGCATTCTCCTATTCTTTTACTTATTTCCACACCCTTATCTTACCAACCAATTCCTTTTCTGTCAACGAAAACCCTTTGTTTGCAGCCGTTTTTTACGCCGGCTCCTATTCCTGCCCGGCGGCGGCCTCCTCCTGCAAAAGCTCTATAATCCTCCCGGAAGAAATCCCTTCCCGCCGCCCATAGCCAAAAAGTTCGGTAAGCTGCTCTTTCACATAACGGCCGGGCTCTTCCTTTGTAATACTGATAAAAGTTTTAAATTTCTTCCAGTTTTTTGTAAGCTTTGGCATCTCTTCTATTAATTGCTCCATAGGAATTTCCGAAACAACAACCGCTCCGGCCCCGGCCTGATAAAGAACGTCCTCCGCCGCCTTTTTTTCCACCTCTGTCGCCCCCTCTGGCAGAGAAACTGCAACCGCCGGCTTGCCAAACAGCTTTTTTTCCCCTATCTTACCTAACAGATACCGAAATAGTTTAACCGCCCCGATATAATCCGCAACCTGCCCCCTGCGCAGCGGGGATATAACCTTAATATTTTCCGCCGGATTTTCTACGCTATCTTCGGCTTCTTTTCCATACGCCGTTATTTTTTTCGTTATACCGTCGTAAGCAAGCAGGGACTTTTCTTTCAAAACTGCGCCTCTGCCCTGTATGTAAATAACTATGTCCGCCGGCTCAAAAAAATCCATAACCTTTTCCTCCCTGTCGCTATTGCTGTTAGAATAATTTTACCACAAGGCCGCGCACAAATCACCCTGCTTTTTACATTTTAATTCCCGCTGCATTTTCTTCTTTTTCTCCGCATATACTCTAACAAACTTTTTCGGAGCCAACGATATGACTGAACTTCTGACTATGTTCTGCGAATACGGCCTGCTCGCCATGTTTGTCCTTATTCTGGCCGAATACGCCTGTTTCCCTGTTTCCAGCGAAATTGTCCTGCCTTTTGCCGGAGCTTTCGCCGCCTCCCAGCAAATTTCTTTTTTCCTTCTTTTGCCCCTGAGCATATTGGCCGGGCTTTTAGGAACCAGCCTTTGCTATCTGGTAGGAAGAATGGGAGGCACTTACCTCCTTACAAAGCTTTCCAATCGTTTTCCCCAGGCGGCGAAGCCTCTGGATTCTTCTTTTCAGACCTTCAGCAAATACGGACTCTGGGCTGTAGGCATTGGAAGAGTCATTCCCCTTTGCCGTACCTATATCGCCTTTGTCGCCGGCGCCTTCAAGCAATCCTATTTTTCATTTTTCCTGGCTTCCCTGGCGGGAATATCCGTTTGGAACAGCGTTTTGATTGGAATCGGCTACTTCTTCCGTGAAAACTGGGAAATCATCTCCGGCTGGTATAGCCGTTACCGGGATATACTGCTGCTTGTACTAATCCTGCTACTGCTTTTCTTCCTTGCCCACCGGGTTATAAAGGACTATTTTTCAAAATAGCCCTTAGTTACATCTTACTTTTTCCCGGTCTACCTCCACTAAAACTACATCCGCTCCTACCTGCCGGATCGCATGGATGTCAATAACATACTCAAACTCCCGTCCCAAAATTCCCCAAACCTTACAAGGACCCGGAATAATCACTTTGTAAATTTCACCCTTACAAAGGTCAAATTCCAGGTCCTCAATATATCCGAGCTTCTGCCCGTCGCATATATTAATTACTTCTTTTTCTCTTAACTCGCAAAGCCTCATACAAGAACCGCCTTATATTCTTTCTCATTCTTAGTTTATGCGGCTTCCTTCTGAGGGTTTCAGGAAATCAGGTAATTTTTCATATTTTTCAGAGCCGACTTTTCCAATCGGGAAACCTGAGCCTGGGAAATCTGAATTTCCTCCGCTACCTCCATCTGGGTTTTCCCTTCAAAATACCGGAGATTTATAATCCGGTTCTCCCGTTCCGGCAAACGGTTCATAGCGGCTCGTAAAGACAGCTCCTCTACCCAGCTTTCCTCCCGGTTCTTTTTATCGCTCACCTGATCCATAATATAAAGGGTATCTCCCCCTTCTGAATACACCGGCTCATAAAGGGACAACGGATGCTGAATCGCATCCAGGGCGTAAGTAATTTCCTCCGGGCTGATATTGAGGATTTCTGAAAGCTCCGAAAGACTGGGCTCCCGGTCGTTGGCTTTTATATATTCCTCTTTTGCGTAAATTGCTTTATAAGCAATATCCCGAAGGGAACGGCTTACCCGGATAGAATTGTTGTCCCTTAAGTAGCGGCGGATCTCTCCAATAATCATCGGAACAGCATAAGTACTGAATTTAACATTCTGCGTCACATCAAAATTGTCAATCGCCTTCATTAACCCGATACACCCAATTTGAAACAGGTCGTCTACATTTTCATTGCTTCCTGAAAATCTCTGGATAATACTTAAAACAAGTCTTAAATTCCCCTTAATGTAAAGCTCTCTGGCTTCTTTATCCCCTTCCATTACTCTTTTGAAAAGCGCTTCCTTCTCTTCTGCCTTTAAAAGCGGCAGCTTCGCCGTATTTACACCACAAATTTCAACTTTATAAAGAGCCATAGCGAACCTCCAAGCCAATGTTAAGATGTTTATAGCTTTCTCTGGTTCGCTAAAATTTATTCTATTGCCCTTTATGCAATTCTTTCCAAATTTTCTGGTTAAAAATTCCTGTCCTTCGGCTTTAAGCCTCTAAACGTATCATTTCCTTTCGGAGGCGCTTCATAATCTTTTTTTCCAGCCGGGAAATGTAAGACTGGGAAATCCCAAGGTAATCCGCAACTTCCTTCTGGGTTTTTTCATTTCCGTCCGCCGTGTTAAGCCCAAACCGGAGCTTGATAATCACCTGCTCCCGTTCCGTCAGCTTCTCCATCGCTTTATTTAAAAGCTTTTTATCTACTTCATTTTCAATATTCCGGTAAATGGTATCCTCGTCCGTTCCTAGAATATCCGACAGCAAAAGCTCGTTTCCATCCCAGTCTACATTTAGCGGCTCGTCAATAGACACCTCCATCTTCGTCTTGCTGGTCCGTCTCAAATACATTAAAATCTCGTTTTCAATGCACCTGGAAGCATAGGTCGCCAGCTTGATATTTTTTTCTGGATTAAACGTATTGATAGCCTTAATCAGCCCAATGGTTCCAATTGAAATTAAATCCTCGACCCCTACGCCGGTATTATCAAATTTCTTTGCTATGTACACCACCAGACGCAGATTATGTTCTACCAGTTTTGCCTTTGCCGTGCTATCTTCTTCTCCCCCCAGCTTTTCTATCATTTCAAGCTCCTCTTTGGCATCCAGGGGCGGCGGCAAAACTTCAGCCCCTCCGATATAATGGATTTCCCCCCTTTTTCCACAGATCAGCCCATGAAAGGTTGGTATCATGCGGAACTGGAATTTATTTGGTATCGACACTTTTAACAACACAACGATTCCTCTCCTTCTAGCACATAATGTCTTCATGTAAGATAAACTGGTATCCCCCCTGGGCTGCAAGGGCCTCAAATACAATCCCCAGCACAACGCCCTCCTTTGTAATGCTTTCTGTCCCCATCCATATCTTTACCTGCTCTGCTTCTACTCCTGGCAAAAGCCCACATTTTGTCCCTACTGCATGATAAGGAATCCACCGGACCTTCTGGTAATCTTCTGTATTTTCCAATTCTGCCTTTTCCTGGCTCCAAGCTTCCACAGCTCTTTTAAGCCGTTCAGGAAGCCCCGCCTTAATTGCTGAAAAATCTGCCAGCATAACCGGTTTTCCACTCACAGGCTCCCGAAGCCTGTTTCCCGTGTCGAAAAGCGCCTTTCCTTTTATCCATCCCTCCCCAAAGCTTACCGCTACCTCATACTCCCTTTGAAACTCCTTTTGCCTCCTCCAGGCCGCTGGAAAAAACAGCCATAAAAGAAAGGAAAAAACAGCCAGCAGGGCAAAAAGCGGCAGCATTCCTTTTCCCTCCTGCCGGAAGGCCAAAAATAAGCCTCCCAGAAAAAAAGCAATGCTGTAAAAAGTCAAAAGCTGGTGAAAAAAATTCCTTCTGTCCGAAAATCCAAAGCTTATGATAAGCATAAGCCCCGGCAGCAGCCCGTACTGTAAAACAGCTTGGAAAGCAAGGGGAAGGGCAGAGAAAAAGAGTATAATGGCTGCCCCCAGCCCTCCGGCTGCCGCTCCGGCCAATAACCGGAAAACCTTCCGTTTTCGTTTCTGCATTCTTCTAACCAGTAAAAGAATACAAAAATTAAAGGCCATATTCACCAGGAAATACACATCTATGTATACGACAAGCCCCAATGGCCACCTCCTGTTCTGAGGATTGAACCAATTATACTCTAAATATTCCAAAATTCCTGTCATATTATAGCAGATTTCTCTTTCTTTTCATCTAGAGTTTTTTTCATATTTCTCCAGTAAACGACTGGAGTCCCTATATTTAGGATGTCTCAGAAACAAAAAAACTGCAATAAAAAAAGATATGCGACATATTGCATATCTTTTTTCCTGGCTATGTATCATTTAAAACAAATTCTATCGTTTATTTATGGCGGTTCTTCTGTAAAAACTCTGGTATTTTAATTCCTCCGTGCTCTCCATCCTCCGCCGGCTCCGTTTTTGGATGGAATTGCTGCACATTAATCTGTGGAATTGAATTTTGCATCGGCTGGTTTCCCGCAGATGCTTTTCCAGCTCCGGCATTCTGAATAAAAGATGGGAAAGAAGCCGTATTCCCGTAAGTAGCCTTTTGCTGAGCCTGGCCGTAGTTATTCAAACCAGAATTTTTAACCATATTGTCTAAAAAATTCGGAGCTTTTGCAGCAGGCCCTGCGCCGTCTTCCAGCCCTGTAGCAATTACTGTAATCGTTGCTACATCCGGCGCATTTTCATCATACATAGCGCCAAAAATAATATTGGCGCTGTCTCCTGCCAGCTCCTGTACATAAGTAGCGGCTTCATTAGCCTCAATCAAGCTTATATCCCCAGATATGTTAATAATTACATGGGACGCCCCTTCAATGGTCGTTTCCAAAAGAGGACTGGTAATCGCCTGCTGAACCGCCTCTACGCATTTATCATCGCCTCTGCCCACGCCAATACCGATGTGGGCTACGCCTTTATCCTTCATAACCGTCTGGACGTCCGCAAAATCCAGGTTAATCAGGCCGGGAACGTTAATCAGGTCTGTAATTCCCTGTACGCCCTGCTGCAACACTTCATCCGCTTTCCTTAAAGCGTCCGGCATAGTTGTTCTTCTGTCAACAATCTGTAAAAGTTTATCATTTGGGATTACGATCAGAGTGTCAACGCACGCCTTCAAACGCTCAATGCCCTGAACGGCGTTATTCATACGGGTTTTTGCTTCAAACTTAAAAGGCTTTGTCACAATTCCTACGGTAAGAATTCCCATTTCCTTTGCTATGGAAGCTACTACCGGAGCCGCGCCAGTTCCGGTGCCGCCGCCCATACCGCAGGTAACAAATACCATATCTGCGCCCTTGATAAGCTCCGTCAGTTCTTCCCGGTTTTCCTCCGCCGCCTTCTGCCCAATTTCGGGCTGTGCTCCGGCCCCAAGGCCCTTAGTCAGTTTTTCACCAATTTGTATGCAGGTAGGCGCCTTACAATTTTTAAGATGCTGCTTGTCCGTATTGACGCAGATAAATTCAACTCCTAAAATCCCCTCTTCGATCATCCTGTTAACTGCATTATTTCCAGCGCCACCAACGCCAATAACTAAAATCTTGGCCGTGGACTCTGCCTCGTTTGTCTTTATTTCAAGCAAGGTTCTTCCTCCTTCACACTTCTCATCTTCTATCCCATCAAAATATATAGTATTATGCCATTATCTCTTTATAATCTCATATTATATAATATAGTTTTTCCTAGAAATAATCAACCCTAAATTTCAAGTTTTTTCATCCCTGAGAAATATAATATCCTGGCCGGATGCATAATTTTCCATATGAATTTTCCCCTTCAGGCCCTCTTTTTGGGCTGTAGGTAAGACTTCCGACAACGCGGCCACCTGTTCGTCATAAAATTCCCTTTTTCCCAAATACACCTTAATACCATCCGTTTCCAGCATTATGGTATCATTTTGGGAAAAATGAATCCGTTTTAGCGGAAGCTCATACTTTTGCACCAGTTGGGAAATATCCAGAATCCGGTTAAAAATAGCTTCATCCGAAACCTTCAGCTTTTCATACAGCGTAAAGCCCTGGTAATCGACCCCCGTTACATAAGGAAGCCCCTCCATCGCTTCCCCAGAGCATTCCAGGACAATTCCGTTTTTATCAAAATAAATATACTGGTTCATATACTTAACGCAGCCTACCAAAGCCTTTTCATAAACCTGAACCTTTACTTCCTTCCGGCTTACCCGGGTAATTGTGAATTTCTGGATAAAAGGAAGCTCCTTCGTTCCTATAAATTTATGCTTGAAATAAAGATAAAGAGAATTATAATCCAAAGGCGAGGTAAACACCATATCCGTAACCTCTTTTTCTGAATAATAGCTACAGCCCGTAACTGTTATCTTTTCAATATGAAACCAAAAAAAGAGGAAAAGAAAAAGGCCGGCCAGAAAAACCAGCAAGAATAATGTCCTCAGGTAATTTTTCCTCCGTCTCCCCATTTCTTTCCCTCCTGCTTTTCTTTAGCATTCCTCTTTTTTTATCCTGGCTCCCAGGCTTGAAAGAACGCCGCAAATATCTTCGTAGCCCCTTTCTATATAACCAACGCCTTCTATGGCGCTTTCCCCTTCTGCCATAAGAGCGGCTATAATAAGGGCGGCTCCTCCACGGAGCTCCTTTGCTTCCATCCTGGCCCCGGAAAGCTCTGAAACGCCGCATATTCTGGCTCTTGGGCCATCCGTTTCAATTATGGCTCCCATCCGGCGCAGCTCCTCGCAAATCCGAAACCTGGACTCAAAAATTCTCTCTTCAATGACAGAAACTCCCCTGGCGCCAGCAAGAACCGCCATCATCTGGGACTGCATATCCGTAGGAAAACCCGGATACGGTTCTGTTACAAGCCTTCGGACCCTTCCAGCCCTTCCCCGGGATATAAGCCTTACATGGTCTTTCCCTATAAAAAGCCTGGCTCCAGCCCTTTCCAAAGCTCTTAAAATCCCTTCCATATGAAAAAGGCAGTCTGTTTCAAGTAAAATCTCTCCTTGGGTAGCCAGCGCCGCCGCAAGATAGGTCCCTGCTACAATCCGGTCTCCTTTTACTGTATACTCTGCATCATGGAGCCGTTTCACACCCCGGATTCTAAGGCAGCCGCTCCCCTCACCTGATATATCGGCGCCCATAGCCTTTAAAAGAAGACACAACTCTATAATTTCTGGTTCTCTTGCCGCATTATAAATACAGGTGGTTCCCTCTGCTAAAACAGCCGCCATAACAACATTTTCTGTAGCCCCTACGCTTGGAAAGCCCAGGATAATGCGATTTCCCTTCAGCCCTGCCGTAGAAAGGCTTAAAAACTCTGCATTTTCTTCTATTTCTACCTGCATCCTGCGAAACGCCGCTAAATGAATATCAATCGGCCGTTCCCCAATCACGCAGCCTCCCGGATAAACCGCCACAGCCCTTTTCATCCTGCCGAGCATAGGCCCCAGCAAAAAAAGGGAAGAACGCATCCGTTTCCCATATTCCGGCGCCACCTGAACCGAATCCAGAGAGGATGCATCTATCTCAATACTATCTCCGTCTCTTTTTACAAGACAGCCCATCTGTTCCAGCAAAGCCAGCATGCTGTCTACATCCGCTATTTTTGGACAATGATTCAGCCGCAGGCTGCCCTTATTCAGGATACTGGCTGCCAGCATGGGAAGCACTGTATTTTTTGAGCCCTGCAGTCCAATTTCTCCCCGCAGCGGCCGGCCGCCATCTACATATATTACCGACACCTTGACACCCTTCCCTTTACCAATCTATTACATTATATGATAAGAGGGCCCAAAGGGTAACTATCTCTCGTATTTTATCTGATCCGACACGCTCAGGGCAAGCCCCATTTCTGCTAAAAGCACCGCTACCGAAGTTCCTCCATAACTGATAAATGGGAGCGGAATACCAGTAGACGGAATAGAATTCGTAACTACTGCAATATTAATAATTACCTGTACCGCAATATGTACTAAAATACCGGTGCACATCAGTCCGCCGTACATATCCGGCGCATTAATCGAAATAATAAACAATCTCCAAATCAAAAGAACAAATAAAAGAATCACAGTAACTGCGCCAAAAAGTCCCAGCTCTTCGCAAATAATCGAAAAAATCATATCGTTCTGAGCCTCCGGCACATAGCCCAGCTTCTGCATACTGCCTCCCAGTCCTGTGCCAGTAAGGCCTCCCGAAGCAATCGCATACAGTCCCTGCAA
>CATKYY010000036.1 GCA_949841225.1 uncultured Acetivibrio sp.
TTTGCCGATGTGGCTCAATTGGCAGAGCAGCTGATTTGTAATCAGCAGGTTATCGGTTCGAGTCCGATCGTCGGCTGTTGTAGGAAGTTTGGCCTAGTGGCTCAGTTGGTTAGAGCGCCGCCCTGTCACGGCGGAGGTCGTCGGTTCGAGTCCGATCTGGGTCGTTTTCTTGAGACTCTCAAGGAAAGACGGCAAAATGGTTTTACCATTTCCCATGGGATCATAGCTCAGCTGGGAGAGCACCTGCCTTACAAGCAGGGGGTCACAGGTTCGAGCCCTGTTGGTCCCATTAATTGCCGGCGTGGCGGAACAGGCAGACGCACAGGACTTAAAATCCTGCGGGACTAATCTCCCGTACCGGTTCGATTCCGGTCGCCGGCATCATAATTGAATATGTGCGTGTAGCTCAGCTGGATAGAGCGTCTGGCTACGGACCAGAAGGTCGAGGGTTCGACTCCTTTCACGCACGTTAAGAGCATATCAGATGGTATGCTCTTTTTTTATTTTATAGGAAACTTCTTCGGATTCCCTGTAAAATAAAAAACAATTATCGCACTGCGGCGGAAAAGAAATATGCCGCTAAAGCGACCCGCCGCAGGCAAAGAATCCTGCAGAGCAGGATTCTCTGTTCTATTTCAAAATATATTAAAATAGTTTTTTACATAAAAAATTATTGACAACAAAAGATAGTAAGTATATACTAAATTATATGGAAATGAAAATCATTATCAATAAATTTTATAAAGGAAAGGATGGTAGGATGCCGTTATCAATGGTAAGAAAAGGAGAAACTAATATAATTAGAAAAATTGGTGGAAAAGAGGAGATTCGTAGATTTTTAGAAAATCTTGGCTTTATAGCTGGAGGTGAAGTTACGGTTATTTCTGAAATTGGTGGAAATATGATAGTAAATGTAAAGAATTCCAGAATTGCTATCGGTAAGGATATGGCAAATAAAATTATGGTATAATGAATCAGGTAAATTGGAAGACCTACCAAGTTTGCGTCTGCGCGGCAACCGCAAACTTAATATGTGTAAAAAGCCGCGCAGAAATGGAGAAAATAATGAAAACTTTAAAAGAGGCTGCATGTGGGCAGACAGTAAAGGTAAAAAAGTTAACCGGAGGAGGTCCGGTTAGGAGACGTATTATGGATATGGGCATTACAAAAGGCGTAGACATTTTTGTAAGAAAGGTTGCGCCTCTTGGAGATCCTCTTGAGGTAACGGTAAGGGGATATGAGCTGTCGCTTCGGAAAGCGGATGCACAGATGGTAGAGATAGAATAATTTTTTTAGTAATTGGTTAGTTGCTACTAATTAATAGTAGATATAACGAATTTACTTTTACAAGCAGTTTAATTTATTGGGAAAAAGGAGTATTATAATGTCTTTAAAAATTGCGTTAGCAGGAAATCCAAACTGTGGAAAAACAACTTTGTTTAATGCCCTGACAGGTTCAAATCAGTTTGTTGGAAATTGGCCGGGCGTAACGGTAGAAAAAAAAGAAGGACGGTTAAAAGGATATAAGGATATTACGATTGTAGATTTACCTGGTATTTATTCGCTATCTCCTTATACTTTGGAAGAGGTAGTAGCCAGAAATTATTTGATAAAGGAAAAGCCAGATGCTATTTTAAATATTGTAGACGGCACAAATATTGAGAGAAACCTTTATCTATCAACACAGATGATAGAGCTTGGAATACCAGTTATCATAGCGGTAAATATGATAGATATAGTAGAAAAAAACGGGGATAAAATACATATTGAAAAATTAAGCCAGAAATTAGCTTGCGAGGTTGTTGAAATTTCTGCTTTGAAGGGAAAAGGGATTTGGAAGGCGGCGGAGAAAGCGGTTTCTTTGGCACAAAGGAAAACTGGGGACAATCTGGTACATAGTTTTATACAAGAAGTAGAAGAAGCAATTCATAGAGTAGAGGTTATGCTGGAGGCTTCAGTTCCAGAAAGGCAGAGACGCTTTTTTGCAATTAAGCTGTTGGAAGGAGATGAAAAAATTGGAAATCAGCTAACGTATCTTCCAGATGTATCTGCTGAAGTAAAAGTTCTGGAGGATAGGTTTGACGATGATATAGAAAGTATTATTACAAATGAAAGATATAAATATATTTCTTCTGTTATAGAAAAATGCTGTACCAAGAAAAAAAAGAGGAAGATAACAGTTTCAGATAAAATTGACCATATTGTAACAAATCGCTGGCTGGCGCTTCCCATATTCGCGGCAGTTATGTGGCTGGTATACTATGTTTCGGTTACTACAATAGGAGGCTGGGCGACAGATTGGGCAAATGATGGAGTATTTGGCGAGGGATTCTATTTCTTTGGAGTGAAAGTTCCGGGAATTCCGGTTTTGGCAGAAACCGTGTTAGATGCTGTTGGCTGCGATGACTGGCTTAAATCTCTGATTTTAGATGGGATGATAGGAGGGATAGGAGCTGTTCTTGGTTTTGTTCCTCAAATATTGATATTATTTGTTTTTCTTGCTTTTTTAGAGGCCTGCGGTTACATGGCCAGAGTTGCTTTTATTATGGACCGTATTTTCCGCAGATTCGGGTTATCCGGTAAATCCTTTATCCCTATGCTGATTGGAACAGGCTGTGGGGTTCCTGGTATTATGGCTTCCAGAACGATTGAAAATGACAGAGATCGCAAAATGACGATTATGACGACTACCTTTATTCCCTGCAGCGCAAAGCTTCCTATTATTGCCTTAATTGCAGGAGCTTTATTTCAAGAGGCTTCCTGGGTAGCGCCAAGCGCATATTTTGTTGGAATTGCAGCGATTATCTGCTCAGGTATTATTTTAAAGAAAATGAAAATGTTTGCTGGAGAACCAGCGCCGTTTGTTATGGAGCTTCCGGCATATCATATGCCTACGATGAAGAATATGTTTCGGAGTGTGTGGGAGCGGGGCTGGTCTTTTATTAAAAAGGCTGGTACTATTATTCTTGTATCTGCTATTGTTCTTTGGTTTTTGCAGGGCTTTGGATGGGCAGACGGCCGCTTTGGAATGTTGGAGGCAGAAGAGCTTGATAAGAGCATATTAGCCTCTGTGGGAAGCGTAATTGCTCCAATATTTGCGCCATTAGGATGGGGAGACTGGAAGATGGCGGTAGCGGCAGTGACAGGTCTGATTGCAAAAGAAAATGTAGTGAATACGTTTGGTATTTTGTTTGGGTACGCGCAGGTTGCAGAAGACGGCGCGGAAATCTGGGGAAGGCTGGCTGAAAGTATGACGGCGGCAGGAGCTTATTCCTTCCTGGCGTTTAATCTGCTTTGCGCTCCTTGTTTTGCTGCTATGGGAGCGATAAAACGAGAGATGAACAATGCCGGATGGTTTTGGTTTACAATTAGTTACCAGACAGGACTTGCTTATATAGTATCTTTCTGTATCTATCAGATTGGAAACCTGATAACAACAGGGGTTTTTGGTATTGGGACTGCAGCGGCATTTATTATGGTAGCGGTATTTTTATATCTGCTTTTCAGACCTTATAAAGAGAACAGGATATTAGATATTTCTATAAAAAATTTAGCTGGAGCCAGATAAGGTTTTAGGGCGCGTTTGAAAACAGAGAGATTACTTTTTCATGTGTAATCTCTCTGTTTTTGCAACCTTGTAAATGAAATATAGGAATATAGGAATATAGAACTACAAAATTAGACGAATTTAGCTCAAAAATGACATTGAGCTAAATTTGTTTCCAAAGTATAATAAAGATATAAGAAAAGAAAGGCTGACCATTTATGAAAATTGCAATTTGCGATGACTCCTATCAGGATGCTTTAACCTTGAAATCTTTATTTAAAGGGCTTCATAACACTACGATTTATTTAAGCGCCGGGGAGGTTCTTGCAGATATAGAAAATAACAAAAAGAAATATGATTTGTACCTTCTTGACATTTATATGGAAGTTATGAATGGGATTGATTTAGCTCAACGTATCCGTAAGTGGGATGAAAATGCAATGCTTTGTTTTATTTCATCCAGCGATGCTTTCTATAGGGAGGCTTATGATCTCTATGCGGTTCAATATCTTATAAAGCCCGTAGAAGAGGCAGATTTAAATAAGCTTATTGAACGTATATCTCTGCAGATTGCCAGAAATCGGGAGCTTTCTCTCCAATATAAATGGCGGGGAGAAATGGGGGCGATTCCGTATAACAGAATTTTGTTCATCAGTAGCAGAGGGCACATGGTTTATATTCAATGTAAGGACGGCACAGTACAGGAATGTAAAGGGAAGCTGAATGAAATAGCAGAGCAGGTATGCGGAGATATTTTATTTCGCTGCCATCAAAGCTTTATTGTTAATATGTACTATGTAAGCAGCCTGGATGGAAATGAGCTTATACTTTCTGATTACCAGATTCCTATTTCCAGACGCTATATAGCGGACATTAAAAAGAAATATTATGAAATATTATTTGAGGAGATGGATTGATGCAGCCTGAAATATTGAGAGATTTGTCTATTTTATGGTCATTATTTCATATTCTGATTCTTTTTATGCTGCTGTACAGATCCCGGTATTCTCGAAGAAAGACGTTTTTTCTGACAAGTATTTACATGCTACCCGTGATTATTTTTAATATTGTCGGCTTAGTTTTTCTTGGTATACAGACAATGGGAAAGCTGTTTTTACTGACGGCTACTTTACCTAGTTTGGTCTTTTTTTATTTAATATCAAAGGATCAAAGGTGGCGTTTTTTATTTACTTTTTGTCTTTCTGATACTGTGGCTTATTGGCTTATAATAGTGACTAACCTTTTAGATTATTATATAGGCGGAGAAAGCTATATTTTAATGTTTATTGGAAGATTGGTTCTATTTCCAGTGATTGAATGGTATGCCGTCCGATATTTAAGAAAGCCGTACCTTGAGGTGCAAGAGTCCGTTTCAAAGGGATGGGGTATTTTTGCTGTTTTGGCGGCATTATATTATCTATTGCTGGCAATTATGGCAAATTATCCGAGAATCATTACGGAAAGGCCTGGAGAACTGACATCATTAATTTTAGTCTTGTTTCTTATGCCTCTGACTTATGGTACGATTTTTGTGTCGCTGTACCGACAAATGCTTTTGCATCGGAAACAGCAAAGCGACCGTATTCTGCAAGAGCAAAGGCTTTGGCTGGAAGTACAGCTAGAGGATCAGCAGCATATTAAAAAGGTAAAGCATGACATGAAAGCGCATATTGTCACCTTATCGGGTTTGCTGGCGGCCAATAAATCTATAGAGGCTCAGGAATATTTAAAGGGTATCGGACAAGACGTCAATGTTTTTCAGAAAAGATTTTGCGAGAACCCTTATTTAAATTCTGTTTTGAACCATTATTACCAAAGATTCCAAAAGCTGAACGTTTTGCTGGATCTGGATATACAGATTGGCGGAGAACTGCTTCCTTATATGGAATTGTGCCAAATTCTTTCCAATGGTCTCGAAAATGCCTGGGAGGCTTCCTGGGAACTTACGGAGGATAAGAGGGAAGTTTCTGTACAGATGCGTTATAATAGAAGTTATTTGATTATCAGGATTAAAAACCGATGCCAGGAAAGTCTTTTTGTAGAAAAGGGAATACTTCCAAATACAAGTAAAACTGGGTCGGATCATGGCTTTGGGTTAAAAACGATACAGGATGCCGCCTGTCGGTTGCATGGAGAAATGTTTTGTTATACAGCAGAAAAGTATTTTATTCTGGATGTTATGGTAAAAGTAAATAAATAAAATTTCAAACGAATGTTTGTAAAACCTTGACAAACGAATAAATGTTCCGTATAATAGTTTTAAACAGATGTTCGTATCATATGTTTGGCTGATGGAGGGCTATTATGGACAAAAGAGCAGATTTAGTAAAATATATCTTTTCTAAGTATTTAGAAACGACAAAGGATTTTCTTTCTGAAAATGCAGTGGTGGGAAGTTTAATACTGGCAATTTTATGCGCTTGCGCGGGATTTTCTCTGACAGCGGAGGCCAGCGGAGAAAATATAAAGTGGGAAAAAGTAGTCTCTGTCGTGTATGTAAAAGAAGGAGATACGGTTTGGAGTATCGCTTTAGACTACTATAGCGATCAGTATGAAGATATTGGCGAATTAGTAACTGAAATAAAATATTGTAATGGCGTTTCGGATAATATCCGTATCGGGCAAAGACTGTTTGTTCCTCATTACAGACGGATTCAAGAAGCAGAGCAAGACAGTATACAGATTGGGGGGGGAAAATGAGCTTTTAGATACGCCTGAATTTAGAGATATAGTATTAAAGAAGAAATAAAAGGGCCTGGTTTTGTAACCAAGCCCTTTTTTACTTTATAGGAAATTCCTTCGGAATCCCTATAAAATAAAAAACAATTACCGCACTGCGGCGGAAAAGAAATATGCCGCTAAAGCGACCCGCCGCAGGCGGAGAACCCTGCCAAGCAGGATTCTTTGCTCCAGATTATTTGTATTCTACCTTAAAGGAAGCTTTTTTATTGCCGCTAAATACAATATAGCCGCCCTTTGGAAGCTTAGCCGTAGTCTTTCCAGAAAGGAGAGAGCTAAAGGCAAGCGCGCCGTCCTTATCATATATGGTAAAGGAGGCTTTTTTTGGAAGAGTTACTTTAATTGTTTTATTAGCTGATTTATTGCTGATTTTATAATATTTTGCGTATTCTGTCGCTGGAATTGTTACTTTAAAGGATTTCTTTGTGGACAGGTTTTTAACGGCATCTTCGCAAATTAAGGTAGTCGCGCCAATGTTTAAATAGGTTATTTTATTTTTTACCGTAATCTTTGCATCGCCTAAATCGCGTCCGTACATGCCAGGAATTTCTACAGTGGCGGCGGCTGTGAAAGGATCCGTAATTTCGTTAGAGCCAATATAGTTTGGAAGTCCTTCGGTAAGCATCAGCCGGCTGATTAAAAGTCCCTGGACGTAGAGGTAGGAATTATACCGCTCGGATACGATAAAGTAGTTTTTATTGAGATATTTGTCCCATGCTTTTTTTGCAGCGCCGCTAAGTTCTTTTCCATTTAGTTTCTGACCCTGATAGAGAGACATGGCTGTCTGACCCAGAAGAGGAAGGCTTTGGTAGGCGGAAACATAAAGATAGGTATGTCCCTTTTCCTCAACAAAGGAAAGGAAGATACTGCCGTCGCTGCTGTAAAATTTACCATCGCCGCCATAGATAAACTGCTGGGCTGCTTCTCCCGCGCCAAGGGAAAGGGCGCCGGATGTGTCTATGGAAATTTTAAATGGTGAAGAATAATTTCCGTAGTAGCCTTCATATTTTAAAAACTCGTTTGGAACGGCGGTTTTTACTGGCGGCGTAAATGTCTTATCTGGAAGAATTTCTGGAATACGGCCCATTTCCTTTAAGGCTTCCAGTAAAATAGCCTGCCCCATGATTTGGGCATAGGTGCTGCTGCCGCCCGAAGTCAGGACAGCTACAGCCATATTTTCTTCTGGAAGGACAATCAGGCTTCCATGGTAGTTCATTGTGTCTCCGCCTTTTACCAGGGCCTTTATGTCATATTGGGTAAACGGATAGGTGTTTACGCTATCCCAGCCGAGGCCGTAGGAAAGGATAGAATCTCCTTCTGGCGACCATTGGCCGTTTTTATACTCTTCCTCTTCCATAGAATCAACCAGGGCATCGGATAAAAGGCCGGTGGAGCTGGTAATAATAGTAGAAAGACGGCACAAATCGGAGGCGGTTGAGTAGATGCCGCCGGCGCCAATAGCATTTAAGCTTTCATAAGGCAGCTTTTGTTTTCCGTTTAAGTAAATGCCTGCCAGAGAAGAGGTTTTAAAAGAATCCATTGGCGTTTTAGTATTCGTCATGTTAAGAGGACTGGTAATGTAGGCAGTAATAAAGCTGGAAAAACTCTGTCCACTGACCCGTTCTACCAGGATTTCTGCTAAAGTGAAGCCGTCATTGCAATAAACAGAAAAAGCTCCTGGAGCAGCTTTCAGCCTCTGAGTGCTTAAAATTTTCAAAAAATTGTCATGAGCATAGCTGTCGGCAGCGCCCAGAAGAATACTGTTGTCCAGCGTGCTTCCCATAAGTCCAGAGGAATGGTTTAGCAGCATTCGGACAGTAATATCTTTATATCTGCTGTCTGCCATTTTAAAGTCTGTTATGTAATTTACAACGGGTTTGTTTAAATCGACCTTACCCTGTTCCACCAGCTTGAGAACAGCAATAGTAGTAAAAATTTTGCTGATAGAGCCGATGCCATATTTGGTATTTTTTGTTGGAGCTGTTTTTTTAGCTATATTATCGTAGCCAGCCTGGCCTGAGACTATGATTTCTCCGCCGCTTATCAATGCATATTGGACGCTGGAAGCGCCATAGGCGGTAGTAAGAGCGGCGGCCTTTTTTTGAGCGCTGTCTTGGAGGCTTTGGTAGGTTTTGCCACTTACAGAGGCGCCGGTACTGGTTGCAGTACTTGCTGCTGCCGGCGTAAATGCCAGGATAAAGGCCAATGCAAGGCATATACCTGATTTTATCAGTTTCTTTTGCATGAGAAAGACTCCTTTCCTTTAATTATACGTTTTGTTAACGGTCAAACTTCACAAATGGTTGGGTGAAGCAGTTTTATTTTAACATAAACCGTCCAAAAAGTACCAATCGTAAGAAAATCGTAAGACTTTTTTAGAAGGAAAGTATTATAATAAAAAAGGATATATAGTCCAAATTTTATAAACTGGGAGGAAATATATGTATAAACTGAAGAAGCTTACAAGAGCCCTTGCACTGGCTTTGGCACTGACGATAACAGCGCCGGCAGGGTTGCCTGCATCAAGCGCTGTGGTTTGCGAGGCGGCAACCATAAAGCTGTCTGCATCAAAAAAGACATTAGAGGTAGGAAAATCCTTTACTTTGCAGGTAAAGGGAACGAAAAAAAAGGCGACCTGGTCTACCAGTAAGAAGTCGGTAGCTACAGTAAGCCAAAAAGGAAAGGTTACAGCAAAAAAGGCAGGGACAGCCACAATTACCGCCAAGGTTGGAGGAAAAAGCTACAAATGTAAAGTAACAGTAAAAAATCCGGTAAACAAGTATGTAGCAAAAGCTCCGTTTAAAGCAAAAGAAGCAACTATTGGGAAATATACAATAGCAATACCAAAGAGCTGGAAGATGGAGAAGGTTTCCCAAAATAATATGACAGTATATGTACTTGTTCCAGAAAACGCAGATATTTATGCCGGAAGCTCAAATGTGTCAGTTACTGTCAATGCAAATGACGGAGCTGTTCAGTCTAATCTGGAAACCTGGAAGGCATATTTGCAGGAAACAATAACGAAGGAGTTTGTGGAAGCGGCTTTTGGAGGATTAGGAACAGTTACCGATTTTTCAATGGAAGAAAAGGAAATTAATTTAGGCAAGGCTATTGTAACCTCTTATACCGTTGAAATGGATGTAAACGGTCAGAAGTCTACTGTGAAACAGGCAATTTATGACGTTTTCTGTGACGGTTATGTAACAGAGATTACCATAACGGATAACGGGGCGGCAGTAGAGCCGGACGTACATACCGTGGGAGAGTATATAGCTAATTCTCTGGTATATAAAAAGTAATTTTGGCTTTTAGTCAGATAGATTAAGGCGTATTGAGAATTGTTTTCTGCCGGATGCATTTATAATTTTAAGCAAAATATAAGGCGTTTATCCGGCAGAAATACTTTTTGAAACGTATGTTTTGTGAAAGAAAAAGGAGTATGTTTTTAAAATAAAGTAAAATGCGGAAAATCAAGGAAATTTAGTCTTGCATTTATAAAAGTGTTGTGGTATATTATTTTTTGTAAGAGGTTTATGTTATGTGCGTGTAGCTCAGCTGGATAGAGCGTCTGGCTACGGACCAGAAGGTCGAGGGTTCGACTCCTTTCACGCACGCTTAAGACCCGGCGGGCTGCCGGGTCTTATTTTCTATAAAAGATGAACTGGTGCAGGAATTAGGAGGATGAAAATGAAGCCAGCTATTGATGTTAATTATATTAATCCATTTTTAAAGTCCAGCATGAGTATTTTTGAAAATATGGTACAGGTAAAGCTGGGAATTGGGAAACCGGGGGTAGGCGTACTTAATTTTGAGAACGATATGTTTGTTATACAGGTAGGGCTTACCGGGCAGATGAAGGGACAGGTTTTTCTTGTTATTCCAATAGAAAATGCAAAAAAAATTGCAAGCAATATGATGTGCGGTATGCTGGTAGAGGAATTGGATGAAATATCCAGATCTGCTCTAGGAGAGCTAAGCAATATGATTATGGGAAATACAGCCACTTTGTTTTCTAATCAGGATATTATTGTAGATATTACGCCGCCCCTTTCTATGCTTGGAAGCAAATTATTTATGCAGTCGGATACGCAATCCATTCAAGTGCCTATGCTTTTTGATGGGAAGGAGTTTTTAAGCATCTATATTTGCGTTTCAAAAAATGTATAGTAGGAGGAAGCTATGGGGCGAGAAGAGTTTTTGGCAGTTTTGCAAGAAGCCTTAAAGGGAGAAATTCCAGATTACGAAATAGCAGGGCATTTGCAATATTATGACGGCTATATTCGTGAAAACGACGGAAAAACAGAAGAAGAAAAATTAAATGAACTTGGAGACCCGAGGCTGATTGCGAAAACAATTATAGATGCCAGGTCGCTAAAGGGAGGCCATGCCGTTTATCAGGAGAGCTATGAGCAGGAATATTCCCAGGGAGGCCAGAAGGAGCAGGAAAAAGCTCGTTATAAAATCTATACCTGGGACGGGCTTACCTGGTATCAGAAGCTTTTGGCTTCTATAGTCCTTTTGCTGATACTGGCAGTCATTATAGTGATTGCAGGCGTAGGGATTCATATTTTCTTCGCGGTAGTTCTTCCTGTTTTAGCAGTAGTTTTTATTATCCGGCTGCTTATGTCTGCTTTTCGGTAAAAGATTTGTTGGGGGCGGCCGAATTTTATTGGAGAACAAAGAATCCTGCTTTATAGGATTCTCCGCCTGCGGCGGGCCGCTTTAGAGGCATAGTTCTTTTCCGCCGCAGTGCGATAATTGCTTTTTATTTTATAGGGAATCCGAAGGAATTTCCTATAAAATAAAAAATATAGGAGCCGTAAATCTACGGCTCCTATGAGGGGAGTATAAATAATTAATAAGGGGTATGCTGATGCTCATAAGGGGTAAACATCAGCATGGGGTAATTATAATATAAAAGTTTTTAAAATGCAACTATAAAATAATAAAAAATTTTTTAAAACATATCCAGAGAATTAGGCGGATTATTTTTGATAACAATTTTTATCCATGGAGCGTATACTTTTTGATTTGTGTGACATACTAAACGTGTAACGAAAAACAAATCTCAAGGAGGACTATTAAAATGGCTAAAAATTTTAATAACGAATACGAGAATAAGACAAGTAATTCTTCTAAAAACACAACATCCAATACAACGTCTAACAAGACGTCTAATAAGACGTCCAACAGCACGAGCAATACAAACTCCCAGAACAAGACTTCTAATTCTTATCAGAATACTACAAACAAAAATCAGAACAACTAAACGAAATAAAAGCGAAACAGAAAATGGAAGATGGCATGGCTCGAAAAGGGCTGTGCCATTTTCTACGTGAATAGCTAAGCGTTCCAGAGAGCCGTCACAGTTTAGTTTTCGTAAGCAGTGGATTTTGCATTGGCTAAAACCGCCCTGGCGAACCCTTTTTAGAATGACAGAATAAAATATAATAAAAGAGAAAGGGGAATTCGTATGAGCTTTGAGGTTATCAGCCCTAAAGATTTAAAAGGGTATCTGGGCCGGAGAGATGTTATTGTAGTGGATTTAAGAGAAAAGGAAGAATATTCGGAATATCATCTTGCCGGCGCGGTAAATATTCCCTATGATGAACTTTCAGAGCGGACCAGGTGGCTGAAACGGTATAAAACAATTATTTTTTATTGCGACCGGGGAAATGTGAGTCTGATAGCGGCCAGGGATTTAAAGGATTGGCCGAATCAGGTAATAACAGTAAGCGGTGGAGTCCATCAATTTAAAGGGCTTTTTTAATCATATATTTTTACCAAAGCGTTCTTTTTAGCGCCAGAGAAACTCAACAATCTGGGCGTTGACGGCAGACCTTAAATCAGTCATAATAATGGAGAAAGAACGGAACACAGAAGAAGGAGAAAATAAGGTATGGATAGATTTGAACTGATAGCGCCCTGTCATTTTGGAATGGAAGCTGTTCTGAAAAGAGAAATATATGATTTAGGATATGATATTACGGAAGTTGAGGATGGAAAAGTTACATTTTTAGGAGATGCGGAGGCTGTCTGCCGGGCTAATATTTTTTTACGGACTACAGAAAGAGTGCTTTTGAAGGTAGGCAGATTTAAGGCGGAGACTTTTGACGAGCTGTTTGAAAAGACAAAGGCTTTGCCCTGGGAGGAATATATACCTGAGGATGGAAGATTTTGGGTTGCTAAGGCGAATTCTATTAAGAGTAAGCTTTACAGCCCTTCTGATATACAATCTATTATGAAGAAAGCGATTGTAGAACGTTTAAAGCAAAAATATAAGAAAGAATGGTTTGCTGAAACAGGGGAGGCTTACCCGATTCGCGTATCTTTTATGAAGGATGAGATTACCATCGGTATAGATACCTCGGGGGAGTCTCTCCATAAAAGGGGCTATCGGAAGCTGACGAGTAAGGCTCCTGTAACAGAAACGCTGGCAGCAGCCTTAATTATGCTCACTCCTTGGAAACAGGACCGGATTTTAGTAGATCCTTTTTGCGGCTGCGGGACGATACCTATCGAGGCGGCGCTGATTGGGGCAAATATTGCGCCTGGTATGAACCGTTCCTTTATATCAGAGGGTTGGAGCCATCTGATTCCTAAAAAGCGCTGGTATGAGACGTTGGAGGAAGCGAACGACGTTATGCAAAGGGATGTGAAGATGAATATCCAAGGATATGATATAGATGGAGATATTGTTCAGGCCGCCAGGGAAAATGCAAGGCTGGCGGGGGTAGAGGAGTATATCCATTTTCAAAAGAGACCGGTACAGGAGCTGAAAAATCCAAAAAAATACGGGTTTATTATTACGAATCCGCCGTATGGAGAACGGCTGGAGGATAAGGAAGCCCTGCCTAAACTGTACCGGGAGATGGGGGAAGCCTTTTCGGGCCTTGATAGCTGGTCCTATTATGTGATTACTGCTTTTGAAGAAGCTGAGAAATATATAGGGAGAAAGGCGGATAAAAACCGGAAAATTTATAATGGGATGCTTAAAACCTATTATTATCAGTTTATGGGGCCGAAGCCGCCGAAGAAACCCAAAGATTCAAGTCTTGCTAAAATTCGACTGATATAGTATAATTTCTACAATTGTAGCATTTATATGGGAGGGTATATGAACGAAAGATTTCTAAGAGAGCTGGCGGCAAGAAGCCTGGCGGCGCTGCTTGGGACTGTAGCCGTTTCTTACGGCCTGGAAATGACCAGCGCCGCCGCTCCTTCTTTTGGTAAAAATATACAGTTAGATAATGGCAGGGTAGTTTCAGCAGAGGAAATACAAAAGGGAAATTTGGGGAATGTTTATGTCAATATGGAAACAGGGGTGGCGGTGAACCGCCTGGAAGGGCCGTATTTGGTTATTGATAAGCCGGAAGGAAAAAACTATAAGGTTTCTTTAGAAGATTTATATATGGAAAGAAGCCTTAAAATATCAATTTTGGGCCTGGAGGACAGGTCTTTTAGCAGAGAAGGGCTTTATACAGGAAGTAAAAATGATAGCTGTCTGAAAAAAGCAGGGCTGGTTTATGATTATGAGCCGGATTCCTCCTCCTATACGGCGGTGTATGAAGCTGTATTGGACAGGGTTTATGCATATCAGGTCTATGAAGATGAAAAGGCTATTTACATAGAGCTTTGGGAACCGTCGGAGCTTTATAGCAGGATTCTGGTGGTGGATGCCGGCCATGGAGGAAACGATATTGGAACCTATTCTCTGGATATGAAATATTATGAAAAGGATATTAATTTAAATATTGTTAAATATTTAAAAAAGCTTTTGGACAAAGAACGGATAAAGGTATACTATACCCGTTTGGAGGATGAAAAGATATATTTAAATCCAAGAATCGATCTTGCAAATGAATTAAAGGCAGATTTATTTGTCAGCGTCCACTGTAATTCCAGCGATACGGCGGAGGCCAGGGGATGCGAGGTTCTTTATGGAACTAAAAATCAGAAAAATCTTGCTTTTAGCTCAAAGGATTTGGCAGAAATCTGTTTAAACGCTATGGTAAAAGGCAGTAATTTGCCAAACAGAGGCTTGGTGAAGGGCAATGATATTTATATTATAGGGAAAGCTAAAATACCGGCCGCATTGGTCGAGACCGGGTTTTTGACGAATGAAAAGGATTTGGAATATTTGATAGAGGAAAAGAACCAAAAAGAGATGGCGGAGTATATTTACCAGGGGATTATGGAAGCCTTTTCAAAACAGGAGGAGAATTACTAGACTTGGCAAATATCAGGATAAATAATTAAAGAAGGGAAAAAATACAGATGGAGCGTCGAAGGATTATTTTTGCTACGGGAAATGAAGGTAAGATGAAGGAAGTCCGTATGATTTTAGCTGATACGGGGCTGGAGCCGGTTTCCATGAAGGAGGCGGGGATAGAGACGGAAATTGCAGAGGATGGAAAAACCTTTGAAGAGAACGCGATTATCAAGGCCAGGACGATTATGGAAATGACGGGGGAAATAGTTATAGCGGATGATTCAGGGCTGGAGGTGGACTATCTGAACGGCGAGCCGGGAGTTTATTCTGCCCGTTACCTGGGGGAGGATACGCCGTATACAGTAAAAAATAAGCATATGATAGAGCTTTTAAAGGATGTCAGCGAAGAAGAGAGAAGCGCGCGTTTTGTATCGGTTATCGCCTGCGTTTTTCCAGACGGAGAGACAATTACGGCAAGAGGGACTATAGAGGGGCGGATTGCTTATGAGGAGCAAGGCGGTAATGGATTTGGCTACGACCCTATTTTTTATGTGCCAGAATTTGGTATGACGACGGCGCAGCTTCCTCCAGAAAGGAAAAATGAGGTCAGCCACCGGGGAAAAGCGCTTCGGTTAATGAAGGAAAAATTAAAAGAAAGGGGAATATAATGGATGAAAATATTGGTGGTAAGCGATTCTCATGGGAAAAATGTGTATTTGGAACAGGCGTATGAAAAGACGCAGCCAGATATGCTGATTCATTTGGGAGATCTGGAAGGGAGCGAAAGATTTATCCAGTCCCACGTTAGTTGTCCGGTAGAGATGGTAGCAGGGAATAACGATTATTTTTCTGAGCTGGATGGGGAAAAAATGATTACCCTGGGAGGATACAAGGTATTGCTAACTCATGGGCATCGGTACAGGGTGCATTTTGGAACAGAAACAATTAAGGATTGGGCCAGGGACAAAGGAGCCAATATTGTTATGTTCGGCCATACCCACAGGCCTCTTTTGGATACCAGTACAGATGTGATTGCCCTGAATCCAGGAAGTATTTCCCAGCCCCGGCAGGACGGCAGAATTCCTACTTATGCCTTGATGGAACTGGACCGGATGGGAGAGGTTCATTTTACTTTGAACCAGGTAAAAATAAAAAAGTAAAAAAATTTAAAAAAAGTTTAAAAAAGTAGTTGACATTTGTTGTTTTATCGAATATAATAGTGCTTGCGTCGAGGGGAAAAGAAAAGCCCCGAAAGAACGGGGTGTGGCTCAGCTTGGCTAGAGCGCTTGATTTGGGATCAAGAGGTCGCAGGTTCGAATCCTGTCACCCCGATTGAAAAGTTAATATTGTGCGGGTGTAGTTCAATGGTAGAACACTAGCCTTCCAAGCTAGATACGTGGGTTCGATTCCCATCACCCGCTTCAGCCGATTGGCTGAATACGTGCTAGTAGCTCAGTTGGATAGAGCAACGGCCTTCTAAGCCGTGTGTCGGGGGTTCGAATCCCTTCTGGCACGTTTTTACTTTGTTTAAAGTAATTTTAAGATTCATAAGCTGTAGGCGGAAGAACATGGTGGGTATGGCGCAGTTGGTTAGCGTGCCAGATTGTGGCTCTGGAGGTCGAGGGTTCGAGTCCCTCTACCCACCCTTATCTTTAAGCTCAGTAAGATAATGATGGGCTATCGCCAAGCGGTAAGGCACAGGACTTTGACTCCTGCATTCGCTGGTTCAAATCCAGCTAGCCCAGTATGGGATATTAGCTCAGTCGGTAGAGCACTTGACTTTTAATCAAGTTGTCCGGGGTTCGAATCCCCGATGTCTCATTATATCCCAGGCATCTGTTGGTGCTGCGGGATTTTTTTATATCTTTTATAATTTAATATGCGGGTGTGGTGGAATTGGCAGACACGCAAGATTTAGGTTCTTGTGTCGTAAGACGTGCAGGTTCAAGTCCTGTCACCCGCACCAGAAGGCGCGAATTTGAACACACCGAAACGGATCCTCCACTTCTTCGAGAAGGTGGTGGCCGTTGTGCTCAAATTCTCAAAATAGAGGCCGAGAAGGCGCAGAAAAAGCCCGGAGGGTAT
>CATKYY010000037.1 GCA_949841225.1 uncultured Acetivibrio sp.
CCCGGCACTGCCTTTGGAACGGGCGCTCATGAAACAACAAGGCTTTGTATTGCCAGTCTTCGGAAATATATTACGCCAGAAACCAGGGTTTTAGATGTGGGCTGCGGAAGCGGTATTCTTTCTATTATCGGTTTGAAGCTGGGGGCGAAGGAGGCCGTGGGTATAGATATTGACCCGGCAGCCGTGAAAGCTACGCTGGAAAATATGGAGGTCAATCAGATTCCTCAGGAAAAATTTACGGCTTATTCTGGCAATATTATTGAGGATAAAGAGTTGCAGGAGAAGGCGGGTTATGAGAAATATGATGTGGTGGCGGCCAATATTCTGGCGGATGTTATCATCCCTCTTTCTGGGGAAATTAGGCGGCATATGAAGCCTGGCGGGCTGTTTATTTCCTCTGGTATTATTGATATGAAAAAGGCGGAGGTGGAGGCGGCCCTTCTGGAAAATGGATTCGAAATCGTGGAAGTGAATACGCTGGGGGATTGGGTTTCCTTTGTAGTCAGGTAGAAAATATTCTGAAATACCTTTTCAAAAGCTTTTACTTCCCAAGGCGGCGTAGGTAACATTTCTAACTTAAAAAATAGAGAAAAGAGGCTGTAATGATGATAAGCGCAAGCAGGAGAACGGATATTCCAGCATTTTATTCTGATTGGTTTTTTCACAGGCTGAAGGAAGGGTATGTTTTAGTCAGGAATCCAATGAATCCCCGTCAGGTAAGCAGAATAAGCCTGTCGCCGGAGGTTGTTGACGGAATTGTATTTTGGACGAAAAATCCGGTTCCTATGCTGAAAAGGCTGGGCGAGCTGGAGAAATATAATTATTATTTTCAATTTACTTTAACTGCCTATGGGCCGGAGGTTGAAAAAAACATACCGTCCAAAAATAAAATTATTATACCGGCGTTTCAATACCTATCTGAGAGAATTGGGAGGGAAAGGGTGGTTTGGAGGTACGACCCTATATTTTTCAATGAAACTTATACAATAGAATACCATTGCAGATATTTTGAGGCGCTGGCTTCTAAGCTTTCGCCGTACACAGAAAAATGTACGGTCAGCTTTGTAGACTTATACAGGAATACGAAACGGAATGGAAGGCTGCTGAATATACAGCCGGCAGCCGCCGGGCAGCAGATTTTTTTGCTGGAAAAATTTGTTGAAACGGCAAAAAAATACGGCATATCGATAGATACCTGCGCAGAAACCAACGATTTTAGCAGGCTGGGAATTGGGCCTGCCCATTGTATTGATAGGGAGCGTTTGGAAAGAATCGGGAAATACCGGCTGCAGGCGGGGAAGGATAAAAATCAAAGAAGCCAGTGCGGGTGTATAGAAAGTATTGATATTGGGGCTTATAACACCTGTAAAAACGGCTGCTTATATTGCTATGCAAATTACAACGAGGAAAGCGTAAATAATAATTTTGAAAAGCATAATCCGAAGTCGCCCTTATTGTTTGGGGAAATAAGAGAAGGGGACAAAATAAAAGAGAGAAACATAAAGTCCTTTATTGATGAGCAGTTGGAAATATTAACCTTGACAAGTAGCGCTGCATATGATAATCTATAAAGACTCTTTGCACTGCATATTAATTTACAGTACAAACTGAACAGACCATGACGGAAGGTCATGGGGTCGGGCCGCATAAGCGACAGTGGAATCTTTTATCCGCGGGACAGTAGCTGTTAACACTGATTCGCGGGTATTTTTTTATTTTATAGGAAATTCCTTCGGATTCCCTATAAAATAAAAAACAATTATCGCACTGCGGCGGAAAAGAAATATGCCGTTAAAGCGACCCGCCGCAGGCGGAGAATCCTGCAAAGCAGGATTCTTTGTTTTTTTTATAGGAAATTCCTTCGGATTCCCTATAAAATGAAAAACAATTACCGCACTGCGGCGGAAAAGAAATATGCCGCTAAAGCGACCCGCCGCAGGCGGAGAATCCTGCAGAGCAGGATTCTTTGTTTTTCTTTTTTCAGAAATATTCCGAATAACTCCCATAAATATTTAGTGCCATAGAGCTATCTTAAATTTTGGAGGTAACTGATATGGAAAAGAACAGAATAAGGATTACAGAGGATTATCAAAAAGTAGCAAACAAGGTTTCGATGGTTACTATCATTGGAAACATGATACTATCTGCCGTTAAGCTCTTGGCAGGAATTATAGCGCATTCTAATGCAATGGTCAGCGATGCAGTGCATTCGGCATCCGACGTGTTTAGTACGGTTGTAGTTATTATCGGTATCAGGCTGGCGGCAAAGGAATCTGATAAAGAGCACCCGTATGGACATGAACGCCTGGAATGCGTCGCAGCAATTATTTTAGCGATGGTTCTTTTTGTTACGGGTCTTGGAATCGGTATGGGAGCGTTAAAAAATATTTTCAGCGATAATTATGCCAAGCTGGAGATACCTGGTATGCTGGCTCTGATTGTAGCCGTAATTTCAATTATAAGTAAAGAGGGCATGTACTGGTATACAAGGTTTTATTCTAAAAAGATTGATTCCAGCGCGTTAATGGCGGATGCGTGGCATCACCGTTCGGATGCTTTTTCATCGATAGGCGCGTTAATAGGAATCGCCGGGGCAAGGCTTGGATTCCTGGTTATGGATTCCATTGCAAGTTTGGTTATTTTTTTATTTATTGCAAAAGCTGCTTTTGATATTTTTAAGGATGCTGTAGATAAGATGGTAGATCATTCCTGCGACGAGGAGACGGAGAAACAGATTTATGATTGCGTTATGGAAAATGAAGAGGTGTTAGGGATTGATTTACTGCAAACCCGTATTTTCGGAAACAAAATATACGTAGATGTGGAAATTCAGGTAGACGGCTCTTATACCCTGCAAGAGGCTCATAATATAGCGGAATTAGTGCATAAAAAAATTGAGCAGAGCTTTTTAAAGGTAAAGCATATTATGGTGCATGTAAATCCCAAAGTATAAAAGGATGGACCTCCCCCTCCTGGCTTGCTGCTTGCAAAATACGGAAACTCAAAAAATCTATTTATTTGACTTTTTTGTAAATAAATGATATGATAATATCTTGTTGATAGAGAACGTGAGGATAGCATACATGCATTGCTTTTATACAGAAAAAGAAAATATTAGCGACGGCCGGGCGCAGATTTTTGGAGCGGATGTAAACCATATTAAAAATGTACTGCGTATGGAAAAGGGAGAGGAAATTACGGTTTGCGATGGAGAGGGAAGCTTTTTTCAGTGCAGGCTTTTGGAGCTTATGCCTGGTAAGATAACGGCGGAGGTATTGGAACGCAGAAAGGCGGAAACAGAGCTTGGAGTGCGGATTACGCTGTTTCAGGGGCTTCCGAAGAAGGACAAGATGGAACTGATTATACAAAAGGCAGTGGAGCTTGGGGCAGATGAAATAATTCCTGTTGCCATGCGCTTTTGTGTTGCAAAAATTGAGGATGGAAAAAAAGAAAAGAAAAAGCTGGAACGATGGCAGGCTATCAGCGAAGCGGCGGCAAAGCAGTCCGGCAGAGGTAAAATTCCCAAAGTAAGGCCGGTGCTCAGCTACCAGGAAGCGGTGAAGCTGGGGAGCCGGATGGAAAAGTGCCTTTTGCCTTATGAAAAGGCGGAGGGAATGGAAGGGTTTCGCCAGGCTTTGGAAGAGTGCAAAAGGCTGCCGGAGGGAAGCCGGGTCGGTATTTTTATTGGGCCAGAGGGCGGCTTTGATGAAAAGGAAGCGGCTATGGCTTTGGAGTCCGGTATACAGCCTGTCAGTCTGGGAAAACGAATCCTTAGAACAGAAACAGCGGGGCTTTGCATGCTTTCGGCATTAATGCTGGAAATTGAGGCGGCAGGCGGGACGAAGGAAAAGGAGGCAGCTACATGATTGCGTATTTGGATAATGGGGCGACGACCCAGCCGTTCCCTTCTGTGCGGGAAGCAGTAATGCGGACGATGGAGGGAGATTTTGGAAATCCTTCTTCTATGCATACCATGGGCGTAGAGGCTGAAAAATATATAAGGGAAGCAAAGGAGCGGATTGCAAAGAGCTTAAAGGCGGAGCCGAAGGAAATTGTTTTTACTTCAGGCGGGACAGAGTCTAATAATATGGCGCTGCTTGGAGGGGCTTTTGCAAATCAGAGGGCTGGGAAGCATATTATTACAACGGCGATTGAGCATTCTTCTGTACACAATCCGCTGTTTTTTTTGGAAGAGCAGGGTTTTTGCGTTACTTACCTTCCAGTAAATGAAAATGGACATGTAGGGCTTTCCAGACTGTTGGATGCCATCCGGGAGGATACGGCACTGGTATCTATTATGTATGTAAATAATGAAATTGGCGCGGTTATGGATATAGAAGCTATAGGAAAGGCGATTAAGGAGAAAAAGCCGGATGTTTTGTTTCATGTAGATGGGATACAGGCCTATGGGAAATACCGGATTTATCCAAAGCGGCTGGGAATTGATCTTTTGTCCGTCAGCGGGCACAAGATTCATGGGCCGAAGGGAGTTGGCTTTCTCTATATTCGCGATAAGGTGAAAATAAAACCGATTCTTTACGGCGGCGGGCAGCAGAAGGGAATGCGTTCAGGGACGGAAAACGTACCTGGAATTGCAGGGCTTTCCCAGGCGGTGAAGGAGATTTACGAAAACCATGAGGAAAAGGTGAAACGGCTGTATGAGCTGAAGACTTATTTTATAGAAGAGGTCAGAAAGCTTCCGAACGTTACAGTAAATGGGATGCAGGGTCTGTCAGTGGAACAGACGGCGCCCCATATTATCAGCGTCAGCTTTGCCGGGGTGCGAAGCGAGGTGCTTTTGCATGCCCTGGCGGATAAGGGCGTTTATGTTTCCGCAGGCTCTGCCTGTTCCTCCAACCATCCGCAGATTAGCGGAACTTTAAAGGGGATTGGCGTAAAAAAGGAGCTTTTAGACAGTACTCTCCGGTTTAGTATGTCGGTTCTGACAACAAAGGAAGAACTTGCTTTTGCTTTGGAGGCGTTGGGAGAGCTGCTTTCCGGGCTTCGGAAATATACCCGCTATTAAAGCATAGAATTTACGAAAACTATGGAATAGAGGTATGCAGAAAGGGAAAGAATTATGTTTAGAGCGTTTTTGGTAAAATATGCAGAAATCGGGATTAAGGGAAAAAATCGTTATATTTTTGAAAATGCCCTGCGGGACCAGATTAAATTTGCCCTGAATGGAGTAGAAGGGGAGTTTGAGGTAGTAAAAGAGCAGGGAAGAATTTATATAGAGGCCTTGGGCGATTTTGATTATGAGGAGACCATAGAGGCGCTGCAAAGAGTTTTTGGCGTAGCGGCTATCTGTCCTACCGTGCTGGTGGATTCCAACGACTGGGAAACCCTGAAGCAGGCGGCGGGAGATTATATAGAAAAGGTATACAAGGAGAAAAGCTTTACTTTTAAGGTACAGGCAAAACGCGCGGACAAGCATTATTTTATGACCTCGCCGGAAATCTGTATGGAAATGGGCGCTTATCTGTTAGAACGTTTTCCGCAGCTTCGGGTAGACGTCCATAGCCCGGAGGTATTTATTCATGTGGAAATCCGTGGGAAGTCTTATATTTATTCCCAGATTATCCCGGGTCCGGGAGGTATGCCGGTAGGAACAAACGGAAGAGCGATGCTTTTATTATCCGGGGGGATTGATAGTCCGGTGGCGGGCTATATGATTGCTAAAAGAGGCGTGCGGATCGAAGCCGTTTATTTCCACGCGCCGCCTTATACCAGTGAGAGAGCGAAGCAGAAGGTAGTAGATTTGGCAAGGCTGGTGGCCAGGTATGCGGGGCCGGTAAAGCTTCATATTGTTAATTTTACAGATATACAGCTTTATATTTATGAAAAATGTCCTCATGAGGAGCTTACAATTATTATGCGCCGGTATATGATGCGGATTGCTGAAAAGCTGGCGGAGGAGAATCATTGTCTGGGGCTGATTACCGGCGAGAGTATTGGCCAGGTTGCCAGTCAGACGTTGCAGAGCCTGGCGGCGACCAATGAGGTTTGCACTATGCCGGTATACCGTCCGGTCATTGGCTTTGATAAACAGGATATTGTGGATATTGCAGAGAAAATCCATACTTATGAAACTTCTATTCTGCCATATGAGGATTGCTGCACCATTTTTGTTGCGAAGCATCCGGTGACAAAGCCGAATATTAATGTAATCCGAAAGTCGGAAGAACGGCTGGAGGAAAGGATTGAAGAGCTTTTTACAGCGGCGATGAACAGCGTAGAGACGGTTCTTGTAGAATAATAATAGCTGCAAGCCTTTGCTTGCAGCTATTATATGGAAAAATCTGTTATTATTTATTGAACGATGTATGGAGCGAGAGCTTCCAAAACTTCTTCTGCATTTTCACCATGGATGCTTAAGTCGATTGGCTTAGATAAATCCAAGCTGAAAATACCCATGATAGATTTTGCGTCGATTACATACCTGCCGGATACTAAATCAAAGTCCGTATCAAATTTAGTTACATCGTTTACAAATGCTTTTACCTTATCGATTGAGTTAAGAGAAATTTTTACAGTTTTCATTTTATTGCTCCTCCTTAATATTATGAACCTCTATGGGCTGCTTCTTTTTCTTATAGTATAATAGTACAATTTGGAAATTTAAAAGTCAATATGCAAAGTAAATAAAAAACGGCTGGTAAATACAGAAGAAACGTAGATTTTTCGTATTAGGGCATGTTTGAGATTTTCAAACGAGTCCTAGGGCATGGAAAGGAAGGGTACGGGAATGGGTATACAAAAGGAGCAGGAAAAAAGCGTTGCATTTTTAACTCTTGGCTGTAAGGTAAATTCATATGAAACAGAAGCCATGAAAAGGCTTTTTATCAAGGCCGGTTATGAAATACGGAGCTTTTCAGACGAAGCTTTGGTTTATATTATCAATACCTGTACCGTTACTAATATGGCGGACAGGAAGTCCCGCAAGATGATTCGCCGGGCCAGAAAAAAAAATCCAGAAGGAATTATTGTAGCGGTGGGCTGTTATGTCCAGGCTTCCCCAGAGGAGGTAAAAGAGGAGATAGCGGCGGATCTTTTGATAGGAAATAATCAGAAATCTTGTATTGTAGAGGCTGTTGAGGAATTTATAGAGAACCGGGGACGGCGGGTATTGGTATCCCGGCGGGAAGAAATGGATTGCTATGAGGAGATGAAAATTGAAAATGCAGGAGAAAGGACAAGGGCGTATCTGAAAATTCAGGATGGATGCAACCAGTTTTGCTCTTACTGCATTATCCCTTATGTCAGAGGGCAGATACGAAGCCGGGGGATAGAAGATATTTTACAGGAAGCGAAAGAGCTGGTGGGGAAGGGCTATCGGGAGCTGGTATTGACAGGGATACACCTGTCTTCTTATGGCGTGGACCTTGCCGGGGAAAAAAGCTTTATCAAGCTTCAGGGAAAGCCGCTTCTTTCTTTGCTTACAGCTCTTTCCAAACTGGAGGGGCTGGAGCGTATTCGTCTTGGCTCTTTGGAGCCGCGGATTATGACGGAGGATTTTGTGAGCCGCCTTTCTAAGCTAAAGCAGGTATGTCCTCATTTTCATCTATCTCTTCAAAGTGGAAGCAATGAGATTTTAAAGCGGATGAACCGGAAGTATACGAAGGAGGAGTATTTGGCGGGGGTAGCCGTTCTTCGGAAATACTATGACCAGCCTGCAATTACTACAGATGTGATTGTCGGCTTCCCAGGTGAAACCACGGAGCTGTTTGAGGAAACAGAGGATTTTCTGCGGAAGACAGAATTTTCGGACGTCCATATTTTTCCGTATTCCAGAAGGAAAGGAACCAGGGCGGCAGAAATGGAGGACCAGGTAACGGAGGCTGTTAAGCATGAAAGAAGCCAGAGACTGATTTCTCTGGGAAGGGAGATGACTCATGCTTATCTGGAGGGATTTCTGTTTCAGGAGCAGAAGGCGCTTTTAGAGGAAGAAATCCAGTGGGAGGGAGTAAGCTATTTTACCGGCCGCAATGAACGGTATGTGAAAATAATGGCGCCAATCAGGGATGGTATGGAAAAGGGCCGGATGGCCGGATGCCGGCCAGAACAGATTTTGGAGATAAATGGCGAAGAAGTGTTGCTTGCTATTTGCTCCGGTTTGTATTAATATATTTATAAGGCGAAGGAGTGACAGTACAATGCAGGAGATGAATAATACACAGTACTTTAAAGTACAGAAGGAACAGGATATTAAGGCAAAGGATATTATTGCTGCGGTATATGTTGCATTGACAGAAAAGGGCTACAACCCGGTCAACCAGATTGTAGGCTATGTAATGAGCGGAGATCCGACTTATATTACCAGCCACAATGGAGCCAGGAGCCTGATTATGAAGGTAGAACGGGACGAAATATTAGAAGAATTACTGAAGGATTATATAAAGAACAATTTACGATAGGAGTTTTGACTTGCGGATAATGGGACTGGATTATGGCTCTGCGACAGTGGGCGTGGCAATCAGCGACGCTCTTCTTTGGACTGCCCAGGGCATAGAAGTAATCCGAAGAAAAGAGGAGAATAAACTAAGGCAGACTCTTCGCAGGATTGAAGAGCTGGCTAAAGAATATGAAGTGGACAGGATTGTTGTAGGTTATCCGAAAAATATGAACAATACGGAGGGGCCGAGAGTAGAAAAATCAAAGGAATTTGCCGAAATGCTTCAAAAAAGGACCGGCCTCTCTGTAGTTTTGTGGGATGAACGGCTGACGACGGTAGCGGCCCACAATGCTATGCTGGAGGCGGACTTGAGCCGTAAAAAGCGTTATCAGGCTGTGGATATGGTAGCGGCAGCCTTGATTCTCCAGGGATATTTGGACAGCCTTCGCAATGGAAAGTAGGGGACGGCATGGAAGAGGAAAGAATTGTATTTATAACGGAAGATGGAGAAGAGGCAGCCTTTTATGTATTAGAAGAAACGCGGCTGAACGGCACAGATTATTTGCTGGTAGCAGATTCCAAGGGAGAAGAGGCAAATGCCTTGATTTTAAAAGAGGAGCCGGGAGACAGCCGGGAAGAGGCGTTATATGTTCCGGTAGAAGATGAAAAAGAATTGGATGCTTTATCTAAAGTATTTGAAGAGCTTTTAGAAGACGTTGATATTGAAATGGAATAGTATAAGTGTATCCAGTTGCATTTTGAGAATATGCTTACGAGGGTGATAATATGCCTGACAACCAAGAATACTTTAAGGTGCTTTTAAAGAAGAACGGATTAAAGGTAACAACACAGAGAATTGCTATATTAGAGGTATTGCAAAACAGGCCCGGATGCCACCTGACAGCAGAAGAGATTTATGACTGCGTAAAGGAAGAGCATGCGGATATTGGACTGGCTACGGTTTACCGTACCGTTCAATTAATGTCTGAATTAAATGTGATTGACCGTTTCCGGCTGGACGACGGTTATGTGCGTTACGAGATCGGGAAGATGGAGGCGGAAAAGACCCACCACCATCATCATTTAGTGTGCTTAAATTGCGGAAGAGTTTTTGCTTTTGAGGATGATATGCTGGAATCCCTGGAGGGAAAGATACAAGAGTCTATGGGATTTAGCGTAGTGGATCATGAGGTTAAATTATTCGGGTATTGTGAAGGCTGCCAGAAAAAACAGGCGGCGAAACAGCAAAAGGAGTAGAGTATATTTTCAAAATTGGCAATGGGCTGCACTCTTTACATAAAAAATAATGGAGGTGCAAGCTTTTGAAAAAGCAAGAAACAACAAAGAAAGAAGCCGTAAAGGTGATTCCCCTAGGGGGACTGGAGCAGATTGGCATGAATATTACCGCATTTGAGTATGGGGAAAGCATTATCGTGGTAGACTGCGGCCTGTCTTTTCCAGAGGATGAGATGCTGGGGATTGATTTAGTGATTCCCGATATTACTTACTTAAAGGAAAACGCGTCCAAGGTAAAGGGCTTTGTTATTACCCATGGGCATGAGGATCATATCGGAGCCCTGCCTTATGTAATGAAGGAGCTAAATGTGCCGATTTATGCAACAAAGCTTACGATGGGCATTATTGAAAATAAATTTAAAGAGCATGGGCTAATTAAATGTACAAAGCGAAAAGTAATTAAATACGGACAGTCTATAAATTTAGGAGAGTTTCGTATTGAATTTATCAGGATTAACCACAGCATTTCGGATGCCGCGGCTCTGGCTATTTATTCGCCGGCCGGTATTATTGTCCATACGGGAGATTTTAAGGTGGATTATACGCCGGTTCGCGGGGAGACCATTGATTTGGCCCGTTTTGGCGAATTGGGGAAAAAGGGCGTGCTGGCTCTGATGTGCGACAGTACGAATGTTATGAAGCCCGGTTTTACGATGTCCGAAAGAACGGTCGGAAAGACCTTTGATAATATATTTGCAGAAAATGCAAGAAGCCGTATTATTGTAGCGACCTTTGCATCCAATGTAGACCGGGTGCAGCAAATCATCAATTCCGCCGCTAAATATGGAAGGAAGGTTGTTATCGAGGGCCGGAGTATGGTAAATATTATTACGACGGCTATGGAGCTTGGCTATATTACTATGCCGGAAAATCTTCTGATTGATATTGAGCAGATGAGGAATTATACGGACGAGCAGTTAGTAGTGATTACGACGGGAAGCCAGGGAGAGGCTATGGCGGCTCTTTCCCGTATTGCGGCGTCGATTCACCGGAAAATTTCTATTAAACCGGGCGATACGGTAATTTTTAGTTCAACGCCAATCCCTGGCAATGAAAAGTCCGTATCTAAGGTGATTAATGAGCTTTCTATGAAGGGAGCTAAGGTAATTTTCCAGGATACTCATGTGTCGGGCCATGCCTGCCAGGAGGAAATTAAACTGATTTACGCCCTGACACGGCCAAAATACGCCGTGCCGGTTCATGGGGAATACCGCCATTTGAAAACCCATGCGGATCTGGCCGAGGGTATGGGAATTTTAAAAGATAATATCTTTTTACTGTCCTCTGGGGATGTTTTAGAGATTTCCGAGGAAAAAGCAGGCGTTACAGGCAGAGTACCAGCTCATGGAATTTTAGTTGATGGTCTGGGCGTTGGCGACGTGGGTAATATCGTGCTTCGGGACAGGCAGCATTTGTCAGAAAACGGACTTATTATTGTAGTGATTACGCTGGAGAAGTATTCCAACCAGTTATTAGCGGGGCCGGATTTGGTTTCTAGAGGCTTTGTTTACGTCCGCGAAGCGGAAAATCTGATGGATGAAGCCAAGCTGGTGGTAAATGAATCCCTGGATAAATGCTATAGTAAAAATATTACAGACTGGGGTAAGATTAAAAATGAAGTAAAGGAATCCCTGGGAGATTATATTTGGAAGAAGACCAAAAGGAATCCGATGATTCTGCCGATTATTATGGAGGTATAGAAAAACGGAGGTTTGGTATGCACCGAGTAGAAGAGGAAACCAGCAATCTGGTTAAGACAATAAAGGAAAGCAGGGAGTACAGCCAGTATCATTGGCTGTACTCTGAGATAAAGAAAAACAAAGAACTGAAAGGCAGGCTGGATGCTTTCCGCAAAAGGCGGTTTGCGTTGGAGATGACTGAGGCAGAAGAGGGTCTGGAGGCGCAGAGACGGCTGGCAGAGGAGTTTCGGGAGCTGTTGGCGGACCCGCTGGCGGCCCAGTTTTTAAGCGCGGAGCATAATTACTGCCGAATGGCGCGGCAGGCTATTTATCAGATTACAGAATGTCTGGGTATGGAAATTGATTTTTTGGAGGAGTAGCCTATGGGAATGTCTAAAAGCACAAAGTCGGTAATCAGAGGAATCGGCATTATAATCGAGCTGTTTCTTAATATACTGTTTTATGTTGTTTTAGTGATGGCGGTTGTTCGCCTAAGCGTCTGGACCTATGGGTTTGCTTACCAGATTTTTGGCAATGTAACGGTATCGGAGGCTCCCGGGGAGCTGGCTACCATAGAAATTAAAGAAAAGGAAGGCACGAGAGACATTGCCAATGACCTGGAGAAGAATGGATTGATTGTAAATGCCGATTCCTTTTTTATCAGGGCGAAGCTTACAACGGGAAAGAAAAAGCCGATTTTGCCGGGAACCTATACCTTAAATTCGGCTATGACTTATGACGAGATACTTTCTGTGCTTACGGCATCGGCAGGCGAGGATGCGGTTTATAAGGAGTAAGCTTTATGGAGGCTGAAAATGATTACAAATGAGCGAATTGAGGCTTATATTAATTCTTTGGATGCAGAGCTGCCGGAATATTTAAGAGCGATTGAAAAGGAAGCTCTTTTGGGACATGTGCCGATTGTAAAAAAACCAACCCGCAGCCTCTTGCGTTTCCTGCTTCATCTTCACCAGCCAAAGCAGGTGTTGGAGATTGGAACGGCTGTTGGTTTTTCTTCCCTTTTTATGAGCGAGTATCTGCCCAACGGGGGAAGGATTACTACCATTGAAAAGATGCCGGGGCGGATTGACGAGGCCAGGAGAAATATAAAGGAAGCAGGGAAGGAAAATAAAATCACGCTGCTTCCGGGGGATGCCGCCGTGATTTTAGAGGAGCTTTCTAAAAAGAGGGCTTCTTTTGATATGATATTTATGGATGCTGCTAAGGGGCAGTATCCAAGCTTTTTTATACCAGTAATGGATATGCTCCCGGAAGGCGGGCTTTTAGTGTCGGATAATGTACTTCAGGATGGAGACATTGTGGAGTCCCGTTATGCGGTTACCCGGAGAAACCGGACGATTCACTGCCGTATGAGAGACTATTTGTACACATTGACCCATACAGACGGGCTGGATACCGTAGTGCTGCCCTTGGGGGACGGCGTTGCTTTAAGTACGCGGCTGAAAGGAAAAGGAAGGTAAAAGATGCGAAAAAAACCAGAATTATTAATACCCTCTAGTAGTCTGGAGGTTTTAAAGGTAGCTGTCGCTTATGGAGCCGATGCCGTTTATATTGGCGGCGATATGTATGGGCTTCGTGCAAAGGCAAAAAATTTTTCCATAGAAGATATGGAGGAAGGCATTTTGTTTGCTCACAGCCATGGCGTTAAGGTATATGTAACAGCTAATATTACTGCTCATAACAGGGATTTAAAGGGAATCCGGGAGTATTTTAGGGAGTTGAAGGAAATCGGGCCGGATGCGCTGATTATTTCGGACCCCGGGGTATTTGATATAGCCAGGGAGGTCTGCCCGGAAATAGACGTCCATATCAGCACCCAGGCAAACAATGTAAATTACGCGACCTACCGTTTCTGGCACAAAATGGGGGCGAGCCGCGTGGTATCTGCCAGAGAGCTTTCTCTTGCGGAAATAAAGGAAATCCGGGAGAATATTCCTGAAAATCTGGAGATTGAAACCTTTATTCATGGAGCCATGTGTATTTCTTACTCCGGGCGCTGTCTGTTAAGTAATTATTTTACAGGCAGGGATGCCAATCTGGGCGCGTGCACCCATCCGTGCCGATGGAAATATTACATTGTGGAGGAAAACCGGCCTGGGGAATATCTGCCTGTAGAGGAAAACGAAAGGGGCACTTATATTTTCAATTCCAAGGATTTGTGTATGATTGAGCATATTCCAGATATTGTTGCCGCCGGTATTGACAGCTTGAAGGTGGAGGGAAGAATGAAAACAGCCCTGTATGTGGCTGCCGTTACCAGAACTTACCGCCAGGCCCTGGATGATTATTATACGGACCCGGCTCTGTATGAGGAGCGGAAAGGGTATTATAGGGAGGAAATTTCCAAATGTACCTACCGACAGTTTACTACCGGCTTTTTTTATGGGCCTACGACCCAGGAAACTCAGATTTATGAAAGTAATACCTATGTAAAGGAATATACCTATTTGGGGATTGTAAAGGGTAGCAATAAAGAGGGTCTTTATGAGCTGGAGCAGAGAAATAAGTTTTCTGTAGGAGAAGAGATTGAGGTTATGAAGCCGGACGGAAGAAATTTAAACCTTACGGTAAAGCGGATTACCGATGAAACGGGGCAGGAGATGGAAAGCTGCCCTCATCCAAAGCAGAAAATTTTTGTGGATATGGGGGCCGAGCTTTCGGTTTTTGACTTGCTTAGGAGAAAGGAATAGTTTATAAAACAGAAAATACAAGGAAGGAAAGCCAAGTAAACAGACAATAGGAAAGGCACGAAGAAAGGCATCTTAACATAGACTGTTATAAAGCAGAAATGTTGAGGTGCTTCTGTTTTGAAATCATTTCCAAAGCCACTTAGTTCCAAGGAGGAAAAGGAGTACTTAAAGCAATGTCAGGAGGGCAGCCAGGAGGCCAGAGGCATTTTGATTGAGCGGAATATGAGGCTGGTCGCCCATATAGCTAAAAAGTACAGTAATACGGACAATGATATGGAGGATTTAATATCTATCGGTTCTATCGGCTTGATAAAGGCAATAGATTCTTTTGATATAGAAAAAGAGATACGTCTGGCAACCTACGCCTCTCGCTGTATTGATAATGAGCTTCTGATGTTGATGAGGAGCAGCAAGAAACAGTCCAGGGAGGTGTATTTATATGACCCAATCGGGACGGATAAAGAAGGAAGTACGATAGATTTGCTGGACATTCTGGAATCGGATGAAGAGGATGTTGTAGAGCAGCTTGACCTGACGGAGAAGGTAAAAAGACTATATGAGCTTTTAGATTCCCAGCTTACGAAGAGGGAGAGAGAAATCATTTATTTACGGTATGGGCTAAATAAGGGGGAAGAAATTACACAGAAGGAGATTGGGGAGCGATTAGGGATTTCACGAAGCTATGTGTCCAGAATTGAGAAAAAGGCGCTTCTAAAGCTGAGAGAAGGGATGGATTGTTCCACATAAAGGGACGGATAGGAATAAAGTCAGGGAAACGATGAGAAGCTTACCTTTGCTTTATTCCTATTTGATAAAAAATATGGAAGAGATTTATTGAAAAACCACAAAGGTTATGTTAAAATAATTGTCAATGGGAATGAAGTTCTCCCTTGGGATACCTAAATCGCATGTTATGCTGATGACTTCTGCAAAAAATACGCAGAAATTATCAGCTTTTTTATTTTATAGGAAATTCCTTTGGATTCCCTATAAAATAAAAAACAATTATCGCACTGTAGCGGAAAAGAAATATGCCGCTAAAGCGACCCGCCGCAGGCGGAGAATCCTGCGGTTATATAAGGAGGAATTTATATGTTGACAAGTATTGCAGTAATTTTATTATTGGGTCTGCTTTTAGGAAGCTTATTTTCAAAAATGAAGCTTCCCAGCCTGTTAGGAATGATTATCGTGGGAATTGTCCTAGGCCCCCACGCCTTTAATTTGATTGACGAATCAATTATAGGGATTTCTGGAGATTTAAGGCAGATTGCTTTGGTAATTATCCTGACAAGAGCAGGGCTATCGCTAAAGACGGCAGATTTGGTAAAGGTGGGAAGGCCGGCAATATTAATGTGCTTTGTTCCTGCATGTGCGGAGATAATAGGAACCATTATATTAGCCCCAATATTATTAGGCGCGACGGTATGGGAAGCGGCAATGATCGGAAGCGTAATTTCGGCGGTATCGCCTGCAGTAATCGTACCAAGAATGATTACCCTGATGGAAAAGGGCTATGGGAAAAAGCATAGTATTCCGCAGTTAATATTGGCGGGAGCGTCGGTAGACGACGTCTTTGTCATTGTTGTATTTACCGCATTGACGTCCTTAGCTTCGACGGGAAATATTTCTGCTGTCAGTTTTTTGCAGATACCAGTTTCTATTTTAACAGGTATTATCATAGGGGCGATGACAGGAAGCATATTAGCGGCTTTTTTCAAAAGGTTCCATATGCGGGATTCGGTTAAAATATTAATTATACTTAGTTTTTCGTTTTTACTTCTTGAATTACAAAACCGTTTGGAGGAAATTATACCAGTTTCTGGCCTTATAGCGATAATGAGCTTGGGAATTTTAATAAAGCATCAGTATTCGGCATTGGCAGAAAGATTGTCTGATAAATATAATAAGTTGTGGGTGGCAGCGGAAATATTCCTGTTTGTGCTTGTAGGGGCGACAGTTGATTTGAAATATGCGGCTGGAGCAGGTATCTATGCCGTTTTACTGGTTATTGCAGCATTAGCGTTCAGAATGCTTGGCGTAGCAATTTCGCTGATAAAAACAAAGCTTACAAGAGCTGAGAGATGCTTCTGTATGATAGCATATACTCCAAAAGCAACGGTACAGGCGGCAATCGGCGCTATACCTCTGTCGATGGGGCTGCCGTGTGGACAGATTATATTAACAGTCGCCGTGCTGTCTATTCTCATTACTGCGCCTTTTGGAGCGATTTGTATAGATAATCTATATGAAAAGCTATTAGATACATAAATTCATGAGTTTCTATGTTTTTAATATAGTAGGTCTGCCAGGGAAGAGAGAACGGCTATACTGCTTTCACACACCGAAGCAAAGTACAAAACCACAAATTTGTGCTTTTAACGGTGCATATCAATGCATATAGCCGTTCTCTCT
>CATKYY010000038.1 GCA_949841225.1 uncultured Acetivibrio sp.
TAAGCTGGTTGATATTTATTATTGTATTGTGTATAATAGAACAGAGATGCTTTTCGGGTTCAATAAAGAATGCAAACTGTAAAATAAAATTAATTCAGTTAAGGCATGGAAAAGAGGGGATATATTTTATGCTTAAAGTCAATTCAATATCATCACATAAGAAACAATTTATAAATGAGGCAAGTTTATTGAGGCTTAGACCATACATTATTGATGAAATTGGAGAAGACGAGTCTTTTTATCTGTATCAGAAATGCCAGAGTATACTGTACTATGCTTTAAATCAAAATAACTGTAATGAAGTGGCTCTTGTTTATTCCATAAACAGTCATGAAGAAGGTAATATGATTAAAGGAACTCAGACGAATACGGATTTGGAATCGGATACAAAAACGTATGAATTATTAAATAGAAAAGATGATAAAGTTTGTGTATTGGTGCATAATCATCCAACAGATTCCGCTTTTTCCATTGAAGATTATTCAGAATTTTTGTTGTATGGTAAGTTGAAAATAATGGTAGTCGTGACGAATTCTGGAGAGCAATACTATATGACTAAAACAGAATACTTTGATAGAAATGCTGCTGTAAAGAAACTGATTGAAATCACGAAAATGTGTGACCATAATAATGACGGAAAATTAAATCGTTCAGAATCCGTGCAGGCTGCGAAAGAATTTGAACGGGTGGCATATGTATTTGGAATAAGAATTGAGTAAGGAGGATGTGAATATGACGAAGCCTACATTTTCGATTTTGGTTGATACAGAAGAAAATACTAATCTTGCAATTCAGCAATTAACACAAATAGCTTTGGAAGAGGGGATTATAACACAGGAAGATTTAGAAAAAATGGATGAGAAGAAGAGGGAGTTAGTGAATGTGCAGTAAAAAATGAACGATTATGATTCTGATTTCCAATGATATAAAGGAATATTTCATTAGTTTTTTTACTGGTGCGGCTGTAACAGGAGGCATTGCAATTTCTGAAAATAAAGGGGCTTTTGGATTACGCCAAAAGCCCCTTTATTTTAGGCATATATACAATTTAGTTGTCTTCTGCAACAAATTTTCCAGTTAACGTGCCATAATTTTTTTCGGAAGTAAGACGAATGCCTTTTAAGGTAAAGGTATAGGTTTTGCCCTCTGTTAATTCTGCATAAATCTCGATATCCTTTGAACCTGTTTCAATGATTTCTGCATCTACTTTTTTACCGGAAGAATCTTTAATAACAATCGAGACGTTTTTGCTGAATTTAACTCTGGATGTGAATTCCAGGTCCAGTTCCATGTCGTCGGCGTCATACCCGGCCTCTTTTAACTTTGCTTTTGTAGAAGTACTGGAGGAGGAAGAGCTTTTTTCCGTTGGGATGGTAAAGGTCACTGTCAGGCTGCCATATTTATCCGCAGTCCTTGCCTTTACGCCATTTAAAACTACAGTATAGGTATGGCCTGGAGCCAGATTTTCAATATACAGCTCGCACTCATCATTATCTGTATCGTCTACATAAGCCTCAAAAGAGGTTCCTTTTTCGTTTTTAGCGGAAACGGTCACATTATTTTTCCATTTTACCTTAGTAGCAAATTTAATTTCCAGATTGTTGTCGTCGTCTTTATCCCAGTCTTCATCATATTTTACTGTTTTGACCGTAATTTTTTTATTTGTGTCTTTAACTGTTGTTTTCGTCGGTTTAATGCTGGCGGCTTGCGCGATTACGGCTGTTTGGGCGGTCAAAAAGACGATAGCCGCCAGAAGGGTTATGGTTTTTAAACGTTTTTTTAGCATAAATAGACCTCCTTATATATTATAACTAGTTGTGAAACCTGATAGTTACTAAGCTTTGTATCTACCGATTTTATTATATCAGATTTTGTTTTTATTGCAAAGGGAATTTATACCTATATTTTTGTGTTTTTCAAATTACAGCCTTTATTAATTATAAAGTTTGTAAAAAATGAAAATATTGGAATAAAAATAGACAATTTTTCTCACATTTTTCTCACAAAGATTTTATATACTTCCAGTATAACCCAGGCGGTAAATTAAAAATTTTTTACAATTTTTGCTGTTGTTTTGTATAAACTATAGTTTGACAGCATCAAAAAGTATTCAAATGAAAAAATGAAAAGGAGAAAAGGGAAATGAGTTCAGGAAAGGGTAAGAAGATAATAGCAGGCATTTTGGCTGTTGTCGCGGCGTTAGGGGTGGCGGGGTATTTTCTTGCTGTAAAATTTAATTTAAAGGACAAGCTGTGGCTTTCGATGAATGTGGACATTGCGAAGGTGGAAACGGCGTGGGAAAGCGGAAGTCTTTGGCAGGTGAATAATGAAAAGGGAGTTTCGTTCTATAATCTGGACTATCAGGAAACTGTGGATAAGAAAATAAACAAACTGGTAAAAAAGGAGAAGCCAACGTCTTTGGCGCCGTTATACATCATCAATCCTTATGGAAGCAATACCTGCTCTGTAAATGTTTATTTTACATCGGAAGAGCCTTTGCGGGTTTCCTATACAGTTAGTTCCGAAGGAGCGCCCGATTTTTCTGAAAATTTATATAATGGGGGGGCTGACGGGTTTGCTAAGGAACATGCCTATCAAATTTTAGGACTTCTTCCAGGTTGTGAAAATAAGCTTGTGCTTCATTTGGAAGATGAAAATGGAGAAACCTCAGATTTGGCTGCCGTTTCAGTTACTATGCCAGAATCAGACTCTAAGATTGCCCTTCATATTGAAGATATAGTAGACGGAGAAAGTAAAAAGGAACAGAGCCGCGGGCTGTTTACAATGCTGGGGCATGATAAGGCTTGGGAGGCGAATACTTACCTCTATGATAATGAAGGCTGGCTGAGAGGAGAAATTCCTCTGCTTGAGTACCGCTGCGACAGGCTGGAGATGGTTGGAGAAAACCTTTTGTTTGCTTACAGCGACCATGATTTGGCGTTGATGGACCGTATGGGAAAGATTGTAAGAAAGTATAAATTTAACGATTATATTATGCATCACGACCATTGCTATGATGAGGCTTCCAATACTACCTTTGTCCTTGTTTCAGATAAGGCTACGGAAAAAGAGGTGGTAGAAGACGTTGTTATTGCAATTAATATGGAAAGCGGCGAAGTAACAAGGCTTTTGGATTTTAAAGATATTTTCCCGGAAATGTATGAGATTGCTTTAAGCAATTATGACACCTCTGTTCCAGAAGAAGAAAGAGAGGCGCTGGACTGGATTCATTTTAATACGGTAGATGTTGTTGAAGGAAAGGAGGGAACAGACCTTTTATTAAGCGCAAGAGAGCTTTCGACTATCGTTCGTATTAATAATGTGCTGGAAGACCCTTATGTTGAGTATCTTCTTTCTGAGGAAAGCGTTTGGAAGGAGACCCAGTACCAGGATTTGGTCTGGGAGGAAAAGGGCGATTTTGTTTCCCATGCGGGACAGCATACGGTTACTTATATGGAGGACAGCTCATTGCCAGAGGGCCAGTATTATATTGCTTTGTATAACAACAATTTTGCATGGGCAACAAGCCGTCCGCAATTCGACTGGTCCGTTTATCCGGGAGCAGGAGCTTTTGAGGGAACAGATAAGGATAATTCTTATTATTATAAATATCTGGTGGATGAGAATACCAAAAGCTATACTCTGGTTAATTCTTTCCCGGTGCCGTATTCCAGCATTGTCAGCAGCGTAGAGGATATGGATAACGGGAATTATGTTACTAGCTCCGGGATGTCCAATACTTTCTGCGAATATGATGAAAATGGTACGTTAATCCGCCGTTATAATTATGATTCCCAGAAATACAGTTATCGGGTATTTAAATATAATTTTGAAAATTTCTGGTTCCGTTAGGGAGTGTTTTCAGGCCCGGCAGCTTCAGCTGCCGGGTCTTTCATTTTTTGGATGCGGAACCATTCCTTGGTGTCGGGGTTTTTTTGCGTTTCAGAGCGGTGTTTGCTTAAAAAGCGGATAAGAGAATAGCAGTCGATCCAGATTTCGTTGCTGCCCTCTTTCTGGGATTCGTCGAAAATAAGCTGCAGGCCAAAGTGCAGGTGGGTAGTATCAATATTATTGGTATTTTCCTTTGTACTGTACCCGGTATGTCCCATGTACCCGATGACGTCCCCGGCAATAACAATACTGCCTTGTTTAAGATTTTTAGCATAAGGAAAATTTTGCCTTAAATGTGCGTAATAGTAATAGCGTTTTTTATCAAAGCTGCGTATTCCAAGCCTCCAGCCGCCGTATTGGTTCCAACCGATTGCTTCTACATAGCCGCTTTCTACGGCAATGATGGGAGTTCCCGTCTGTCCCATCATATCGTGGCCCAAATGGAGTCTTTTGTAACCGTAGCTTCGGGAGGCTCCAAAATCGTCATAATCCGAATAGGGGAAATTTTTTGCGATAGGAGAAAAGGCTTTCAACCCGTATTTTTTTACCCATGTTCCCTCTTCTTCCACCTCATATTCGCCAACCATACCGCCGAGGACGGCGCTGTAGGCTTCCAGATAGTAAGGGTAATATTTTAAATCTTTTGTAAGCTCAGGAAGAGAGACTTCTTCCGAGGTTAGGGCGGCGGCAAGGGCGTCTATCTCCTTGGAGGGCGAGGCGGAAAAAGAGCCGCCGTTTTTTGCGGCAGCATAAGCAAGAAGCTCTATCCAATTTAAATGGACGGGGGAATCATAAGTAGAAATATCATATTGATACGCCTGGTTTAAGGCTTCCAGAGATACATTAAAATCAACCCATTTAATATAATCCTTTTCTGTTTGGCTGCTGACCGCCTGAAAAACCTGTTTTTTTAAAGGGAGCAGGCAGAAAAGAAGAAAAAGGCCGATAAGCTCAAAAAAAATTCCTCTCTTAAGGTATCCCATAGGATTGCACCACCGCGGATTTTCTTAAGACAGTGTATGCGAAAAGAGAGGAATTCATGATAGGTATCGTTTTTATTTTGATGGAATAAAGCGGGTAATCCTTCCTGCAAAATCGTTAAAATTCTGAGTCTGGAGAATTATTTTTCCAGGGCCTGTAAGCCGGGTGAGAAATAGTCCTTCGCCGCCAAAGAAGATGTTTTTAAGGCCTTTTACCCGTTCAATTTCGTAGGAAACAGAAGGCTCAAAGGCTACTACATTTCCGGTATCTACCTTTAATACTTCTCCTGGAGCCAGTTCCTTTTCTATTTTGTCGCCGTCAATTTCAAGGAAAACAACGCCGTTGCCGGAAATTGTCTGGAGGATAAAGCCCTCGCCGCCAAAAAGGCCGGCAGATAGTTTTTTTGTAAAGGTTATAGACAGGTCTATGCCAGGCTCTGCGCAAAGAAAAGCATCTTTTTGACAGATAAGGCCGGGGCCGCCAGCCAAAGGGACTGGAAGAATTTCACCGGGCACGGTAGAGGCAAAAGCGATAACAGCATCGTCGCGTTCTGCCTGATAGGTCGCCATAAAAAGGGATTCGCCGGTAAACATACGGCCCAGACCCTTTTTGAAGCCGCCCTTAATATTGCTTTCCATAGTAACGCCGTCGCTACACCATGCCATAGCGCCGGATTGTGTGTACATAGACTCTCCGCGGTTTAGCTTTACTTCTACGGCAGGCATAGTAGCGCCTAAAATTTTGTATTCCATTTGAACGCCTCCTTTATGAACCAAATAAAAATTACTTTTACAGTTTTATTTTATAGAATATGTAAAAAGGTGTCAACCGCCTCTTGACAAAACCAAGTTTTGCGAATACACTTAGGATACGTTGGGAAATATAGATAATAAAAGAAAATGCAGGGAAGAGAAGAGTACCTTGCCGGATTGCCACAGAGAACCCCGGAAGGCTGAGAAGGGGAGCAAAAACGCAGGAGAACATGGTCTTGGAGCAGTATGGCCGAGCTTTTGGGCGAGGTCGTAACGGTCGCGCCGTTATCGCGAATGAGGCCTTTGCCAGGGTTAAGGGGCAAAGGTAAATTAAAGTGGTACCACGGCAGTCAGCTCGTCTTTAAGAACTTCTTAAAGGCGGGTTTTTTATTTTATAGGAAATTCCTTCGGATTCCCTATAAAATAAAAAACAATTATCGCACTACGGCGGAAAAGAAATATGCCGCTAAAGCGACCCGCCGCAGGCGGAGAATCCTGCAAAGCAGGATTCTTTGTTCTTTTATAGGAAATTCCTTCGGATTCCCTATAAAATAAAAAACAATTATCGCACTGCGGCGGAAAAGAAATATGCCGCTGAAGCGACCCGCCGCAGGAGAATTACAAAATAGATAGCGCAAAAAACGTGCGGAAATGGAGGGAAAGCATGGAAAAAAAACCATATTATTTAACGACGGCGATTGCTTATACGTCGGGCAAGCCGCATATTGGGAATACCTATGAAATCGTGCTGGCGGACAGTATTGTACGTTTTAAAAGGTATCAGGGCTATGATGTGCGGTTTCAGACAGGGACGGACGAGCACGGGCAGAAAATTGAGATTAAAGCGGAAGAGGCCGGGATTACGCCAAAGGAATTTGTAGACGGCGTAGCTGGGCAGATTAAGTCTATCTGGGATTTAATGAATACGTCCTATGACAGGTTTATCCGCACCACAGACGATTATCATGAAAAGCAGGTGCAGAAGATTTTTAAAAAGCTATATGAACAGGGCGATATTTATAAGGGGTATTATGAGGGGATGTATTGTACTCCTTGCGAGTCCTTTTTCACTCCTTCCCAGCTAGTAGACGGGAAGTGCCCGGACTGCGGCGGAGACTGCCAGCCGGCGAAGGAGGAGGCGTATTTCCTTAAATTAAGTAAATATACGGACCGCTTAATTGAACACATTAACGCCCACCCGGAGTTTATTCAGCCGGAATCCCGGAAAAATGAGATGATGAATAATTTCCTTTTGCCAGGATTACAGGATTTATGTGTATCCAGAACCTCCTTCCAATGGGGGATACCAGTAGATTTTGACAATAAGCATGTGGTCTATGTGTGGATTGATGCATTGAGCAATTACATTACCGGCCTTGGCTATGACCAGGATGGAAACAGCGGCGATTTATTTGAAAAATACTGGCCGGCGGACCTGCATCTGATTGGAAAGGATATTTTACGTTTTCATACCATTTACTGGCCGATTATGCTTATGGCGCTGGAGTTGCCGCTGCCGAAGCAGATTTTTGGGCATCCGTGGCTTTTGCAGAGCGGCGGTAAGATGAGCAAATCCAAGGGGAATGTTATTTATGCAGACGATCTGGTAGAGTTGTTTGGAGTAGACGCCGTGCGGTATTTTGTATTGCATGAAATGCCGTTTGACAACGACGGCGTGATTACCTGGGAGCTTTTAGTAGAGAGGATGAATTCAGAGCTTGCGAATACGCTGGGAAATCTGGTAAACCGTACAATTTCTATGTCGAATAAATATTTTGGCGGTATTGTAAATAATACGGGGGTAAAGGAGCCGGTTGACGACGAGCTGATAGGTCTTGCTCTGGAAACGCCAAAGAAGGTAGAAAGGAAAATGGATGAGCTTCGGATTGCCGATGCCCTTTCTGAGATTTTTACTTTATTTAAACGGTGCAATAAATATATTGATGAGACCATGCCATGGGTTCTGGCAAAGGAAGAGGAGAAAAAGCCGCGTCTGGAAACGGTTCTTTATAATTTGGCGGAAAGCATTTCCATTGGCGCTAACCTTTTAAAGCCTTTTATGCCGGAAACCGGAGAAAAAATACTGGCTCAGTTAAATGGGCCGGAGCGGACGCTGGAGGGTCTGTCTGAATTTGGAGCGTATCCGTCAGGCACAAAGGTGACGGAAAAACCGGAGATTTTATTCCAACGGCTTGATGTAAAAGAGGTTTTGGAAAAAGCGGCTAAGATTCAGGAGGCGCAGGCCGCAGGGAATGGAGCTGTCAGTGAAGCGGCAGAGGACGTTATTGATATAGAGCCGAAGGCAGAAATTACCATAGATGATTTTGCGAAGCTTCAGTTCCAGGTAGGAGAGGTAATTGCCTGTGAAGAGGTTCCAAAGTCTAAAAAGCTCCTTTGCTCTAAGGTAAGGATAGGAAGCCAGGTAAAGCAGATTGTATCGGGCATTAAGCAGTACTATACAGCAGAGGGAATGGTTGGGAAGAAGGTTATGGTTTTAGTAAACCTGAAGCCTGTGAAGCTGGCGGGAGTTTTGTCTGAGGGAATGATCCTCTGTGCAAAAGGCGAGAAGGGCGAGCTTTCCCTGGTAACGCCGGAAAAGGGCGCGCCAGCCGGCGCAGAGATTGCATAAGCGGGTGATAGGATGGAAAGGAAAATATTTGAAACCCACGCGCATTATGAGGATAAGCAGTTTGACGAGGATAGAGAGACGCTTTTGAAGAGTCTGCCGGAAAATGGAATCGATGTTGTTGTAAACGTAAGCTCCAGTTTGGAAACAGCGAAGGAGACATTAAAGCTTACAAGACAGTATGATTTTATTTACGGCGCGATAGGCGTGCATCCAGAGGCGGCTTCGGAGCTTACAGAGGAAAGATTCCAATGGCTTTCGGAAAGGATGTCCGAGGAAAAAATCGTGGCGGTAGGGGAAATAGGCCTGGATTATTATTGGAAGGAGCCGGAGCCGGCGGTACAGAAAATATGGTTTGAGAGGCAGATAGCTCTGGCGCGGGAAAAAAAGCTGCCGATGATTATTCACAGCCGGGATGCCGCCCAGGATACCTATGATATATTAAAAGCCGGGCATGGGGAAGAGGCAGGAGGCGTGATTCACTGCTTTTCCTACGCCAGGGAAATGGCAAAGAAGTTTCTGGATATGGGCTTTTATCTGGGGATTGGCGGCGTCGTTACCTTTAAAAACAGTAAAAAGCTGAAAGACGTAGTGGCATATGCGCCTCTGGAGCGGCTTTTGCTGGAGACAGACTGCCCTTATATGGCTCCGGTTCCAAATCGGGGGAAGAGAAATTCTTCCTTAAACCTGATTTATGTAGCAAGGGAAATTGCGGCGTTAAAGGGCATAGAGACAGAAGAGGTTATTTGGAAAACGGCAGAAAACGCCAGAAAAATGTATCAGTTACAGTAAGTTTTGCAAAGGTCTGTACGGACCGCAGAATGAGAGGAGAAATGGCAACTTTAGGAATACCTCAAAATACAATAGAAATACTAAAAAAATATAATTTTACTTTCCAGAAGAAGTTCGGCCAGAATTTTCTTATTGATACCCATGTGTTAGATAAAATTATTCAGGCGGCGGGAATTACAAAGGAGGATTTTGTTCTGGAAATCGGCCCTGGTATCGGCACTATGACCCAGTATTTGTGTGAAAATGCAAGAAAGGTTGCAGCGGTGGAAATTGACAGGAACCTGATTCCTATTCTTTCTGAAACGTTGTCTGGTTATAATAATGTAACCGTGATTCCTGGGGATATTTTAAAGCTGGATATAAACTGGCTGGCAAAAGAATACAATGGCGGAAGGCCGATAAAGGTAGTAGCGAATCTGCCGTATTATATTACAACGCCGATTATCATGGGACTTTTTGAAAATCATGTGCCTTTAGAAAGTATTACAATTATGGTGCAAAAGGAGGTGGCGGATCGGATGCAGGCGGAGCCGGGAACCAAGGCTTATGGAGCCTTGTCCCTGGCGGTACAGTATTACGCCAATCCGAAGATAGTAGCCAATGTGCCGCCCAACTGTTTTATGCCGCGGCCGAAGATAGGTTCCGCGGTGATAAAACTATCCTGTCATGAGAAGCCGCCGATAGGGGTTCAGGACGAGAAGCTTTTGTTTCGTATTATCCGCGCTTCCTTTAACCAAAGAAGGAAAACCTTGCAGAATGGACTGAACAATTCGCCGGAAATAGCGCTGTCTAAGGAACTGATTGCAGAGGCGATAGCGGAGCTAAAGCTGCCGCCTGCCGTTCGGGGCGAGGCTTTGAATTTGCAGGAGTTTGCCGCGCTTAGTAATATAATTGGAAAAAAGATGAAAAAATAGAGAGGATGCTATTAACATCCTCTCTATTATATTGTGCAAGAACAGGGGGAACTCTGCCTTGAACACATCTACACTATATAAACAAATAAAAGCGTCAATTTGTGACATTTTATCTGGCAGGGAACCTATTTCCCATGTTTTGCTCGCCAAAAAGGGTATTTCTGTGCTTGGATAGGGCAAATAAAAGGATAAGGCCTAAAATACCGCAGGAAATGATTTCTCCGATACCAACGGTGGCCATCATATAAGGAATCGTATCTTCTACCATACCGTATCCGTAACGGAGAATAAAAGGAACGCCCAGGGTATTTCCAATAATTGGCGGCAGGCATACCAGATATTTATGTTTTCTCAAGCCATAGGAAGCAAAGGCGGCCGCAAGGGTAATCAGGCTTCCGCCAATCACGTCTAAAACGACGGCTCCCGTAAGGAGGTTGCTTAAGAGACAGCCTGCGAAAAGGCCGGGTATGGCGGCAGGGGTAAAATAAGGCAGAATAGTAAGCGCCTCAGAAAACCGAACCTGAATGACTCCAGAGCTTAATCCAAGGCTGGAAGCCAAAAAGGTCAGAACGACATAGAGGGCTGCAATCATAGCAGCCTGAGTTAAAAATTTGTTTTTCATGATGTTTTTCTCCTTTAGTTTTGTTTTACGAGTGGAAGGTCTCGAACACTCGGTATGAATAGTCTGAATATACTTACTTCATAGTATTCAGCCTTTGCTACTATAACATAGGAAAGGGGAAAATGCAAGAGAGGGTTTTTATTTTATATATTTATTTGCTGAAACTTTTTTGCCGTATGATTCGTATTTCTTATGTAGACAGGAGGTTGGGCGTTTTAAGGTGAGTTTGAAAAAAGAACAGCTGGAATTTTATTTTAGGGAATATTATTCTATGATTTTCCGGGTTGCTTTTGCAGAGCTTAAAGCACGCGCCGATGCCGAGGATATGGTGCAGGAGGTATTTTTAAGGTTTTTAAAGTACCAGCCTAAATTCCAGAGCCAGGAGCATGAAAGGGCCTGGATTGTACGGACGACGATAAACCTGTGCAGGGATTTCCAAAGGAACAAATGGAATCGGGCGACGGTAGGGCTTGACAGGATACCAGAAGCAGACAGGAAGTATATGGAAAATCCTCTGATTGACGAGGATGGGGTTTTATGGGCGGTTTTGGAGCTGCCGGAACAGTACAGGAGGCCCCTGTATCTTTTTTACTATGAGGATTATTCCATCAAAGAAATTGCTACAGCATTGGAAAAACCGGAAAACACAGTAAAAACTAATTTACGGAGGGGCCGGGAGGCTTTAAAAGGAATATTGGAGGCAGAGTAAGGATATGAGCGTAAATATTAATGGAATTGGAATTGGCGGCTATCAGGACGGCAAGCAAAAGGATAAGAAATCAAAAGCCGGACAGGATTTTAAGGCGGCGTTTGCAGGAAGCCTTTTTTGCCAGGAGGAAAAAAGGCTGGACAGAAAGACAGTAGGAGCGGCTGGGATAAATATTATTGCCAGAAATCGGGTTACAGAGGCCGGAGTAACCTGTGATTCTGCAATAAAAGAGTGCGCGGTACGAAATATTACAATGGAGGAAAGCGATTATGTAAAGCCATGCCCGGCAGACGGGTGTTTGTATAAGGTTTTGGTGGATACAAAAAAAGGCGTGGCTTATGTTGAAAAAAAGGCGGAGGATGGAACGGTTCTGGGGTACGAGGTTGAAGTATCCAAGGTGAAGAAAGGAGACGAGGATCCTCTTAAGCTTTTGGCGATGCTGGCTTGGCAAAAGGTAGTAGAGGAAAATGAAGAGGCCGAGGCGAAGGCAAGGGCTAAGGATGCAGTCAGGCAAATGAAAAACCAGGCATCCGAAAACGCCGCCGCCAATGGAAGGCCTGCCGAGATGACGGATTTCCAAAGAGCGCTTTTGTCCTTTGCTGAATTTGTAGAGGACAGAATAAAAAATGGCGAGCCTAAAATTCCTATTGGCGCCCAGGAATTTTCTGAGACAGATTGGAAGAGGCTATTGGAAACTTTCGACAAAGCTATGGATGAGATTAAAAAAGAGGTTCAGGCAGAAGCTGAGCAGGCCGCTAGGAAGGCAGAGGAGGAGAAAGCTGTTAAAAAGGCGGCAAAAGAGAAGCTTTTGTCTAAGTTTAGCTCAGAGGGCAAGGCTCCTTATTCCTGGCTGGCAGATGAAAGCGGATGTATTACTTATAATGGAGTGGTTTTTAGCTGCGATAATGAAAGGCGTTGCATAAACCTGGGGGATATGAGCAACCGGGATAATGTGTTAAGCATACCTCTTTCGGGAGGAGGCACATTAAATGTTAACCGGGATAATCTGGGGGATTTGGCAAGAGCCATCGGTATGTTTTCTCCTGAAGATGTTAAGAGGATTATGACCGCAATAGCTACGGATGCCCAATGCCAGAGGAAGCTTCTGGAAATTGAAGAAGCGAAAGACGATCCTAAGAATTTGTTTAGGATTTCTTAATTGCTATTCTTTTGGGTTTTTAGTATAATGGTTAATATTATTGATAAAACTCAAGAAGGGATATGCTATGTCAAAAAAGAAGAAAAAACCTATGACAAAGGGCAGATACCGTTTGAAGCTTATTATGCAGGTAATCATTTTACTGATGCTTTTGACGGTGCTTGCCCTTGGCGTTGTTTTTTATTTTGCTTATGGAAGAGATATTTTCAAGCTTCAGGATGAGGCAAGAAAGCTGGTGCGAAGTTCTACAACAGAAACCTTCCGGCAGTCGGAAACCAGCCTGATTTATGATATTGACGGTAAGGTGCTGACGACGCTGAAGGGAGAAAAGGATGTTTATTATATTGATTATGGGGAGATACCAAAATATGCGGTAGACGCCATGGTTTCTATTGAGGATAAGAGGTTTGACACCCATATCGGAATTGACTTTAAGGGAATTATGCGCGCGGCTAAAGCCTTGATTATTAATAAAGGCGAGATACATCAGGGAGCGAGTACCATTACCCAACAGCTTGCCCGAAACATTTTCCTGACCCATGAGGTGAGCTGGGAACGTAAAATTAAGGAAATGTTTATAGCTATGGAGTTGGAAAAACGGTATTCCAAAAACCAAATCATGGAATTTTACTTAAACAACATTTACTTTGGAAATGGGTATTATGGAATTCAGGCCGCCAGCAAAGGGTATTATAATAAAGAAGTAGAAGATTTGAGCCTGGGCGAAATTGCTTTTATCTGTGCAATTCCAAATAATCCGACCCTGTATGATCCATATGACAATATGGAAAATACTATAGGGAGGCAGGGAAGAATACTTGACCAGATGGAGGAAGACGGAAAAATAAGCTCTTCGGAATGCCAGGAGGCTAAACAGGATAAGATTAAACTAAAAAAGAAGAAGGCAAAAAAATATAATTATGTAGAAACCTATGTATACAACTGTGCAATCCGGGCGTTGATGGAAAAGCAGGGCTTTACTTTCCGCAATAGTTTTGATTCTGAGGAGGATAAGGAAAGATATGACGAGCGGTACGACGAGCTTTACTCTATGTGCCAGCAGTCCTTGTACAGCGCGGGATACCGTATTTATACGTCTATTGATAAAAACAAGCAGAAGGAGCTTCAGGCGGCGGTAGATGATACGCTGGAAAAGTTTGATGAAAAAACGAAGGAAGGCATTTATGCTATGCAGGGGGCGGCTACCTGTATTGACAATGAAACAGGCAGGGTAGTGGCTATCGTAGGAGGGCGTTCCCAGAAGGTTACAGGATACACCCTGAACAGAGCGTACCAAAGCTTCCGTCAGCCGGGCAGCTCTATAAAGCCGCTTATCGTGTATACGCCGATGCTGGAGCGGGGTTATACGCCGGGTACTATCGTTGAGGATAAGAAAACGGAGGACGGGCCGCGTAATTCGGATGGCACCTATTCTGGAAAGATACCCCTGCGTAAGGCCGTGGAGCTTTCAAAGAATACGGTGGCGTGGAAGCTGTTTGAGGAATTGACGCCGTCCGTGGGCCTTCAATATCTTTTAAGTATGAATTTTTCAAAAATAGATAGAAATGATTATTTCCCGGCGGCTTCTTTGGGAGGCTTCACAAATGGAGTTAGTACGGTGGAAATGGCTTCGGCCTTCGCCGCTCTGGAGAATGATGGAAAATACCGGGAACCGACCTGTATTGTTATGATTATGAATAGCAGGGGAGAAACGATTGTAGAGGATACGATAGATGAAAAGGCTGTGTATGATGAAAATGCGTCAAGAGTGATGACGGATATTTTAACAGGCGTATTGAAAAACGGAACTGGAAGAAGGCTTGGCCTTAATAATATGGCGGCTGCCGGAAAGACAGGGACAACAAACGATAAAAAAGACGGCTGGTTTGTAGGCTATACCAGATATTACACTACAAGCGTATGGGTGGGCTATGATATACCAAGAACTGTAAGCGACCTGTATGGTTCTACATATCCGGGCGTTATTTGGAAAAACTATATGAATACTATCCATGAAGGACTTCCGAATAAGGATTTTGAGCCATATGAGAATATGGAAGAAGAGCCGCCGCAAACGGAGGCGCCATTAGAGCCGACAGAGCCGGAGGAGGATGAGGACGATGAAATCAGTGAAGACGTTACCCTGCCAGAGGACGAAGAGGTTCCAGAAGATGAAGAACCAGATAACGAGGATCTGGAGGATGAACCAGAGATTCCAGAAATTCCTGAGGAAGAGGAGCCAGAAGAGCCGGAGGAGGAGACGCCTGATGAAGAAATTCCAGAGGTCCCTGACGAGCCAGAGGAGCCGGAAATTCCTGATGAGGAGATAATTGAATAACAAAAGGCGGTAAAAAAAGTTGTATGGAAGGCTGAAAATAACAGTCTCCATACAGCTTTTGGTTTAAATAAAATTTTTACATCACAGAGAGCCTTTGAATAGCGTTGTCTTTGACAATAGTTTCAAAATGCTCTTCATAATAAGCGGGACTTGCATAAGTGGTTCTTTCGGAAGTTCCGTATTCGGAAACCATATTGCATACCTTATTGAATTCTTCCGGCGTATGGTCGGATTTTGTAATTACAAGATAATAAATACCGGAAACCGGATTTTTGTAAACGCTGTTTTTTCCGTCATAGGAATATACAATATGGGCGGACAGGCGGATAATCTCCGCCAGGGAACGGAAAGAAAAAATCTTTGTCAAATCCATCTGCACCGTGAGAGGCTTGACTTCAGAGGTTTCCTTTTTATTTTCTCTGGCAAGGGCTTCCGGCAGAGGAATAAAGGAGTCGGAGGAATCCTCGGTCTCTTCCTCTGAGCCGTCGATAAGGCCGGTAAGCTGGTCGAAGCAGTGGATAATCTCATCGGCATAGGCGGTATCCTCGTCCTCGTCAGAGTCCTGGGAATCTTCCTCCTGATCTGGTGAAAATCTGGAAAAACGGGTATCCAGCTCTTCTGGGTCTTCTACCTTTGTAATAACCAGAATCAGGCATTCTGGAGATACAGGAATCGCTTCTATCATCAGTGGAATATCGTCTGCTTCAAAGCCAAATTCGCAGGAGGCCTGCTGTATCATATCTCGAAAGAGCGCCTTGGCTTTTTCTGTGCCATAGGCCAGCTCGCTTATGCGTAGCTCTCTGTCAATCAGGTCTTTTTTACTTAAGGTGCACCGGATTTGCGTATCGCTTATTTTTTCTATTTTCATGGAATCACATCCTTTTCTATAAGAAGCTATTTACTGTGATTGTAAACAAAGTATAATTTAAAATGCTTATAAAGTCAATAAAATTAAACTGGATAATAGTGTGACAAAAAAGTTTTAAAATTTTAGCTAAATTTTTTGTCGAAATATTGGAAACTTTGCCGATGAAATAACATTTGCAAAGATATAGAAACCTATGTATAATATTCCCTAGATGTGAGATGTTGACAAAAGAAAGGAGGGGAAATATCAGTACCGAAATCTGGTTTCAAAAATATCGGATTTTAGGCCAGCTGGGAAAAGGAGGGACTGGAAGCGTATTCTTAGCGGAACATATCCGTCTTGGTTATTTCCGAGCAATTAAGAGAGTTAATAA
>CATKYY010000039.1 GCA_949841225.1 uncultured Acetivibrio sp.
CTGGAATGGTTTAACAATGAAATCCTTGGCTCCAGATTGAATTGATTCAATAACCATTGCCTGCTGTCCCATTGCAGAACACATAATAACAACCGCGCTTGGATCTGACTCTTTAATCTTTTTAAGAGCCTGGATACCATCCATTTCCGGCATGGTAATATCCATCATAACCAGATCCGGCTTGGTTTCATTATATTTTTCCACCGCTTTCATTCCATTTTCAGCTTCACCAGCGATATTATAACCATTTTTAGTTAAAATATCTTTAATCATCATCCGCATGAAAGCTGCATCATCACAAATCAAAATGTTCTTTGCCATAATTATTCTCTCCTATCTCCTTGATTTATCTTATAATCTCAGTAACACGAATACCAAAGTTTTCTTCGATTACTACGACTTCACCTTTTGCTACAAATTTACCGTTTACCAGCACATCAACCGGCTCGCCTGCCAACTTATTCAGCTCAATGATTGTTCCAGGCGAAAAATCAAGAATCTCTTTTATAGACTTATTAGTACGTCCTAGCTCAACTGTAACCTCCAGCGGCACATCCATAATCAAATCGATATTTTCCTGCTGAGTTATCGGATTTACCATAGAACCAAAGGTCTGGAACTGAGCCGGCGATACGCTAACATCCGGCTGCATAGTATATGCTGGCATCATCGGCTGACCCATATTCATCATTGGCTGGCCCATGTTTGGCATCGCCTGGCCCATATTTGGCATCGGTTGGGTCATATTCGGCATTGGCTGGCCCATAGCCTGGGTCTGCTGCTGCATAGCAGGCGCCGCCGCTTCCGGCATAGCTGCAGGAGTAGTCTGAGCAGGAGCTACGGACGTCGCCGCCTGCTGCGCTGCTTCTTCTGTCTGTTCCCTTGCAAATATATAGTACAAATCCTTTGCAAAATCATAAGGATACAGTTGCATAATCTGGCTGTCAATTAAATCGCCAATTTCCATATGGAAAGATACCTGTACAAAATCTCCATTCAGGAAATTCGACAAGGCGGCGTCGCTTAAACTGTCATTTAAATCAATCAAGCTGGCTACCGGCGGACTTATATCTACCTTTTTCCCAAGCATGGAAGAAAGAGATGTAGACGCGGACCCCATCATCTGGTTCATAGCCTCGCTAATCGCGCTCAGATGAAGCTCCGTTAACTCGCCGTCAGTGTTAGTGCCGTCTCCTCCCATCATCAAGTCTGTAATTATCTTAACATCAGACTCCTTCAAAATCAACAGGTTATTTCCATCCAGACCTTCAATATAAGAAATCTGGACAAAAATACATGGCCTGTCATATCTTGTCGATAAATCATCTATATTTGTAATAGAAACGCTTGGCGTTGTAATTACTACCCGGTTGTTCAACAAGGTAGAAAGGGTGGTTGCCGCAGTCCCCATACAAATATTAGAAACTTCTCCAACTGCATCCTTTTCTACATCACTTAGCTGCAGAGGAGAGTCCACTGCTGCTGAATCACCGCTGTCGCCGTCTATTCCGCCTAAAAGAGCGTTAATCTCTTCCTGGGATAACATACCGTCCATTGCTCTACTCCTCTCTTATCACTGAAGTTACTCTAACCGCATACACATCTTGAAAAGCCCCCGGCAATGCAGTAAATTTTTTGATATTTCCTACATAAATATCTAATTCATCCTCCACATTGGTGTCAAGCCTTATAATGTCCCCCGGCTGTAAGTTCATAAAATCATTTACAGATACCGTACTCTTCCCTAAAAGCGCCCGGATTGGTATCTTCGTCTTTGAAATAACCGATTCAATTGCCTCCTGATACATTCCGTCATCCTTCACCTGCATAGTAGAATACCAGTATTTTGTATTCAATTTATCAATTACCGGCTCCACGCAGGTATATGGGATACCGATATTCATCAGCCCTTCTACATTACCAATTTGAAGATTCATAGTTATGATAGAAGTCATTTCACTTGGGGAAATAATCTGGGCAAACTGGGAATTCGTCTCAATCTTTTCTAAACGAGGAGTAATATCCACTACGCTCTGCCATGGCTCTACCAAAAGGTTCGTACAAATATTTAATATTCTTTCCAGTATAATTAACTCTATCTCTGTAAAATCCCTGCTTTTCTCCAGCGGCTGTCCGCCGCCCCCCAGCATCCGGTCTACAATGGCGTAGCCTAAATTATCCGCTACCTCCATAACAATATTCCCTTCCAAAGGACTGAAATTAATAATTCCCAAAATCACCGGGTTGGACAACGCATTAGAAAACTCTGAATAAGTAATAGCTTCCGAGTTCACCACTTCAATCTGCACGCTCTTCCTGAAATAAGCCGGCAAATGGGTAGAAAGAAGCCTTCCATAATTTTCAAAAATAATTTCAAGGGTCCTGAGGTGATCCTTAGAGAATTTAGAAGGTCTGGCAAAATCATAATTTTTTACCGTCTTTTCACCGCTGTCTTTTATTTCTTCTGCATCCAGCTCGCCGCTGTTAAGAGCTGCAAGTAAATTGTCTATCTCGTTTTGCGATAAGACGTCGCCCACTTCTCCTCACCTCTCTTGTCGCATATTTTTCGCATATTTTGTCACACATTTCTACAGCTTTTGCCGCTGTCGCTTCCGTGGATATTATATCATATTTAAACTGCAAGATAAAGTAAAAACTTAACTTACAACCAAATTACCAATAGATACGTCGACAATAAAATCAGAGGAGCCAAATACCTTTTTTAATTCGCTTAAAATATCTTCTTTTATCTGCTCTCTGCCTGCTACTGCCTTTTCATAGCTATAAGAAGAAATAACTGTCTCCACCTTATCAAGAATCATGGAGTTATATGTTCCTCCCTCTAACCCTTCTTTATATTCCTTATACTTTTCTGACTTTGGATTAATATAAACTGTTACATACTCTGTTGTTGCATAATGCTTCTTATCATCCTCGCCAGGAGCCAGGTTCATCTGCTTCTTTTCCTCAATTTTATAAGGCTCGGCAGCCGTCATATCAAAAACCTCTGAATTGCCTTTAAGCTCCAGTTCAATGACAGAGGCTACCTGTGTAATCAGCTTATCTGTCCTCTGGGAAGTAGGCACCACAACAAATACCATCGTACCTGTTAAAATCAGGTTGATCAAGCATAATGCCAAAATAACTACTGTCAACATATTTTTTTTCATCGCTTTTACTCCTTACCGTAGATTTTAATTTCTACACGCCTGTTTTTTGCCCGTCCGCTTTCTGTTTTATTATCAGCAATCGGATTATACTCGCCTCTCCCCGAGGCCTCCATGTTTTTCGGATCCAGTCCCTTTTTCTCCTTCAGGTACTCAAACACCTCAGTTGCCCTGGCAGTTGAAAGCCAAACATTATTTGGGAACCTGGAGCTGTTAATAGGAATATTATCCGTATGGCCCTCTATTTTAATCAGATGGCCGCTATAGGTCTTTAGAATGTCGCCTATCTTATTTAAAATTGGAATCGCTTCTTTTTTAATAGTTTCCTTACCGGAATCAAAAAGAATAGCTCCATTCATAACGATTCTCACATATTGATAGCCTTCGTCAATCGCTACCTCTACAGAATCTTCTATATTTTTATTTTCCATGGCTTCTACAACTTCTTCGTACATAGCTTCCATAGCTTCCTTCTGCTCTTGAGCCAGTTGTTCTTTATATTCTTCCATGGAGCCCGTGCCGTCTTCTGTAGAATCATCGTCGCCGGCAGCTCCCATTTCATTAAAATACTCGCTTAAATTATCCAGCTGGCTGGCTCCCTGAGATACAAGCATTCCTTCGCCGACTGCGCTTGCGCCGCCGGAAAAAATACTGAAGCTATTATTAAAGGAAGCAGCAATATCTGCAAAGGCCTCTTCGTCCACGCTGGACATAGCAAACAGCAATACAAAGAAACAAAGCAGAAGGTTCATCAAATCCGAAAACGTAGCCATCCACGCCGGTGATCCGCCGCCGCCGCTTTCTTCTTTCTTTTTCTTTGCCATTATGCTTCACCGCCTTCACTCTCTTCGCCAAGGCCTGCTCTTGCTGAAGGCGCCAGGAAGGATTTTAATTTTTCCTCAATAACACGAGGGTTCTCTCCTGCTTGGATAGATAAAAGACCTTCCACCATAACTTCCTTCATCATAATCTCCGTGCCATTGTTCATTTTCAATTTGTTTGCAACCGGAGTACACAACCAGTTTGCAATAAAAGAACCGTAAAAGGTCGTTACCAGAGCCGTCGACATATTCGGGCCTACGCTGGCCATATCGCTCAAGTCCTTCAACATGTTAATCAATCCAATCAAAGTACCAATCATACCCCAGGCAGGCCCCATAGCCGACATACCTTCCCAAAAGCTAATGGTGGAACTGTGACGGTCTTCAATACAGGAAAGCTCTGTTTCCAATATCCCCCGAACCAGTTCCGGGTCTGTACCATCGACAATCAAAAGGATTCCTTTTTTCAGGAAATCATCCTCAATTCCATTCGCCGCCTCTTCCAATGCCAGAAGTCCTTCCTTCCTGGCTACATTAGAAAGATTGATAATATTCTGGATGGTCTCCGCCTCATTGGACTGTACCGGCTTTAACGCCAGGTTAAAGGAGGCCAGGGATTTTACAAAAGCCCCTATATCCCTCGACTGCATAATCATAACGGAAAGCGTTCCTCCGAAAGTGATCAGTATGGAAGGCACATGAATAAAACTCATGATTGCCGAAACTGACTTTCCAAATACCATACCAAAAATCATTAATCCCAAACCCAGGACCATACCAATTATTGTAGCTATATCCAAAGTAATTCACCGCCTATGTAAAATTTTTAAGCTCTTTCGCTATCTATGCTGATTCTGCAAAAAAGATTTCTTTTTTGTAGAGTATTACTCGATTTTTAATTTCCTGCCTGCTTTCTTTCACAATAAATTTTTTCCCCGTCGTAAGGGTTATTACCGTATCTGGTGTTTCTTCAACTGTCTCAATCAGCTCTGCATTCACTGTTATTTTCGTATCGTTCATCCGCGTCACTTCTATCACCAGAAAGCCCTCCTCCTATTATATAAAAAATCTTTCCCATTTACAAGAAAAAACAAAAAAGTACAAAAAGCGAATAGTGAAGATACCTCCTTGTTTCTTCACTATTCACTTAAAAATATTACTATCTCTTCAAATTAATCAATTCTTCCAGAAGGGTATCCGAAGTTGTAATAATTCTTGAATTTGCCTGAAATCCCCTCTGAGTGGTAATCATCTGTGTAAACTCTGAAGACAGATCTACATTGGACATCTCCAGCACGCCGGTAGAAAGCTTTCCGCCTCCATAGGTCGGGTCCTGGCCTACTCCATCAAAAGTACCTGAATTCTGCGTTGCAGCAAACATACTATCGCCTACCGCTTCTAAACCGGATGGATTTGCAAAGCTTGCAACCGCCAACTGCCCTAAAAGCTTTTCTGTTCCATTATCGTAGGTTCCATAAATCTTTCCATTGGTATCAATCTTAACGCCATTCATGTTTCCAACTGGAAGACCCGCGCCAGTTCCATCGCTTTTCTTGCCCTTGGTCGGCTCCACCTTACTGGTACCGCTGGTGGCAAACATGGTAAGAGAAGAAAAGTCAATATCAATACCCGGATAATTAGCATCCGTTTCTCCTGGTGGAACAAACGCTCCATTTCCGCCTGTAATCTTTAATTTCAAAGAGGTATTCCCTTCCGTTTCAATTCCGCGAAAAGAGCCATTAGAAGGATTGAACAAAAGAGGTACCTCAGCTCCAGTAATAGTAGTATTGGCATCAATAATAGTTTTATCTTGGCTGTCTACTACGTCAACAAGCGTCACCTTATAGATCCCGGCTTTTGCTGCCGCCGCGTTTTCTGCTGTAATTTTCATCTTTGCCGTAAAGCTGTTGCCTAAATTATCATAAAAGCTTACCTGTACCGGAAATCCCTCCTCTGTAAGAAGCTGCGGGTCCATCTGGTCAATATTTCCGCTTAAATAAGCTGCGGTTGTAAGCTCTGGCTCTGCATAAAGATTTTCCGGCGACATAACTTTCAACGGAGACACCGCCGCTTTCATAATATTGCCGTCCTTATCCACCTGCCAGCCCATAACATTAGCTCCGGTAGACGTGCAGAGCGTTCCGGCGGCATCGATATTAAACGCGCCGTTTTTAGTAAAATAATTGGTTCCGCCGCTATTTACAATAAAGAAAGAATCTCCATTAATCATTACGTCAAAAGGATTGTCTGTCCTCTGAGAACCGCCGGTCTGGGTAATATTAGCCGTAATCGACGCCATATTCGTCCCCAAGCCAATTTGCATAGCATTACGTCCGGCTGCTCCGGTAGCTGTATTCGGGCCGGTAGCATACTGTGTCGTCTGGTAAAATACATCCGAGAAATTCACAGTGCTTCCTTTAAAGCCAACCGTGTTTACATTAGCGATATTATTACCAATCACATCCATCTTGGTCTGGTGCACCTTTAAACCGGAAACACCAGAAAATAATGATCTCATCATAACATAATAATCCCCTATGCCCAAACTATGAAGCAAGCGGCAAAGGCACCTCCCTGTCCCTCTGCCATTTGCTTAAATATACAGTTACCTCTTCAGATTAATCAGCTCTTCCAGCAAAGTATCTGAGGTTGTAATAATTCTTGAATTTGCCTGGAAACCTCTTTGCGTTGTAATCATCTGGGTAAATTCTGATGACAAGTCCACATTAGACATTTCCAGAACGCCGGTAGAAAGCTTACCGCCGCCATAGGTAGGATCCTGGCCTACTCCGTCGAAGGTACCAGAGTTCTGAGTTGCAGCAAACATACTGTCGCCTACCGCTTCCAAGCCGGACGGGTTCGCGAAGCTTGCAACTGCCAACTGTCCTAACAATTTCTCTACACCATTGTCATAGGTTCCATAAATCTTTCCATTAGTATCAATTTTAATCCCATTCATATTTCCAACCGGAAGACCTGCGCCGCTTCCATCGCCCTTCTTACCTTTTGTAGGCTCTACTTTACTTGTACCGCTTGTCGCAAATTGTGTAAGGCTAGAAAAATCAATGTCAATTCCTGTATAAGCTGTATCTGCTACCAAAGCTCCATTTGCATCTGGCACCATCTTATTAAAGACGTCTACCGTGCCTCCAGCTCCTGCTGTAGTAAACTTCAACTGAACTGACGCTGCATTTGCAGTCCCTCCTACTTGGCTGAAAGTACCATTAGAAGGATTAAATTTCAAATCAAAGCTAGTAGTTCCAAAATCTTTTGTTGTTGTATTATAAGTGAATGTCTGACCACCTAAAGTAACTGCGCCGCCTCCGGCCGTTCCGCCTATTACTCCACCAATTGCAAATACAGAATTATCACTGCTATCTACTATATCCGTAAGGCCCACTTTATAATTTCCAGCCTTTGCATCGGCTGCGCTGGCTGCTGTAATTTTCAGCTTTGCCGTATAACTGTTGCCCAAGTTATCATAAAAGCTTACCTGCACTGGAAATCCTTCTGCTGTAAGAAGCTGCGGGTCCATCTGGTCAATATTTCCACTCAAATAGGTTGCTGTCGTAAGCTCCGGCTCTGCATACAGGTTTTCTGGCGACATAACCTTCAGCGGAGATACCGCCGCCTTCATAATATTACCGTCTTTATCTACCTGCCAGCCCATAACATTGGCTCCGGTAGAAGTACAAAGCGTACCTGCCGCATCAATATTAAACGCGCCGTTCTTAGTAAAATAATTAGTTCCGCCGCTATTTACAATAAAAAATGCATCCCCGTTAATCATAACGTCAAACGGGTTATCGGTTCTTTGAGAACCGCCGGTCTGGGTAATATTGGCTGTAATCGACGCCATATTAGAACCAAGACCAATCTGCATAGCATTACGTCCGGCTGCTCCGGTCGCTGTATTTGGGCCGGTAGCATACTGCGTTGTCTGATAAAATACATCAGAAAAATTTACTGTGCTTGCCTTAAAGCCTACCGTATTAACGTTAGCAATATTATTACCAATAACGTCCATCTTTGTCTGGTGTACCTTCAAACCGGAAACACCAGAGAACAATGATCTCATCATAACGAAATGACCTCCTTAATCTTATATCCAGCTCCCTCTGTCAGTCAGGAGCTTCCCGCTTCCTTGAAAAGGTCCGGCGGTTTTTTAACCAATAACTGCTCCATCAATGTTGGTAAATACTCCTTCATCGCTGTCATTTACCGCAGTTACCACTGTATTATTTTTTACGTTTACAATAAATGCCAAATCATCTACCATAACCAGGGATTCCCTAATTCCTTTTTCCCTTGCTTTATTCGTTCCCTGCTCCAGCCTCTCCAGCTGTGCCTTGGACAAGTCGATATTTCTGCTTTGCAGCCTCTGGTTCGCATGCTTGGAAAATCGAAGTCCCTGGCTGCCGTCTGGCACCTTTGTTTTCTGCAGCACCTCCTGGAAAGAAAGCTTTTGCCCATTCGGTAGAGAATCCATGCTCCGGGTATGTAACTGGCTATTATGAAGTTTTCCTCTCATCTCTTCAATAGAAGAGAAATTATTATTCATAATGTTCATATCATCCACCCTTTGCTTCCCTGCTTATGCGTTTTCTGTTTTATCCGTCTCCTCATCCTTTGGAGTCTCTTCTGTATCGCCGTCGCTTTCATCCTTTGGAAGTTCATCCATCTGCTTATCTCCGGTAATCTTAATTGTCACCTTATCTGTAACCGCCGTTGTAAGCGGATCATTAAATACAAAGGCCAAGGAATGATTGCCTGCATCTGTAGCCGCAAAAGCTTCTTTATTAATCGTAAGCTTACCATCCTCATAAGACAGGTACTTACTACTAACCATCTCGCCATCCAAAAGAACAACAACGGCGGAAGCCTCATATCCGTCTTTTCCAAGAGAAACCTTCACAACAATATCTTCCGGCTTTGCATGATCGTATTCAAAGGCCTGCTGTTCTACGCTCGGAATCTTCTGGCCGACAATATAATGGTCTCCCAATACAGTAAATAAATCATCTGCAGAATAAAGCTTATCTTCAATAGAAAGATAGGTCTTACTCCCCTTTGTAGTAACATAGTCTACAACGCCCTGAACCAAAGTCTCCTTACCGTTCGGACTGGTAGTTTTAATAATAACCTCTTTATCCACCAGAGAAAACGCCTGCATATTTGTCATGGTAGCATTCATATTCTGCATCTGCTCCAACTGTGAGAAGGTAGCCAGCTGCTCTACAAACTGGGTATTATCTGTTGGGTTTAATGGATCCTGATATTTCATCTGAGTCACTAAAAGCTGTAAAAACTGCTCTTTTCCCAACTCGCTGCTGCCTGTTGGTTTTTTCTTTTTGCTGGTATCTGTTGTATTACCTACGACTTCACCTTTTTGAACTGGAAGTACTAAATCGCTCATACTGTTTCCTCCTTTCTTTTCCTGTTAAGCTGTATAATCTACATTGCCTCCGCTCTGGGTAATCGCCGCTGTATTTGAAAGCTCTTCTTCCGCAGCCGCTTCTTCACCAAAAGCTTTAACAACGCCGTCTGCAGAAAATTTCTTTTCCTTCGGCTTTGATTGTCCTTCTTTTCCTTGTCCGCCGCTCATCTGGTTCCTTTCATCAAAAGCAAAGCTTTCAATATTAACCTCAATGGCTTCTACCTTAATTCCCTGGTTATTCAGGTTCTCTTTTAAGGTCTGCATCTGGCTCTCCAGCGCCTCTTTTGTCACCTGATTCTGCGCCGTAAAGCTCGCTGTCAAATGTCCCTCTTTGGAAATTACCGTAAGGCTTATTTTTCCAAGGTTTTCAGGATTTAAAGTAAGTTCCATGCTGGTAGTGTCCGGCTTAATATGAATCCGTATCTGATCCAGAACCTGGTTTACAATGTCCCGCATAACCTCTACCCTTTGGGAAGCCTCTACAACTCCTTCGTCTAAAGACACCTGGTTGCTTAAATTCTGAATCAGGGTATCCATTGGATTCCGGTTCTGTTCTCCAGAAATATCATCCCTTCTACTATCCTGCCGCTTATCCTGAAATTCATTTTTAGTTTCTTCTTTTCCAGCGTTTTCTTCTGTCTTTTCAGTAGAAACAGCTTTTTGTCCAACGACTTCTTCTTGCGCCTCGGTTTCATTTTCTACAGATTCCTTAGAGACATTTTTCTCTACCAAAATTTCTACCTTCGGCTGCTTTCCATCCTCTTCCACTGTTTCTTGCATAGGCTCCTTTGGCTCTGCCGCCTCCTTTAAGCTTTCCAAAAGCTCTGGCAGTTCCTCCATGGAAGACTCCATCCCTGTTTCTAAAAGAAGCTCTTCTGTTCCCTGTAAAAGGCTGGCAAGCTGATCGTTTAATCCCTCATTTGTTAAAAGGTCCATCGCATCTGCCTGATTTACCTCTAAAACCAAAGCCTTCATATTTTCCGGCATCAGAAGATCCAGGTATCCCAGTCCTAAGACAGCCATGGCCTCCTCCAGCTCTTCTTCTGTTAAGCCAAGCTTTTCCTGAACCAGCTGCTTCATACCCTCTTCTACAGCCTTTGCTGTTTCTGGAGATATTTCCTTTTGAACTTCTGCTTCTTTTGAAGTATTTCCTGTTACAACCGCAGCTTCCTGTTTATCTGTTACTGGCTTTGCAGAAAACTGCTTTCCAGGAGAAGCCCCCGGTTTTACTGCATCTGCACGATTTCCAGAACTATCCAGCCTATTTTGCAGGCTGTCGCTCATCACCTGGCCAAAACCTGCGCCAGTTCCTGACGAAAGCTTAGAAAGCGCGTCTCCGCCGGCAGAACCAAACATTTGAACAGCCTGTGTTAAAACATTTGTTTTCATTTTCGGTTTCCTCCTTTCCTTTCTTTTTATTTATTACAAACAAGGCTCCTACTCCTGATCCATCAGGGTCATTTTTTTCGTTACCTTGGCTGCAAACTCACTTGACATATTTGCAATAATTTCAGCGCTCTGCTTCGTTTTCATACTCTTTAAAATACCGCATACTAAATCCAAATCGCCTGTCAATACGCTTAAAATCTCCGCCGCCTGCTCTGGGTCCATATTTGCAAACCGCTCTCCCTGCTCCTGCATATTAACATCTACCTGCAGCTGCTCAATCACCTGCTGGTATAAAACAGCCGCGTTCGCAGGGTCAATTCCCTCATAAAATTTCCTGTATTCTTCTATATCCGGCGCTTTCTTACCAAAAACAACCTCTCTGTCAAATTCAGCGACTCTTTGTTCAAAAGCCTTTCTCTCTTCCTCAAAAACCTTAAGCCGCTGTATTTCAGCTTCCAGCTGGGCAATATAGTCGGAATTAGCGGCCCCGGAACTGTTAATAGAATCCAGCTGAAGCTCCAGCTCACTAATACGGGCTATTGCTTCGTCCAGGTTTTTGTAGGTATTACCTTCTTTATCGGTATAGCCCCTCTCTCCTGGGAGTATTTTGTTAATAATTGGCACGTCCTCAAGGACAGGCGCCAGAACCCGGCTTCCAAAGCCTCCAATATCCATTTTTATCAATAAGGCAAACACGCCGAGCCATATGATTACAATTACCAGCGCGATTAAAAAAGAAACGATTCTGCTCCCTTTCTTTTCGCCCTCCGCGCCGGTCTCCGGCACATTTTCTAAATCATTTTTCTTTTTCCTTGCCATTTATTCTTCCTCGCTGTCACGGTACATGAAACTTACTCTTTCATCTACCTCTTTTTGTTCCTCAGCCTTCAGCTCCTCCATAAAGGTGAGAAAAGCCTGCTCTCTCAAATTTTCCTGAATTTTCCGCTCCTGGATGGCCTCGTTTAACTTTATTCGCGCCAGCTCCAGCTGCTGTTTGGCGGCGTTCACCGCAATATTTTGCATCTTTATTTTATATTTCAGGATTTCTACTGCATTTTCTGTCTGCCGGATTTCTATTATATTCAGTCTTCCTGCCATTTGTTCCGAAAGAAGCCTTTCATAATTTTCTTTTCGCTGCTCTATAGCTAAAAGCCTTTCTTCTTCTTCATCCAAATGCTGCTTCGCAGTCCCAAAAGTACTTTTTGCCTGATCTTCCAGCTTCAGCTTTATAGAAAGGATATTTTGCATTTTATACACAAATTTCGCCATAATTAAGCATCCTCAAAAATCTGCCGCAAAAGATCCGTTTCTTCATTAAACTCAAACTTTTCCTGAGTCCCCTGCATTAAAAATGCATTTACTTCATCAATTTTCTCTATGGCATAATCTATATTTTTATTGGAACCATTTTTATAGGCTCCGATATTGATCAAATCTTCTGCTTCATTATAAGTAGCCAATACATTTTTCAACATTCCAGCATATTTTTTATGCTCTCCAGAAACAATACTACTCATAACACGGGAAATACTTTGTAAAATATCAATGGCAGGATAATGGTTTTTATGTCCCAGCTTCCTGGACAAGATAATATGCCCATCTAAAATACCGCGGGCCGTATCTGTAATTGGCTCGTTCATATCGTCGCCATCTACCAAAACCGTATAAAGCCCGGTAATAGAACCCTTATCTGACCTTCCGGCACGCTCTAAAAGCTTTGGCATCTCCGAGTACACGCTAGGCGGATACCCTCGGGATACCGGAGGCTCGCCGGAAGCCAGGCCAATTTCTCTCTGGGCCATAGAAAAACGCGTCAGGGAATCCATCATTAAAAGAACGTCCCTCCCCTGATCTCTAAAATACTCCGCTATGGCTGTAGCCGTTTTTGCCGCCTTTTTCCGAATCAAAGCCGGCTTATCAGAAGTAGCGACCACCACAACCGAGCGCCGCATACCCTCTTCTCCAAGATCCCGCTCAATAAACTCGCGAACCTCTCTGCCTCGCTCTCCAATCAAAGCAATTATATTGATGTCTGCTTTTGTATTGCGGGCAAACATACCTAAAAGCGTGCTTTTTCCCACGCCGCTGCCGGCAAATATACCAATTCTCTGGCCTTTTCCTAAAGTAATCATGCCGTCGACCGCTTTTACCCCAAGGGCAAGAACCTCGTCAATCAGCTTCCTCTTCATTGGGTCAGGAGGCTCTGCTTCTATAGAATAAGCATGGCTGCACCTTAACTTTTCTCCAGAAAGGGGCTGCCCCAGGCCATCTAAAATCTGCCCTAAAAGCTCTTCTCCCACCATAACCTTCAGGGGATCTCCCGTATTTTCCACACGGCTTCCCAAGCCCACGCCTTCTACATTTCCAAAAGGCATCAAAAGTACCCTGTCGTCCCGAAAACCTACTACCTCCGCCATAATTTCACTTCTGCCGTCTGCAGAAATAATTTTACATAAATCGTCCAGCTTTGCGCTTGGTCCAATAGATTCGATGGTAAGGCCTACCACCTTTACCACCTTTCCCAGGTGCTTTACATAAGATTTATCCAAAAGATTTCTGTACTTCTGGAAAGATATTCCCAAATTCTCCATAAAACACCCGCCTTTCTTAGATAAGTCGCTTTTCTATTACCTGTCTATATCAATCGCCATAAGCCGTATATCCTCTGTGAGGTTTTTAAGCTGTATATCCAGGCTGCTTTCAATAATTGCCGTATCTGTCTCTATTACACACTGATTCTTTGTAAGCCCTTTATCCTCCCGGAACGCCAGCTCGCCTTGTCCGTCCATAAGCAGCATAAGCCTCTCCTTCTGCGCCTCTGCCACCGGATAATCCTCCGGCGACACCCGGACAGTAAAATGTTTACTTTTTCCGGTCTGTTCCAGGCCGCACCGTACAAGGTATAAGATAATTTCTTCCTTGTCTTCTGCCACAACGCCTATCAGCTTTTCAATCAGCCTTGCCATAAAATCAGCGATCATAGGCTCCATAGCAGTAAGCCTTTCCTGGTAGCCGGCATCCAGTTGTTCCTGATACTCCCGAAGCTTTTCCTTCTCCCTTTCCAGGATTTCCAAAGCCTCTGCCTTTCCGGCCTCCCGGCCGCTTTCATGACCGCTTGTATAGGCGTCGTTTTTTATATTTTCAGCCGCCTGCCTGGCCTGTAATATGATTTCATCCGCCTGTTTCCTGGCTTCAGAAAGAACGGCATTTTTCTCTATTTCTATCTGCTCCCGTTCCTTTTTCAGGATTTCGTCATAATTGACCGTTTTCATTCCCTCCTGAAAACCATCCGCCGAAGGGCCTTTTTTCTCTCTTTTTCTATCGGGCTGTTCCGCAGTGGCCGCTATCTGCTCAAAAACCGGATTTTTTTTAGAACGGTCGGAATCAATGATTCTCCGGTTCTCACTTTCTAAATTAATATAGTTCCATTTAATCAGATTAGACAACCAGCTCGTCACCTCCGCCTCTAGCGATGACAATCTCTGCAGAATCCTCCAGCTTACGGATAATATTAACAATCTTCTGCTGCGCTTCTTCTACATCCTTAAGACGTACAGGCCCCATAAAGTCCATATCCTCTTTTATCATAGTGGACAGACGCTTGGAAAGATTGTTGAAAATAACGTTCTGCACCTCTTCATTGGAACCTTTAAGAGCAACTGCAAGCTCATTGTTATCAACCTCACGGAGTACACGCTGGATAGAACGGTCGTCCAGAGAAAGAATATCCTCAAATACGAACATTTTCTTACGAATTTCATCCGCCAGCTCAGGTTCTTCAATTTCAAGAGTTTCCATAATATGCTTTTCTGTACCGCGGTCTACGGTATTCAAAATATCTACAATAGAATCGATACCGCCTACAATCGTATAATCCTGGTTTACTAAAGAAGACAGCTTCTGCTCCAGCACCCTCTCAACCTCCTTGATTACATCCGGCGAAGTTCTGTCCATCACAGCAATACGCCTTGCAACGTCCGCTTGCTTATCCGGGGTCAGAGCTGATACAATCTGAGCCGCCTGCCCGGAAGGCAGGTAAGATAAAATCAAAGCAATCGTCTGTGGATGCTCATCCTGAATAAAGTTAAGAAGCTGGCTGGCATCGGTTTTCCGTACAAACTCAAACGGTCGAACTTGCAAGGAAGCCGTCAGTTTTCCAATAACGTTCATCGCCTTTTCCGCTCCCAGAGCCTTTTCCAAAAGCTCCTTAGCGTAGCCTACGCCGCCTTCTGCTATGTACTGCTGCGCCAGACAAACTTCATAGAATTCATCCAGCACTTCGTCCTTAAGAGCAGGGGAAATACTCCTTGTATTTGCAATCTCCAATGTAAGCTGTTCTATTTCATCTTCTTTTAAGTGTTTAAAAATATTGGACGACTTTTCCGGCCCCAGGGCTATCAAAAGAACCGCCGCCTTTTGTACCCCCGTCATTTCAGAATTTGCTGCCATCTAATTACCCCCAATCATCCTGCAGCCAGTTGCGGAGCAAAGTAGCCACCGCTTCCGGGTTTTCGTCTACAAACTTCTCTATCATACGCCTTGTCTCTGATTTCTCGCTGAACTCGATATCCTCCAAAGACTGGTTCTCCTTGGTAGTAGCCAAAAGCTGCTCTACAGAAAGCTCCGGCTCCATCTCTGTTACCTCTACTGGCGCTGCGCCGCGGAATACGACAAAAATCAAAAGCGCTATAATCAGCACAGCAAGAATAATCATCAGGTAATTGGTAACATCAAACGGCGTAGACACCTTTTCATTAAATATAGGCTGCGTATACGCCATAATTGTAATATTTTCCGTCGCAATCCCTGTTGCAGAGGAAATCAGCTGATAATACTGCTCATCTACATCCAGAGGTACTCTGGCATTGTTAGCTAAGATAAAATCCTCAAAAGCCATATCTTCCAAAAGGCCCTGACGCTCTAAATCCTCTTCATTATACATAGCGTACTTTACCAATACGACAGACATAGAAGATTCCTC
>CATKYY010000040.1 GCA_949841225.1 uncultured Acetivibrio sp.
GTCTCGTTTTTACTTTCCCTCTTTAACTCTGCCTGCACCACCAGGTGAAAGTCCAACAATCCATCCACTTTACCGCTTTTATCTGTAATGATCCCGTCAAGATTCATAGCAATATATAAAATAACGCTTCTCATAAGCTTCTCTCCTTCCTTATTGATTGTACCACACTGCTATAAATTTGTAACATAAAACTGCATTCCCTTGACATCCTGAAAAGGCGGCAGTATCATTTAGTACGATACCATGCTTACACTAAACATTAAGAAAGAGGGCCGCTCTATGAATTATAAAGGACTTTCCCTTTCCCATGACTTCGTAATAGAAAAGCTGTTTTCTGTTCATTATTTTGAATATATGAGCAATTTTCATTTTGCTGGGGAAACTCATAATTTTTGGGAATTTCTCTGCGTTGACCAAGGAGAGGTGGAGGTCATTGCAGACAGCCATCACTATACCCTGAAACGTGGAGAAATTATTTTCCATAAACCCAATGAATTCCATAGTTTATACGCCAACGGCACCGTCGCCCCCAACCTGGTCGTCGTTTCCTTCCAATGCGATTCTCCGGCTATGTCCTTTTTTGAAGAAAAAATATTAACCATTGGACAGGTAGAACGAAGCCTCCTGGCCTCTATCATCACAGAAGCCAAAAACGCTTTTTCCTCTAAATTAGACGACCCTTATTTAGAAGAGCTGATTCGGGCGCCAATCCCTCATCCCGGTTCAGAGCAGCTAATCTCTTTATACCTGGCGCAGCTTTTAATCCAGCTATACCGAAGATATACCGCCGCCTACCGACAGGTGCCCGTAGTTCAGGCTACAAAGGAAAAAAACGAAGCAGAAACCTATCACCGTATCCTTTCCTATCTGGAAGAGCATTTATCCGACCATTTGACCATAGAGCAGATTTGCCATGCCAACCTAATCGGCCGTTCCCAGCTTCAAAAGCTTTTTCGTGAAAAAAACAACTGCGGCGTTATTGAATTTTTTTCACGAATCAAAATAAACGCCGCCCGGCAGATGATACGCAGCCAGAGTCTCAACTTTACCCAAATCGCAGACCAGCTTGGCTATACCTCCATCCACTACTTTTCCAGACAGTTTAAAAAAATAACGGGCATGACCCCGTCCGAATATGCCTCTTCCATCAAACTGCTTTCCGAAAGCCAGGAAAATTTATAACTATTTACCAAAACCCAAAAATAATTCGCTTGCTTTTTTTCTATTTTTCTAGTATCTTTATTATAAAACTTATAGCAGACAAACGAATATAGAGGATTTCTTATTTATGTATCAGATTAAAATAATAGAACAGGAAAAGGAAATTACGTCCTGTCCGCAATTCGCCATCCAATGCTTCAACTGGGGCGGCGATTATCAACCTTATTCTTATGGCTACGCTGGGCTGCTAAATCAACAGGGTCTGTTAATTCGCCTGTGCAGCCAAGAAGCCGATCCCCTTTGCACCTACGCTCAGGCAAACGATCCTGTTTATCTGGACAGCGCTTTAGAAGCCTTTCTCCAGCTAAACCCAGAACAAACCTCAAATTATATTAACCTTGAATTAAACGCAAAGGGAGTGCTTTTAGCCCAATTTGGCAAAAATAAAAACGAACGCAGCTTTTTTTCAGAAGAACAGATAAAAAGCTGCCGGATCACTCATGGACAAAATGAAGATTTCTGGTGGGTACAGGCGCTTTTGCCTCTTTCTGTGATTTCACAGCTCTACGGCCCTCTTTCTCTTAACGAAGGAACCCGGATTCGCTGTAACTTTTTTAAAATTTCTGAAAGCAAGGCTCAGGAGCATTATGCCAGCTACGCGCCAATCCAATACCCAAAACCAAATTTCCATCTGCCTGAATTTTTTGCAGATGCCATCATTACAAAGTGACCGGCATTATTTAACTAATTGCTAACTTTGGAAATATTTAAATAATGTTTCAATATGAAAGGAGATTATCTTATGAAAATCTGTAAAACAAAAGACTATAACGACATGAGCCGCAAAGCGGCAAATCTGATTTCTGCCCAAATCATTATGAAACCAAACTGCGTTCTGGGATTGGCTACTGGTTCCAGCCCAATTGGCGCCTACAAGCAGCTGATTGAATGGTACAATAAGGGCGATCTGGATTTTTCAGAAGTTACCTCTGTAAACCTGGACGAATACCGCGGCCTGACCCATGACAATGACCAGAGCTATTACTACTTTATGCAGGAAAATCTTTTCAAGCATGTAAATATTGACGCCAGCCGCACCTTCGTGCCTGACGGGACTATTGAGGACGCACAAGAAGCCTGCAGCGCTTACAATGAAATTATCCGTTCGGTAGGCGGTATTGACCTGCAGCTTTTAGGGCTTGGCAGAAACGGCCATATCGGTTTTAACGAGCCGGCCGATACTTTTGAAAAAGAAACCCATTGCGTTAACTTAACCCAGAGTACCATTGATGCAAACGCCCGTTTCTTCGCTTCTCGTGAAGAAGTTCCTACCCAGGCATACACAATGGGCATTAAAAATATTATGTCTGCAAAGAAAATCCTGGTAGTAGCCAGCGGTGAGGACAAGGCGGATGCTGTACAGAAATCCTTCTTTGGCCCAATCACTCCTCATGTACCGGGTTCTGTTCTGCAGCTCCACCCGGATGTAGTTCTGGTGGCAGATGAAGCTGCCCTTTCCAAGTGCAGCCTTTAATTATTATTTTCAAAATAAAGGAGCGTATCTATGCTTTTAATTAAAGATAGTTTAATTTTTACAGAAGACTGTCATTTTGAGCCTGGCAGCGTCGTTATAGAAGGAGATAAAATTGCTTCTATTATCCTGGATTCCGAGCCGGATGCCAAGGATAAGCTTTCCCAGGCAGAAGCTTCCTCCCCGGATCATATCATTTCCGGGAATGGACAATATCTGATTCCAGGCCTTATGGATACCCATTTCCATGGTTGCGTTGGTTATGATTTCTGCGACGGCACCCCGGAAGCTCTGAAGGCTATGGCTGAATACGAGCTTTCTAACGGCGTGACCTCTATTTGTCCTGCTTCTATGACTTTATCAGAAGAGGTTCTCCTTGGCATCTTTGCAAATGCCAAGACCTTTTGCGAAACAGAAGGGTCCACCCTCTGCGGCATCAACATGGAAGGGCCTTTCCTCTGTGAATCCAAAAAAGGCGCTCAAAATGCCGCCTTTCTCCACAAAGCGGATATTGACATGTTTAAACGCTGTCAGGAGACTTCTGGAAACCTGATTAAATTAGTTACTATAGCTCCCGAAGAACCCGGCGCCATGGAATTTATTGAGGCTTTGAAAGATGATGTTATCCTTTCTCTTGGGCACACCTCGGCTGATTTTGATACTGCTACGGAAGCCTTCCAAAAAGGAGCTTCCCATGCAACTCATCTCTACAATGCTATGCCTGCCTTTTCTCACCGTGCTCCCGGCGTTATCGGCGCTGCCTGTGATGCCGCTGCCCAGCCTGGCAGCAATCTGTTTGTAGAGCTTATCTGCGATGGTATCCATTTGCATCCATCCTGCGTTAGAACTACCTTTTCCATGTTTGGGGACGACCATATTGTCCTAATCAGCGACAGCATGAGCGCCACCGGCATGACGGACGGCGAATACGCCCTGGGAGGACAAAAGGTTTTCGTTAAGGGAAATCTGGCAACTCTGGAGAACGGAACTCTGGCCGGTTCTGCTACCAACCTGATGGACTGTCTCAGAACTGCCGTAACCAAAATGCACATTCCTTTAGAAAGCGCTGTAAAATGCGCTACCGCTAACCCTGCAAAATCCATTGGGCTTTATGATTCCTATGGAAGCATTACTCCTGGAAAATATGCAAATCTGGTTATGATGGATCAAGAGCTTCATTTAAATAAGATAATTTTAAAGGGCGCAGAAATATAATTTTCAAATATAAAGTACAAAGAAGGCGGGCTGCTACAACCCGCCTTCTTTCTGTTATTCTACTTCCAGAATCAGAAATTGATAGCTCTCCATTTGAATTGCAGCTCCCTTTATTTCCAACTCCGTATTATAATTATTAAGCACAATCTTCTTGATTTTCTGCTGTATGGAAATAGTCCTCTTTTCATTCTGGTAATTAGCCAGTACTAATAGAGTTTTCTGGCTTCCCTTTCGGAAAAAGCCCATGAAATTAACCGGTTCCTCCGGCAACGGATACTGTTTTCCGTATACTATGGCTTCTGTATATTCTGGCTCCGTTCTTAGGGCAATCAGTTTTTTATAAAAAGAATATACGGAATCCTCTCTGTTTTCCTGGTCCTCTACATTAATTTCCAGGTAATTTTCATTCTCTGCAAGCCATGGCCTGGCTTCTGAAAATCCGGCGTGCGCTTCCCGGCTCCACTGCATTGGAGTCCTTGCATTATCCCGGCTCATACCTGCTACTGCCTCCAGAGCCTCTTTTTCACTAAGACCATGCTCCAAAGCCAGGCGGTATTCATCCAAAGTACTGATGTCGTCTATCTCCTCCACGCTTTTAAACCTCTTATTCGTCATTCCAATCTCCTGCCCCTGGTATAAGAACGGCAGGCCAAAGGTCATAAGAGAAATTCCGGCAATCATTTTTTTACTTATTTCATTTCTATCGCCCTCTGGCAGATAACGGCTTACGCCTCTCGGCTCGTCATGATTTTCAATAATGTTCGCCATCATCCCAATATCCTGGGATATATGCTTACTATGATAAATAGCGTCCCGGTATTCATCTGGAGTTACCTCTTTCCTGTCATACCATCCCTTCTCGCTTCCTCCAAGCATATGGGGCGCAAAATCAAAAATAGACTCAAAGCAGCCCTCTTTTCCAATATAACGTTCTAGCTCCTCCTGCCGAAAATCAAACAGTTCCCCAATGGTAAAGGCCTGATAAGGCGCAAAAGCCTCCCTCTTCATCTCCTGTAAAAACTCATGAACACCCTCGGCATAGCTAAGCATTACAGAGCCCGGACACATCCCGTCCTCCCTGTCGGCAGGAAAATCCTGAAACCGCAAATCCTTTTTTATATTAATAATCGCATCTAACCGAAACCCGGCAACTCCCTTTTCCAGCCACCAGCGAATCATTTTATAAATCTCCCGGCGTAGCTTCGGATTCTCCCAATTTAAATCCGGCTGCTCCTTTGCAAACATATGGAGGTAAAACAAATTATCCTGGCCCGGCAGCTTTTCCCACACGCTGCCTCCAAAATAAGAACGCCAATTACATGGAGGCTTTCCGTTTTTCCCCTCCCTGATATAAAAATATTCTCCATATGGGCCAAAGGGCTCTTTTAAAGCCTTCTGGAACCATTCGTGCTGGTCTGAGCAATGGTTTACCACTAAATCCATTACAATAGCAATATCCCGCTTCTTTGCTTCGGCAAGAAGCTTGTCCATATCGTCCATAGTCCCAAAAACCGGATCAATGGCGTAATAATCTGAAATATCATAGCCCTGGTCTACAAGAGGAGACTGATAAAATGGAGAAATCCAGACAATCCCAATTCCTAATTCCTTTAAATAATCCAGCTTTTCTATAATTCCTCTTAAATCTCCAATTCCATCTCCGTTTCCGTCTTTAAAGCTCTTTGGGTAAATCTGGTACGCTACCTTATCGTGCCACCATTTTTTCTGCATTTCTTTCTGCTCCTTCCGTTTACATTTTTCCTATTTTATCCTATTACAGTATACTGTACCTCTGTCACATTTTCAATAAATCAGATTTTAAATTCTCTGATGCCTTGACAAACCTACCTACGGTATGATAACATAAGCACATACTAAAAGTATGTTAAGGAAGTGAAGTCGTAGTGGCAAGAAATAAGCACCCAGAAGAAACTGTCAATTTAATATTAGCTGTTGCTTTTCGTTTATTTATGGAAAAAGGATATGAGCATACTTCCATTCAGGATATTATCAATAATTTAGGCGGACTCAGCAAAGGGGCTATTTACCATCATTTCAAATCAAAGGAAGATATTTTAGTCGCTGTTACGGACCAAATGACGGCGGAATCGAATCAAATGCTTGCAGTTATCCGCGACCGTTCCGACCTTAACGGCAAAGAAAAACTGAAAACAATTTTTAAAGAATCCATCCAGCGGCCTGTACAAAACGACATTTTTACAGTAGCTCCAAATTTTCATAATAACCCAAAGCTTCTTTTCAGTCTTTTGCATGATACCATAGATAACGTAGCGCCAAATTATATTTTGCCTATTATTAAACAGGGAATTTCCGACGGTTCTATTGAAACAGATTATCCAGAGCAGTTAGCAGAACTGATTTTACTCGCGGCAAATGTCTGGATGAATCCTATGATATTTGACAGCTCTGAGGAAGAATCCTATCGCAAGTTTATGATATTCAGCCAAATGCTTCAGGGTTTTGGACTTGATATAGTAGATAGCGAAATATTAGATAGATTAAAGGAATTGACTTCTATTTATCAAAAAAACAAATAATGAAAAACAAAGAATCCTGCTTTGCAGGATTCTCCGCCTGCGGCGGGCCGCTTTAGCGGCATATTTCTTTTCCGCCGCAGTGCGATAATTGTTTTTTTATTTTATAGGGAATCCGAAGGAATTTCCTATAAAAAAATAAAAATCTGCTCTGTAACAGGAGCAGATATCATTTAATCAAAATACATACCAACGCCCGGTACTAAAGTTTTGAGTCTGCGCGCTGCTTGGCTCAAGCTTGTTAAGGCGTAGAAGGCAGCGCAGAAATGGAGTTAAGTGTGAAAGATTTAAAAATCTTTCACAACCAAGTTTGTGTCTGCACGGCAACCACAAACTTAATATGCACAAAAAGCAGCGCAGAAATGGAGTTAAAAATGAATCAAAAACTATTTTCAAAAGATTTCACATTGGTTGTCATCGGTCAGATTATATCATTGTTTGGTAATGCGGCAATAAGATTTGCATTGCCATTATACTTATTAAATCTGACAGGTTCCTCAGCTCTTTATGGAACTATTACCGCCTGCGCTTTTATCCCTGCTATTCTGCTATCGCCTATTGGCGGTATGATTGCAGACAGGGTAAATAAAAGAAATATTATGGTAATCTTGGATTTCTTCACAGCGGCAGTTATTTCAGCGTTTTCCCTGCTTATGAATGAAGCTAATCTTATTTTACTTCTAACAGTTACGCTGATGCTTTTATATGGTATTGCCGGCGCATATCAGCCGTCTGTACAGGCAAGCATCCCGGCGTTGGTAAATCAAGATCATTTTATAGCGGCAAATTCTATGATTAATACCATAAGCTCTTTTGCTTCCTTAGCGGGCCCTGTGCTTGGAGGTATTTTATACAGCGCATATGGACTAAAACCCGTATTGTGGGTTTGTACGGTTTGCTTTATCCTATCGGCGGTTATGGAAATTTTTATTAAAATACCATTTCAAAAACAGGCTTTCGGCGGCGGTATCTGGAAAACGGCCAAAACCGATTTTACAGAAAGCATTCGGTTTATCCGAAAGGAGAAGCCTGTTATTGGGAAATCTCTTCTTGTAATCTGCGGAATTAATTTATTCCTGTCCGCAATGATTATGGTTGCATTGCCCTATCTGGTAACAGAAGTACTAACCTTAGAAGCAGCCTGGGCAAACAAGCTTTATGGTTTTGCAGAAGGGGCATTGGCGGCAGGAGGACTGGCAGGCGGTATTAGCGCGGGTATTTTTGCAAACAAACTAACAATTCATAAATCAGGTAATCTGGTAATCGCTTGCGCAGCGTGCGTTTTTCCTATTAGCGTTTCATTAATATTGTTTTCCTCTGGAATAATAAATTACATTGTTATAACTGTATGTTGTTTTACCATTATGGTATTTTCAACAATTTTTACTGTGCAGATGATGTCCTTTATTCAGACGGAAACGCCGCAGAATTTAATTGGGAAGGTTATATCTGTCATTTTTACTGTTTCTATGAGCGCACAGCCATTGGGCAACGCGTTATATGGTATTTTATTTGAAATAGGTAAGGGCTTCGAATATGCCGTTGTTTTATTTTCTGGTACTGTTTCACTGATAATTGCTATCAATGCAAGAAATATATTCAAAAAATTTTCGGCAGAATAAAATCTATCCGTTTCTATCAAAAAAGCTGTCGTACCGCCTGCGTGTTTGAAATCCGAAAAGCGGCGCTCCTGCCTTTCGGATTTCAAACACATTGGCGTTACGGCAACCCTTCTAATTCACTTTTATAATAAATTTAACCTCTGATTTTACTCCTTCTTCTACTGCTGAGAAAATCGTATATTCCTTTGCGTTATCTACCATCGCCTCGCTATTTTCTACAAGTCCTTTCAATTCATTATTATAAGTATCCGCCAGCTTTTGGATACCTTCTTTATCAAATTTCTCCATTCCATCATAAAGCGTATGCCCGCCTTCTGCTGCATCGGCTATGCCTTTTTTAAATTGGCTGCTGGCTTCTCCCAGAGAAGTTCCGCCCTTTTTCAACTGCAATGCGCCGTTCAATAAAGAATCAATCCCCACAGAAAGCTTTCCGCTTCCTGCTTCCAGTTTTGTTAAAGCGGCTAAAATCTGCTTATGAGCTTCTGTAAATTTACCAACGCCCTCCGTTAGCTTTGTAGCCCCTGTTACAATGCTGTCTGCGCCCGCCCCTGCCTGGGTAATGCCTTCCGCTATTTTTCCTCCGCTGCTTTTTAAGCCCTCTGCTATCTGCTTTTGGCCTGCTGTATTCTGCTTTAATTTTTCTACAATGGCCTCATCTACTCCAGCTGCTTCCATAGCCTTTATAATTGCTTCATTGTTCTGTACTGTTTTTGCCAGCGTATCATAGGCGGCGTTTTCCTGTTGCTTTGCCGCCGCCAGCTGCTTCATAGCGGCGTCAAACTGGCTGGCCCCTGCTGCCAGAGCCTTATTGCCCTCTTCCAGCTTGCCTGTACTAGCCGCTACTTCGCTCATACCCTTTTTTGTATCGCTGATTCCCTTACTCAGCTCTGCCGCGCCGCCCTTTAACTGACTTGCGCCGTCGTAAAGACTATTTACGCCGTCCGCTACCTTATTAACGCCGTTAATGTACTCCGCCGACTTTTCCTTTAAGGTATCCAGGCCCTTGGATAAATCCTTAGAGCCATCGACCAGTTTCTTGGAAGAGCTGCTTAATTCATCCATAGCATCCCCAAGTTCAGAAAGCTTATCTTCATCATCAAAACTGATTTCAGACAAAAGCCCTGCCGTTGCCACGTTATAAATTGTAAGCGGCTCATATTCCGTAACCTCAGCCTCAATGATTACCTCCTCTGGAATATCCATATCCGTATCCAGAGCCTTTGCAAGCCCCGGCATAGCCAGGCCGGTTACAACCAGCTTATTACCGTCGGAAAGTACCTTAATATTTTCGCCTGTGACATTCTTATATTTTTCGCTATCTAAAAGCGCGGCAGAAATAATAGTAAATGGGACGTAATCCTTTGTCGTGTTTGTAAACGCCAGCTTAACAGAAAGCTTACCTGATTTTCCTTCCAGCTCCTTCGGCGATATATCCTTTCCATCCAGTTGATAGCTTACCTTTACCTGGACCGGAAGCGCTTTCTGGCTGGTTCCCTGATAATAGATGTCAGAGCCCTCTGCCTTCCATACCAGGCTTCCGTCGCTCTTCTGCTCATAAGCTTCATTTCCCTTTACATTGACAATATCCTGTAAATCTGATTTATCCGTAATCTCCGCCTGGTTTTCCAGGTTTTTCAGCCAATCGCTTACCAAAACCTTTTCTACCTTTCCCTGTGCATCCGCAAATGCATATACCGTCTCATCCTTCTCTATTGTTCCCGGCTGAACCTTCGCCTTAGCAGAAGCCGTCCCCGCCAGGCCTCCTCCTACAAGTCCCAGACTTAATACCGATACCATTCCTAAGGCAGCTAATTTTTTCATTTTTTCATTCATCTTAAATTCCTCCCTGCACAATATGCCTTGTCTTTTCCTTTTTCTGGCCAAAGCCAACAGACGTTTTACAGATAATGCCGTCAAATACCATAAACATAGATGGAAGCACGCAGATTACAACTATCATACTAACCAACGCCCCTCTGGACATCAGCGTACACAGCGAGCTTATCATATCAATATTGGAATAAAGGCCGACCCCAAAGGTCGCCGCGAAAAAGCTTAAAGCGCTTACAATAACTGATTTAACCGAAGTTTTGTGGGCAATAGAAACCGCTTCCTTTTTACCGGCTCCTCTTCCTCTTTCCTTTTTATAACGCGTCGTCATAAGGATTGCGTAATCCACCGTCGCTCCCAACTGAATCGTTCCGATTACAATCGAAGCCACAAACGGCAGCGTTGTATGGGTATAATACGGAATACCCATATTAATGAAAATTGCAAATTCAATCGTCGCAACTAAAATTACCGGAATAGAAATGGATTTAAAGGTAAGCAGGATAATCAGGAAAATAACCCCGATAGACACAATACTTACATTCTTAAAATCAACATCCGTAATTGTAATCAAATCCTTTGTAAGAGGCGCTTCGCCCACCAGCATGGAATCCTTGCTAACAGATTTTACGATTTTTTCAATCTGGCCAATCTGTGCATTTACCTCATCGGAAGCTACCTTATACTCTGAACTGATTAACGCCAGCTCATATTCCTCGCTTTCCAGCATATCTGTCGCCCCTGCCGGAAGCATTTCTTTTGGAAGGGCGCCGCCTGCCAAAGCTTCTATTCCCAGAACCGACTTTACGCCGTCTACCTTTTCAATTTCCTCCAGCATACGCCGGATTTCTCTATCCGAAACATCCTTTTTTATCAAAAGCATGTGACTTGTATTCATTTCATACTCCTCGCTCAGCTTATCGTTGGCGATCACGCTTGGCAGCGTTTTTGGAAGCGAAGAATCCAGGTTGTAATAAACTTCCGTATTGCGGTAGCCGTAAAGCGCTGGTAACAAAAGAACCAAAAACAACGCCATAAATACCGCCGAATGTCTTGTAACCCAATCCGAAAGCCCATCCAAATCAGGTATAAATTCCCGATGGGTTGTTTTCTCAATCGCTTTATCAAAAGTAAGAATCAAAGCCGGGAGAATGGTAATACAGGTAATAACGCCAAAGATAACTCCCTTAGCCATAACAACGCCAATATCCTTGCCCAGCGTAAAGCTCATAAAGCAAAGGGCAATAAAGCCTGCCACTGTAGTAATAGAGCTACTGACAACAGAGGTCACCGTATTGGAAATCGCATGCGCCATAGCCCGGTTTTTCTCCCCTGGGAACCTTTCCTGGTTTTCCTCATAGCTGTGCAGAAGGAAAATGGAATAATCCATGGTTACGCCCAGCTGCAAAACAGCGCTCAACGCCTTTGTTACATAAGAAATCTCTCCAAAAAATACATTGCTCCCCAGATTATAAACAATAGCCATTCCAATACTTAAAAGGAAAAAGACCGGAACCAAAAAGGACGGCATGCTAATACCAAGCACCAGAACAGAAAGAGCGACGGCAATCAGCACATACAAAGGCGTTTCTTTTTCTGATAATGCCTTGGTATCTGTAACAATAGCCGACATACCGCTTACAAATACCTGCTTATCCGCCAGTCCCCGGATTTTTTCAATAGCCTCCATCGTTCCGTCCGCTGAAGTCGTTTCATCAAAAATGACCGCCATCATTGTGGAATCTCCAGAATTGAATGCTTTAATCAAATCCTCTGGTAAAAGCTCCATCGGCACATTTAAATCAAAGAGGCTGTCATACCACAATATCTTATTTACATGCTCTACCTCTTCCATCTGCGCTTTCAGCTTCGCCACATCCTTATTTTCCATGCCCTCTACCATAACCATGGAAAAAGCTCCGCAGCCAAATTCGTCTACCAGTATATCCTGCCCCTTCATTGTTTCAATGTCTTTTGGCAGATAGGTCAACACATCATAATTGACCCTGGTATTCGCATAGCCCCAAACCGACGGAATCAACAGAAGAATCCCTATCGCCAATATGATGTTTTTATGCTTCGTAACAAATTTTCCAAACGAAATCATAAAAATGCTCCTTTCTTCATTTACCTTGATTTAAAAAATCAGCCTCTTTTATAGGTTGTATCTTTAAAATGACTATTGGTCATTTCATATATATTGTTATACACCAAAAATGACCAATAGTCAATATCTTTTATGATTTTTTTATAATTTTTCCGTTTCTTTTTTTTTTGAGCTATGCTACTATAAAGAAAACCCTGTAAAATCCATATAATTCCATACAGCGTGAAACCTGGGAGTAAAAAACCATAAAGAAATGAGGGAAAACATGGGGAAAATTGAAGAGAAAAAACAAAAGAAGCAGGAAACCCTGCTTCAAAGCGCATTTGATATATTTACAGCAAAAGGCCTTCAAAAGACCTCTATTGCAGATATTGTAAAAAAGGCCGGAGTTGCTAAAGGCACCTTTTATCTGTATTTTAAGGACAAGCTGGACATCTGCAACTACCTGATCGCCTCCAAATCCAGCGCCTTGTTCCTTAACGCCCATAAAGCGCTTTTAAAAACAGATCTTACCGATCTAAGCGATAAAATTATCTTTATTGCCGACCATATCATCGACCAGCTGGAAAAGGATAAAACTCTGCTTCGCTTTATTTCCAAAAATCTAAGCTGGGGCGTATTTAAATCTGCCCTAATCCACCCGAAGGCCCCTACTGAGCTTAATTTTTACGACATTTATTTAGAAATGATTGCAAATTCCAAAGAAAATTTTAAAGACCCGGAAATCCTCCTGTTCTTGATTATAGAGCTTATCAGCTCCAGCATCCATGATTCTATATTAAATAACCAGCCGGTCCCAATCGAAGAGCTGAAACCTTCTCTTTATGAAGCCATCCGCGCCATCCTCCGCTCCCAAAGCCAGAATGTATGCGAATGATTTCTCAGACGCGCCTTTCTAATTTCAAAATCAGGTTCCCACATTTGCACTTTGTTGCAAATGCGGGAACCCGGCAATCTCAAAAATCTTTACAAAAGCCCCTGCTCCTCTAAAAGCCTCCACAGCGTCGGCTGGAAGCCAAATTCCTCTATCAGCTCCTTAGCCTCTTGCTTCCTTTCCTCTCTATGCTTCTTTAACACATTGGCCTTAACCGCCCGAATTAAAATATTTTTCGGCGTATGGCTGAAATCTACAAATTCTAAAAGCTGCGTCCTGTAACCGCAGGCCTCCAGAAGATTGGCGCGGATAGCATCCGTCATTAAAGCGGCCGTCCGTTCTTTCACAATCCCATATCTGGTAAGAATAGAAAAACGGCTGCTCTCCATCTGTCCGCAAAGCTCATGCTGACAGCAGGGTACGGACAAAATCATCCTGGCCTCCCAGCGCACCGCATGAAAAAGAGCGTAGTCGGTCGCCGTATCGCAGGCATGAAGCGTAATCACCATATCCACCGGCTCTTTTGTTTCATAGCCATTAATATCCCCTACTTCAAAACGCAGGTTTTTATAATGGTATTTTTTAGCGGCGGCATTGCATTTTTCTATTACGTCCGCCTTTAAGTCAAGACCGATCATATCAACAAGCAGTCCCTTTATTTCTGTCAGATAATAATATACCACAAAGGTAAGATAGGATTTTCCGCAGCCAAAATCTATAATATGAAGCTTTGACAGCCCGGCTTTTTCTACTGCATCATCAATAATCTCAATAAATTTATTAATCTGCCGGTACTTCCCGTACATGGAATTTACAACCTTGCCTTCTTTTGTAAAAACTCCCATGTCTACCAGCGGCAAAATAACCGTACCTTCCGGCAGAAGGTAGTTCTTCTGCCGGTTATGTTCCTTATGTTCCTTTATTTCCTGCTCCTGCCGCTTCCGGTTAAAAAACAGCTTTCCTTTTTTAGATACCTTCAGGCTGTACAAATACGCTTCTCCCCAGAAATTTACCTGCCGGAAGCCTTCCTGCAAGCGTTCCAGGCAGTAAGCCAGGATTTCCTCTTCTTCTATATTATCATGAAATACCTGCTTTTCCGTCTGTTTTTCTGCCTGAAACCCTTTTGTTTTCTTAATAATTGTTATTTTCCAGTACGGATACCCTTTCTCCCTTATATCGCTGAACACAGCCTTCTTTAAGCCGTCCGCCAGGATTTCCTCCAAATAGTTATTTACATTTTTCATACTGCTGCAGCCTCTTATATTATCTTATAAAATTTGTTCTGCAAAACGGTTCCTTCTCTGGCAGGCCATATTTTTCCTTTCCAAGGGCAATACTTTCCATAAGGAAAGCCATATTTCTCGCCAAAGCCCGCATAGTTTGCAGCCCTTCCGCATCCTGCGCCGCCTCTCCTGGCTCTCTTCCATGAACGCTGTTCCAGTACTGACTGGAAGCAACGGGCATTCCGGTAATAGTAAAGTATTTATTTAGCTCGTCAAAAGTAGCCGACAAGCCGCCTCTTCTTGCTACCACAACGCTTGCTCCTACCTTCATGGTTTTATCAAAATGGCTGCTGTAAAATAAACGGTCCAGAAAAGCAATCAGAGTAGCATTGGCGGAAGCATAATAAACCGGACTTCCCACCACCAGGCCGTCGCACGCCTCAAACTTAGGCGCCGTCTCATTTACCAAATCGTCAAATACGCACTTTCCTGCCTTTCCGCAGGTACCGCAGGCAATACAGCCCCTTATGTCCTTATTCCCAACCTGTATGATTTCTGTTTCTATTCCCTTTTCTGTAAAAATTTTCTCCATCTCGCTCAGAGCAATGCTGGTATTCCCATGAGCGCGTGGGCTTCCATTGAGCATTAATACTTTCATTTTCCATTTTCCTCCATTCTACAAGCTTTTAGAAGGAATAAACCTTCTATTTAAAATTATACTTTTCAGCCTGAGAATTTACAACCTGTAATTCCCTTGAAAGGAGGAAAATCTCATAGCAAAACAGCTACTCTTTCTTATATCCTTTATTCTTCTGCCACGGCGCAAAGCCTCTCATAGCCTTCCTTTGCATGCCGTTCTGCTTCCAGGAAATAATCTGCTGAACAAATCTCCATTGTAACATAGTGCGAATATCCGCTTTTTCCTAATTCCTCCAAATACTCCTCCAGAGGAAGCTCCCCATCCATAATACCCGTATGCCCATAAGACTGCATACCCTTGGTAAGCTTTTTATAAAGCTCCTTGTCCTCCCATTCCTGAGGAACCAGCTTGGTATTGCCCAGATGAACATGACGGAGATTTTCTCCTAACACCTCAATATCATGAGCAATTCCTTTATCAAACATAGCCATTTGCACAGTATCCAGCATTGCCTTCAAATAAGGGTGGTTAATCTCTTCCAGCATTTTAGCCTGCTGCTCTACTGAATTTATATGCGCCGATTCTTCCAGCCCCTGGGTCTCCAATAAAAGCGTTACCTTCTCTTCCTCTGCTACAGGCAAAAGCTCCTGGATAGATTTTTTACATCTGTCCCAAACTTCCTTCGCATCCTCCTCCAGAAATCCGGTTCCCGGACAAAGAAGCATTTGGCTGCACCCC
>CATKYY010000041.1 GCA_949841225.1 uncultured Acetivibrio sp.
GGATTTTAACCGCACCACCAACACTCTTTCGGGCGGTCAAAAAACCCGCGTTGCTTTAGGAAAGCTCCTTTTATCCACGCCGGATTTAATCCTTTTGGACGAGCCGATTAACCATCTGGACTTAGCCTCTATTGCCTGGCTGGAAAACTTTTTATTAAACTATAAAGGCGCCGTAGTTATCGTTGCTCACGACCGCTACTTTTTAGACCGTATTGTTACAAAAGTAATTGAGCTGGAGCATAAAAAAGCACAAATGTATTCTGGAAATTATACCGCCTACGCCCAGAAAAAAGCTATGCTCCGGGAAGCGCAGCTAAAACAGTATTACAATCAGCAAAAGGAAATCAAACACCATGAAGAGGTGATAACCAAGCTTCGTTCCTTTAACCGGGAAAAGTCTATAAAAAGAGCGGAAAGCCGTGAAAAGCTCTTAAATAAAATAGAATTGGTAGAAAAACCAATTACCCAGGAAGCCCAAATGCATTTTACCCTGGAACCGGCTATTACCAGCGGCAACGACGTATTAGCTGTCCGAAATCTGAGCAAATCCTTTGACAACAATCATTTATTCTCCGGCATTGATTTCGACATTAAAAGAGGAGAAAAGGTCGCTATTATTGGCAGCAACGGAACCGGGAAAACTACAATTTTAAAAATTATCAACGATTTGCTTCCTGCCGACGCTGGTGAAATCCGTTTGGGCGCTAAGGTAGAAATCGGCTACTATGACCAGGAGCACCATGTTTTAAATATGGAAAAAACTTTATTCGACGAGCTTCAGGATACTTACCCCTATATGGATAACACCCGGATCCGCAATATACTCGCCGCCTTTTTATTCACTGGAGACGACGTTTTCAAGCAGATTAAAGATCTGAGCGGCGGAGAAAGAGGCCGGGTTTCTCTGGCCAAGCTCATGCTTTCGGAGGCTAATTTCTTAATCCTTGACGAGCCGACCAACCATCTGGACATTGTTTCCAAAGAAATTCTGGAAAACGCCATTTGCCACTATACAGGAACCGTTCTGTATGTATCCCACGACCGCTACTTTATTAACAAGACAGCTACCCGCATCCTAGATTTAACCAACTGTCACTTGATTAATTATACCGGCAATTATGACTACTACGTGGAAAAGCAAAAAGAAGGCCTTTTGGAAGCCCGCGCTAACGCAGTCTCTTTTGTCCCTTCCTCTGGTTCTGCCGCTGCAACAGCTTCCGGCAACGGAACAGTCCCGGATATTTCCGACACCAAACTGGACTGGCAGCAGCAAAAAGAAGAAAAAGCCCGCCAAAGAAAACGCCAGAATGATTTAAAAAAATGCGAAGATGAAATTCATGCTCTGGAGCTTCGGAGCCAGGAAATCGACGAGCTTCTGACGCAGGAGGATATATTTACAGATATGAACCGCTTAATGGAGCTCAATAAAGAAAAAGCCGCCTTAGAACAACGGCTGGAGAACCTGATGGAACAATGGGAGGGGCTAGTGGAATAAGCCCCTCCCATAATTTTATAAATTTTCCATAATATAATCCGCAAATTCCGCTCCGGTAGCTCCCGTATCTCTTCCTGTCATTACCAGCTTCTTTTCTGTTACCGTGCAAATATCCAAAGCCTTATAGAGACGGTCCGCTTCCTCTTGGTATCCAATATGGGAAAGAAGCATTGCGCCCGCGCGAATAACGCTGCATGGGTCGGCATATATTTCACGGCCCTCTTTTACCATTCTTGGCGCTGAGCCATGAATTGCTTCAAACATAGCGTATTTCTTTCCAATATTAGCGCTTCCGGCTGTCCCTACGCCCCCTTGCAGCTCCGCCGCCTCATCTGTAATAATATCCCCGTAAAGGTTTGGCAGTACAACAACCTGGAAATCCCTTCTTCTCTTCTCATCCACCAGTTTTGCCGTCATAATATCTATATACCAGTCGTCTGCTGTTATCTCTGGATATTCTTTTGCAATACAGTAAAAGGTATCCAGGAATTTTCCGTCCGTAGTTTTAATAATATTTGCCTTTGTTACAGCCGTTACCCTTGTTTTCTTATTTGCCTTTGCAAATTCAAAAGCCGCCCGGATAATCCTCTCGCAGCCCTGGCTTGTAACTACAGTAAAATCAATACCCAAATCCTCCGTTACATTAACGCCCTCTTTACCGGCGGCATAGCCTCCTTCTGTATTTTCACGGTAAAAGGTCCAGTCAATGCCAAGCTCTGGAATCCTTACCGGACGCACATTAGCAAACAAATCCAATTCTTTTCTCATTGCTACATTGGCAGATTCTACATTCGGCCACTCGTCTCCCTTTCTTGGCGTCGTGGTAGGTCCCTTTAAAATAACGTCGCATTCCTTCAGTTCCGCTAAAACAGCATCAGGAATAGCCTTCATCTCTGCTGCGCGGCGTTCAATAGTAAGCCCGTCGATGGTCCGAAACTCTACTTTGCCCTTTGCTGCTTCTTCTTTTAAAAGATATTCTAAAACTCTTTGCGCCTGCGCTGTAATCGCCGGCCCTATGCCGTCTCCGCCGCATACTCCAATTACGATTTTATCCAGCTTCTTATAATCTACAAAATCCCCCTGAGATTTCATTTCCTCTACCCGTTTCAGCTGTTTTTCTAAAAGCTTACCAAACTGCTCTTTGGCTGCTTCTATTTGCGCTGTATACATGTCCTTTGTCCTCCTTATCTTTCCCATTCATATTTTAATGGTTGCAACAATCCGGTAATTACTTATTGCTTTATTGTAATAAATCACCTTTTCTTTGTCAACTCTTCTTTCCCTGACTTTCCGTATTTTGCATATGACAAAAAATACAAAACAAAATAAAGTGGCTGCCCGATATTCTCTATCTGACAGCCACCTTAATTCACTTCAATCTCTATCATTCTAGTGGTTTTTACCTCCCTTTCTATTCTATTTTTTCTTTTTTTGCTCCATATATCTATATGAATTTTTTTGGATAAATACCTCTTTGGCTTATCCTTTCTCTATTCTGTTTTTCAGATATATCCGGCTTCTTACTCCCTCTTCTTTTCTCTCTCTCAAATTTAATGGATAATAATTATTCTTCTATCCCTTTTCATTAAAGTTCTATCAACGGAATAATTCTTTTCTCCTCCGGCAAATATCCTCTTTCTGGTTAACCCGCTTCTCTTTATTTTTTAACTTTCTGGTGGTCCGTACCTTCCTTTCTGGCATATTCATAAAAATTTCAGCTTATGTTTTTGGTGGTCTGTACCTTCCTTTCTGCTTTATTTCAAAAGCTCCATAACTTAGTATAACCTTCGTCCTATATTGATTAATCGAATCAACGATTCGTGTTATTGGAATTTAACCATACAGTTTAAGGAGATACTGTGACTTTGTGTCCATTGGAATCATCCTCCTTGTTACTTCCTTTTGATGTTTTTATTATAATACCCCTCCGCCATTTTGTCAATACTATTTTTCAATATTTTTTATTTTTTCTGTTTGCTGATTTTACCACATTAAATTTTCTGAACATTCTGTACATTTATCCTTCTATACATTCCCTGATTTTAAAATACTTATTGATTTTCAAAGTTTAAAATGTCATAATAAAAACATAATAAGAAAGAATACTTTTTTATTAGGAAAGGATGAACTTTATGGGAAATAATTTAAAAGGAACAAGAACAGAGGCTAACTTAATGGCTGCTTATGCAGGTGAATCCCAGGCTACAAATAAATACGCCTATTACGCCTCCAAAGCAAAAAAAGACGGTTATGTACAAATTGCCTCTATTTTTGAAGAAACTGCAAAAAACGAAAAAGAACACGCCAAAATCTGGTTCAAACTCCTTCACGACGGCATTGGAAATACCGTTGATAATTTAAAGGACGCCGCTGAAGGCGAAAATTTTGAATGGACGGATATGTACGCTACTTTTGCAAAAGAAGCAAAAGAAGAAGGTTTCGACGACATCGCCGCTCTTTTTGAAGGGGTTGCCGCTATTGAAAAAGAGCACGAGGAAAGATACCGCAAACTGATTGCCAATATTGAAAACGGCCTTGTATTCTCCAGAGACGGAGATACTATCTGGCAGTGTTCAAATTGCGGGCATATCGTTATTGGAAAACAGGCGCCTGAAATCTGCCCTGTATGTAAACATGCAAAAGCTTACTTCCAAATAAAACCAGAAAACTATTAATGAATTACCCAGAGCGTGTTTGAAAAACACCTTCTGCCGGATACGCGCCGCAATTTAGCGCAAATACAGAGAAAAATAGACGCGTAAGCGGCAAAAATGATTTTTTTAGCAAGCTCTAAAACACAAGGCTGCCATTTTACCTGCAGAAAATAGGGTTTTATACCCGGGTACTGCATATAAAATGGCAGCCTTATTTAATAGCCGTTGCAAGCCAAACGCTGTATCTTTGTTATCTTTCCTTTTCCAGTTGCCGTCCTTCGTGGTCAATTTTATAATTTTCCATATAAATCATCTCAGAAACAGGCACCAACTGAAACCCCTTTTTTTTCAGCTCTTTTATTACAGTCTCCAACGCCTCTTTTGTATATTTCGCGCCATTGTGGCAAAGAATAATGGAGCCGTTCCCCAAATGCTTATTTTCCACTATCTCATTAACAATAGCTTCTGCTCCATAGTCCTTCCAGTCCAGCGAATCTACATCCCATTGAATCGTATAATAGCCGCATTCTTCCGCCGTCTCTAAAAGCATATTATTATAGTCTCCATAAGGCGGGCGGAACAATATCATATCCCTTCCCGTCAATTCTTTTACCTTTTCATGGGGTTCCATAATTTCTTTTTTACATTCCTCCCGGCTAAGCTGGGACATCTGTTTATGGTTTTCACTGTGGTTTCCCAGATCATGACCCGCCGCGGCGATAGCCTTTACATCCTCAGGATATTTCTCAACCCAGCCCCCTGTCATAAAAAAGGTAGCCCGAACTTCATTCCTCTCAAGAATCTCTAATAAATCTCTGGTATTTTCATTTCCCCATGCCGAATCAAAGGTCAGAGCCACCTTATTGTCTTTTCTTTCTACACAATAAATCGGTATCCTCCGGCTGTTTGCCCCTTCCTTTAGCGTAACTGCCGCCTCGGGTAAATAATGATAGCCTGCCGCAAGTAAAATCAGGCTGCTTATCATAAACAAAATACTCTTTCTGAGAGAAGGCTTTGTCTCCATTTTTATTTTCATAAAAACACCCTGCTTACATCATATTACTTCAATATATTTAGGGCGTCCCTGTCCTATTCAAAAATTGCGTCGCCAATACTATTTTCTCTTTTCAATAATACGGTCCAATACCGATTTATATACCAAAATAATATTTGCATCCACATAGCAATACTTATTTACTACAAACTCCCAGGTTTTATATAAAAAACAGCAACTGATTAAAAGCAGGCTTGCCATCGTCACCATACCATTTAGTTGTCTTCCAATTAAAAACAGGCAACTGGCTACATAAAAAATAACGACAAATAAATACCGCCTATGGATTTGAACTGCTACATACATAGCATCAATTAATTTTTCCAGCTTTTCTTTTAAAGCCGTGTCGTCCTCATCCTTCAATTCCTGGAATAGTTCCATATACAGCTCTTCACTGCCCTTTTTCCTGGCATAATAGCTTTTATCCTCTAAAGAGCTTTTTACAGAATCAAAATACCGGGCGTACCTTGCCTTCCCAAACTCCTGATTTAGAAACTGTTTAAAAACATTTATCATCTACACACTTCCTGTCAAAAAATTAACATTTTGTTCACATTATATCCATACTATGCTCATAAATCTCTTATATAATATGAGCATAGTAAAGATAAATTATTACATCGGTGCTAATTAGATAATTTTTTTCATAAACAGGCCTGGCAGTTCCCCGCTTCCAGGCTTTTCCTCTGCCTTTTTATACGCGCTATAGAAGCTGGTCTAGCAGCTCCATAACTGCATCATACTGAAATTCACTGATTTCATCCAGCGCTTCTTCTAATATTTCTTTTTTTCTGCCCTGGCTGACCTTTTCCAATTCTTCCAGAATCTCCGTAATTTCTGCAAAATCAAACTGCCGGACGGCCTCCTTAGCTAAATTTACTTTTTCTGCATATTTTTCTGGAGGCATAGAGGAATCTTCTCCCTCTAAAACAGAGGCTGCTTCTAAGCCGCCGTCATGTAAATCCAGCGCTTCCTTTAGCTTCTGATGAAAGCTCTCTACTTCTTCTATATACGCTTGCACATTCTCCCTGATATAATCTGCTTCCTCATTTTTAGCAGCCAGTTCCAGCCTCTCTGAACTTTCCGCAAGCTTATCTGCTCCTATATTAGAAAAAATTCCCTTCAAGCTATGGAAATTAATTCTTAGTCCAGCAACAGCTTCTGTCTTATAACCTGCTTTAATACTGGCAATCTGCTCTTCTATATTTCCGGTTCCTACCCGAAGTATTTTAATATAGCTCTCCGCAGAATTTAAAACGTGCCCCATACCTATTTTTATATTCAGTCCTGTCACACCTTCCAGCATAAAATAAACTGCTTCTTCTGATTGCATGTCTTCTCTCCTTTTTCATTTTTATTTTTCTCATTTTTCTCTATCATATGTATTTGTGGGTCAGAGCGTGTTCTCCGACCGCCGCGTTAATTTAGTATACCATATTTTTTGCAAAATTCAAATAATAGTGCTATAATATTGCAAGAATACAATATTGAGCCTGAAGAATGGAAACCAAGGTTTTCAATCTGCAAGTTTGCGTCTGCGTGGCATCCGCAAACTTGACCTATGTAACAAGCCGCGCAGAAATGAGGTTAAAATGTCTAAAGTTACAATAATGACTCACCCGCTTATCCAGCATAAAATCGGTATTATGCGACAAAAAACAACATCCACCAAAGAATTTCGCGATCTCGTAGCAGAAGTAGCCATGTTGATTTGCTACGAAGCCACGAGAGAGCTTCCTTTGGCGGACATTGAAATTGAAACGCCTCTTGTAAAAACGACGGTAAAAGAAATTGCAGGTAAAAAACTCTGCATTGTGCCAATCCTGCGCGCCGGACTGCATATGGCGGACGGTATTTTAAATCTTATCCCTAATGCAAAGGTCGGCCACATTGGTATGTACCGTAATGAAGAAACTCTGGAACCGGTAGAGTATTTCTGCAAGCTGCCAAGCGACGCCCCAGAGCGGGAAATTTTCATCGTAGACCCTATGCTGGCTACCGGCGGTTCTGCCATCGCAGCAATTAGCCAAATGAAAAAACGCAAAGTCAGCCGTATCCGTTTCCTTTGCCTGATCGCCGCTCCAGAAGGCTTAAAAGCTTTACAGGAGGCTCACCCAGATATTGAAATCTTTATCGGCGCTTTAGATGAAAAATTAAATGAAAACGGTTATATCCTTCCAGGTCTCGGCGATGCCGGGGACCGTATCTATGGCACTAAGTAAAAACGGTATACTGTGGTAGAGCAAAATTTTTCTCCCGCTTTCACAACGGTGGTTGGAAACCCAGGCTTGTTCGGCGCATCAGGATAGGCCTGGGTTTCAAAGCACAGGCCTCCATGCTTTTCATACGTCGCGCCTTCTTTTCCGCCTTTTTCTCCTATTAAGAAATTTCCCGTATAAAACTGCATACCGGGACGGTCCGTATATACCTCCAGCCCTCGTTTCGACAACAATTCCTCTGCTCTGGCTGCCAGCTCCACGCAGTTTTTCCCTTTCTTATCAAGCACATAATTATGGTCATAGCCTCCCGCCAGCAAAAGAGGCTCATAATCGGCTTCTATATCCTGTCCGATTTCCTTTCCCTTCCGAAAATCCATCGGCGTTCCCTCTACCTGCCAAACCTCTCCCGTCGGCACCATGTCTGCATCTGCCGGCGTAAAAGAGTCTGCATAAATCATTACCCTATGTTTCAAAACATCCCCAGACTTATGTCCTGCCAAATTAAAATAACTATGGTTTGTCAAATTAATAATCGTATCCTCATCTGGAACCGCCAAATACTGAATCACCAGTTCGTTGCTGTCCGTAAGGGTATAACTCACGGATACCTCCACATTCCCTGGAAATCCTTGCTCCCCTGCAGGGCTGAAACGGGAAAATTCTACCGTACAAGCCCCCTCCTCTTCTATAAGCTTCGCCTGATACATCATTTTATTGTATCCGGTAAACCCTCCATGAAGGTTATTTTTTCCACCGTCATTCTTTTCCAGCTCATAAACCTTTCCATTCAATAGAAAAGCTCCATTCCCAAGACGGTTGCTGTTTCTGCCTACAAATGCTCCCAAAGCGGTCGTAGTATTCTCATAGCCTTCTACGCTATCATATCCCAGCGCTACATCCTCCAGCTTTCCATCCTTATCTGGAAGCAAAAGACCTGCCAAAACAGCTCCATAATCCAAAAAATCTGCTTCCACCCCATTTTCATTTGTAAGCTTATAGCGCTTTACTTCTTTCCCCTCTCTGGTTTTCCCAAAAAGCTCTACTGCAATTCCCATTCTCTATTCCCTTCCAATCTCCTGATTCTGTCTCTTATACAACCTCGTCTAACAGTCTTTCCTATGACACAAAAAAGACCTGTATCATATACAGGTCTTTCTCAATTTCAGCCTTACAATATAACTATTTCTTTCATATTTAACAAATCTATATATCAGAAAAAGGTACACTGTTAACAAAAATTGGGTGTAACAATTATTTTCTTGTTACATTTGCTGCCTGAGGTCCCTTTGCGCCTTCTACAACGTCAAATTCAACCTCTTCACCCTCGTTCAGAGTCTTGTAGCCTTCCATATTCAGACCTGAAAAATGAACGAACACATCATTTCCCTGTTCATCAGAGATGAAGCCATAACCCTTCTGGTTATTAAACCATTTTACTGTACCTGTCATAGTTATTTCCTCCAAAAAAAATAAAAAAATTTCTGTTGCACCATTGCAACAATTTAATTTTAACATCAAAACGCAGAAATGTCAAACAATATTTCCCTTGAATTTCCACATTTTGTAATTGCAACAGAACGTTTCCCCTTATACGAAACCCTTTGTTTCCATTTTCTCTTTTCCTGAACATAAATTGCTATAATTCCATAATATGCCACAAAATATATCTGAAAATAAACAAAGGAGGGGAATTATGTCTCTCTCACCGCTTTCCGCCCGGCTAAAAAGCCTCCGTAAAAGCCATGGTCTTACGCAACAGGATATAGGAGCTTATCTGAATATTTCCAGACAAGGCTACTCCCATTATGAAAATGGTACTAGAATTCCTGACTTCCATGTTTTGGAACGCCTTGCAGATTTATATGGCCTGACGATAGACGGTCTTTTAGTTCCCTGCAGCAATGAGGAAGATTCCCCTGGCAAAATTGCAGAGGAAGAACCCTCGGCAGAAGCTCTAGCGGCTCTTTCCCGGCCGGAGCAGACGCTTATCAATCTCTTTTCTCAATTATCGCCAGAGGATAAAGACGATTTTATGGACCTTCTTTCTATTAAGCTCCATCAGACCAGAATACGCCAAAGCTCCTGCCGCCCCCACAAAAAAGCCAGAAAAAAATCATAGATATTGTTGTTCAAATTAAAATTCAAGATTCCTCTTGACCACAGGTTTCAATCTTTAGCTCCTTTAGCTGAGCCTCATCTACCTTATCAGGTGCCTCTGTCATCAGACAGGAGGCATCCTTTACTTTCGGAAAAGCAATCACATCACGAATGTTTTCTTCCTTCGCCATCAGCATAATCAAGCGGTCCAAACCATAAGCCAGTCCGGCATGAGGCGGTACTCCATATTTAAAAGCATTCAAAAGGAAGCCAAACTGTTCATAAGCATCTTCTTTTGTAAAACCAAGAGCCTCAAACATTTTCTCCTGCACGTCATTTTGGAAAATACGGACAGAACCGCCTCCTAGTTCTGTACCATTTAGCACAATATCATAAGCATTTGCCCGTACCTTGCCAGGGTCTGTATCCAAAAGAGGCAAATCCTCTTCCATCGGCATAGTAAATGGATGATGCATTGCCGTAAACCTGCCTTCCTCTTCTGAATACTCCAGTAAAGGAAACTCTGTCACCCAAAGAAAACGGTATTCATTTTTATCAAACAGCTCCAGTAATTCACCTAAATGAATACGCAAGGCGCCAAGCGCATCGTAGACTACTTTATTTTTATCTGCGGCAAATAAAAGAAGGTCTCCCTTCTCTCCCTTCATAGCTCCTACTAAGCGGGAAAGCTCTTCTTCAGACATAAATTTAGCAAAAGAGGATTTATAGCTTCCATCCTCGTTCACAGCCAGATACGCCAGCCCCTTTGCACCGTAATCCTTAGCAAAATCAACCAAAGCATCGATTTTCTTTCTTGGCATTCCTGCCTGTCCCTTTACATTCAGGCCGCGGACGCTGCCCCCCATTTCAACTGCGTTTTTAAATACTGCAAATTCACAGTCTCTTACGACCTCTGTAACATTAGTAAGTTCCATTCCAAAACGGAGATCCGGCTTGTCCGAACCAAAACGGTCCATAGCTTCCTGCCAGGTCATCCGCTCTATTGGCATAGGAATCTCTATATCCAGTATCTCCTTAAACAGCTTCTGTAAAAGACGTTCATTTATATCAATTACATCATCTACATCTACAAAGGAAAGCTCCATATCAATCTGGCTGAACTCCGGCTGCCGGTCCGCACGAAGGTCCTCATCCCGAAAGCATTTTGCAATCTGGAAATAACGGTCGTAACCAGAACACATTAGAAGCTGCTTAAACAACTGCGGCGACTGAGGAAGCGCGTAAAAGTTCCCCGGATGTACCCGGCTTGGCACAAGATAATCTCTGGCTCCCTCTGGAGTGCTTTTGGTAAGCATTGGGGTTTCAATTTCTAAAAAGCCTTCTTCTGTAAGGAATTGCCGGACAAGGACAGCTACCCTGCTCCTTAACATAAGGTTCCTTTGTAAATCCGGCCTTCTAAGATCAAGATACCTGTATTTTAACCGCAGCTCTTCCTTTGTTTTAGAATTCTCTTCTATAGGAAATGGCGGCGTCTCTGCTTCTGATAAAATACGAAGCTCCTTAGCCCGGATTTCAATATCTCCCGTCGCCAGATTTTCATTTAGCGCTCCGCCCCGCTTTTCTACGCAGCCCGTTACTGCAATAACAAACTCGCTTCTTAATTTTTCCGCCTTAGCAAAATTTTCAGCACCACAATCGCTCTCTTCAAAAATAAGCTGGAGCAGACCGGAACGATCTCTTAAATCAACAAAAATAATACCGCCCTTATTCCTGCTTTTCTGCACCCAGCCCATTACTGTAACTGTTTCTCCCTGATTTGCCGCACTTACCTCTGTACAGCGGTGGCTTCTTTTCAAGCCTCTCATAGATTCTGCCATTTTTAACCTCATTTCTGCACTGCTTTTTGTGCAAGTAATTATCCTGTCTCAGTTCTTTTTACAGGAGCATATCCATTCAGCTATCTGCTCTAAAAGAACCTGCGTTTCTTCATGGGTTTCCATATTTTTAATCACGGCCTTTCCGCTGGAAATCTCGTCGGCTCCCAGAATCACCGTATATTCAGCCCCGATTTTATTAGCGAACTTCATTTGCGCCTTTACGCTTCTGTCCATATAATCCGTTTCTACAATCACGCCAAAAGAACGGAGCTTCGTTACCAGCTTATAAGCCTCTCCCCGTGCTTCCTTCCCAAGAATTCCCACATACAAAGAAACAGGCTCCTCCTTTGGTAAAACAGTTCCTTCCCTTTCCATAAAATAAAGGATTCTCTCCAGGCCCATTCCAAAACCTACCGAAGGAATATCCTGCTTTTCATCAATCTCATGCACCAGTCCGTCATAACGGCCGCCGCCGCAAAGAGTAAAGCCTTCTTCATTGACAAACTCAAAAACCGTCCGGGTATAATAATCCAATCCCCGTACAATTCCCGTATCTACCTCAAAAGGAATCTGAAGCTCAGAAAGCAGGCTCTTTAGCTCCTCAAAGTGCTCTCTGCACTCTTCATCCAAATAATCTATTGTCCTTGGAGCATCCTTTATAATTTCACCGCACTCCGGCGCTTTACAGTCAATTACCCGAAGAGGATTTTTTCGCATCCGCTCCCTGCAGGTAGCGCACAGCTTGTCCTCATGCTCTTTCAGGTACGCTAACAGAACTTCATTATAAGCTTTACGGCAATCTTTACATCCGATGCTGTTAATATGGAGCCTGGCATCCTTTAATCCCAATTCCCGGATAAACGCCGTCAAAAGAGTAATAAGCTCCGCCTCTGCCAAGGGGCTCTTTGAACCTATAAATTCCACGGCAAACTGGTGATGCTGGCGGAGACGTCCGCTTTCAGGTTTTTCATAGCGGAAAGCCGGCGTAATATAAAATAACTTCGCGGGCTGGCTCACAGCGTAAAGGCCATTTTCCAAATATGCCCGGACGGCCCCCGCCGTTCCCTCCGGCTTCAATGCAATATGTCTGTTCCCTTTATCAATAAAATCATACATCTCCTTTTGTACAACATCCGTCGTCTCTCCCACGCCTCTTTGAAACAATGCAATATCCTCGAATACCGGCGTAATAATTTCTTTTATGTTGTACGTCCTGCAAAGTTCCCTTGCTTTTTTCTCTATCAGGGTCCTTTTGTACATATTTTCGCCATACCAGTCCTGGGTTCCCCTTGGTCTTTGGGTAATCATAAAGCTTCCTCCTCAAATTCTTTCATTAATACGGTCAGCATCTGCCCGCTTGCTTCTGAATTATTAATTTTATCTATTATTTCCTGTATCTCGCTAAACTCTTCAGAATTTACGACTCTCTGAAACATAAGAAACGCCTGCATATCAAAATTTTCTACTTCATCAATCATCATTTCTATCGCCGTCTCTACATCAAAGGCCACACGATACGGCCGGTTGGACACTAAAGCGCAAAATACATCGCAAAGCCGTAAAATCCGCGCTCCCCAGGGAATATCCTCTCCTGACAAATTACCAGGATAGCCGGAACCATCATAATTTTCATGATGATAATAAACCATTTTCTGTATATCCTCGCTATAACCGGCCTCTTTTACAATTTCATAACTGTATTTCGCATGGCGCCGCATATACTTTATCTGTTCAATATCCAGGGCTCCCTTTATCCGCCCATACAGATATTTCGACAGACGCAGCTTTCCAATATCGTGGAGTAAGGAAGCCGTCACCAGATCCTTAATAAGCCCTTCTGGACTTCCCATCTCCTTTCCAACAAAAGCCGCCACGCGGCTTACCAGAATGCCATGCCTGATTATATCTATAAGATCCTTTTGAAGGACGTCCTTAAACTCTGCTTTATCTAACAGCTCAATTCCCTTGGTATTAAAATTACATTCCTTCTTTATAAAGCTTCTTTTCCGATCTATCATTTCATCAATTCTGAAAATATAATCTGTCAGGCTCTTTACATTTTCTACCCGTTCTACCCGCTGTCCGCCAGGAAATACAAATTTAGAAGAGCCTCCGGCTCCCAAAGCCAGTATAATCTGCTTTTCCTCCATAATCAAAATATTATAGAGGCCTTCCTTCCCTTCCTTGGCGTATCCGATATTCTCCTGGTTCGCGCTCTGGCTGCTGCCCGTCGTGTTTTTCTGACGATACATATAATATGGTAAATAGCCGTGCTTCCTGCAAAAGGCCATTCCGCTCTCCGCCATTTTATCCATATCAGCGCAGTCCCTAAGCTCCCTGTTTAAATTAAGCCGGGCCGCCCTTTTTGTCACCAGGGAATGAATCGTAATACTATCCGGGTCCAGCTCTCCAACCTGTCTTAATGTATCCTCTACATCCTCAATGGTTTCTCCTGGCAGTCCTACAATCAAATCCATATTGATATTATCATGACCAAGCCTTCTGGCCATCTGGAAGGCTTCTTTTACTGATTCCGCCGTATGGCTTCTTCCAATGGTATCCAGAGTTTTCTGCTGCATGGTCTGAGGATTAATAGAAATCCTTCCTACGCCATATTGCTTCATCAGCCGCAGCTTTTCCTCTGTAATACTGTCGGGCCTTCCAGCCTCCACAGTATACTCCTTAACATGAGTAAAATCAAAGGTTTTCTGTACCTTTTCCAGTAGTCTTTCTAGCTGCTCCTCACAAAGGGCCGTCGGAGTACCGCCGCCTATATAGATACTCTCCAGAATTTTTCCTGGCAGACAATCCTTCGTATAATCCATTTCCTTAAATAAGGCCTCCAAGTACGCATCCGCCATAGAACCGAGCTTTTTGTATGAATAAGAGGTAAAAGAGCAGTACAGACAAGTCGTCGGGCAAAAAGGAATACCGATGTAAATACTGTAGCCGTTTTTATAATCCAGGCCCTCAAGCAAAGACAGCTCTCTTTTTGCTACCTCGCAGCACAGCTTCGCCTTCCCGCGGCTCATATAGTATTCCTCTTCCATCCGTTTCTGAACTTCTTCCTCTTCCATCCCTTCCATATAATACGCCATCGGTATCTTCGTCGGCCTGACTCCCGTCAGAGTACCCCAATCCAGCCTTCTTTGGAAGCTTTGGGATAAGCAGCGGTATAAAAGCCTCTTCACTTCATTTTTATATTGCTTTTTTCGGGCTTCTTCCTCTTCCTCTGTAAGAAAAGGACTGAATTCTTCAAAGATAGGTATTCCATCTTTATCCAATGAAATACCTATCCTGTCGCTGCCAAATGAAAATGTAATCCGTTTTTCTTCACTTTCCCTCTCCACCCCTTCCCAGGAAGAAAAGAAGGAAATTTCCTCCATGGGGAAAAATGCCTTTGTCAACGCCTGCACATCATAATAATAGGCTTCCCCGGGTAATAATATCTTTATCATAGCTACTCCCAAAAATTATTATCTATATATGGATTATTTTTCTTCTCATAATCAATGGTAGTCTGGGAGCCATGGCCCGGCAGCACTAAGGTTTCGCCCGGCAGAACCATCAGCTTTTCTTTTATAGACCGCACAATCTCGCCTCCGTTGCCTGTAGGCAGATCCGTCCGGCCCACGCTTTCAAAAAACAGCGTATCGCCGCTAAAAAGGACCCCGTCCCTCGAAAAATAATAGCACATACCGCCCTTTGTATGCCCCGGCGTATGAATCGCCTGAAAAGCCAAGCTCCCAAGGGAAACAATAGCTCCATCCCTTAGCCAGCGTCCGGCCTCTAAAACAACCCGCTTTCCTCTCAGACTGCCAGAACAATTCATATCTGCATCCGCCAGAAGCTCCTTTTCCTCCTCGCAGGCATAAATCTCCGCATGAAAACGCCTGGAAGCCTCTTCTGCCGCCATAATATGGTCAAAATGCCCATGAGTCAGCAATATTCCGCAAATACGAGCCCCTGCCTCCTGCTGCATCCTGGCGATCTCAGAGCACTTATCCGCCGGGTCAATCAATACGGCATCCCTTGTTTTCCTATCCAGCGCCAAATAACAATTTGTCTGCACGATTCCCAACACCTGATACCATATCT
>CATKYY010000042.1 GCA_949841225.1 uncultured Acetivibrio sp.
ACCCTAGCGTACCGATTGGAAGGGACGATAGTGAAAATGTAGAAATTCAGAAATATGGAGAGCCTTTTGTACCTGATTTTGAAATTCCATATCATACAGATATTATGGAAAAATTAAATGGAGTTGATCTGGAAAGCGCAAGGAAGGTAGCCGGAAATGGTTTTTACTATTTAATGGGAGATATTGCAAGACTGCATTCCGCTGTTATTTCCTATGCAAGGGATTTTATGATTAACAGAGGCTTTACTTACTGCGTGCCGCCATTTATGATCCGAAGCGATGTAGTAACTGGCGTTATGAGCTTTGCCGAGATGGATGCTATGATGTATAAAATTGAAGGCGAGGATTTATATTTGATTGGAACAAGCGAGCATTCCATGATTGGAAAGTTTATTGATACAATTTTACAGGAGGATAAGCTTCCTTATACATTGACCAGCTATTCTCCTTGCTTCCGTAAAGAAAAGGGAGCTCATGGTATTGAAGAACGGGGAGTGTACCGTATCCATCAGTTTGAAAAGCAGGAAATGATAGTTGTATGCAAACCAGAGGAAAGCCCAATGTGGTTTGATAAGCTTTGGCAGAATACCGTTGATTTATTTCGTTCTCTGGATATTCCGGTCCGCACCCTGGAATGCTGTTCTGGCGATTTGGCTGATTTAAAGGTAAAATCTATTGACGTAGAGGCCTGGTCCCCAAGACAGAAAAAATATTTTGAGGTAGGAAGCTGTTCAAATTTAGGAGATGCTCAGGCAAGAAGGTTGAAAATCCGCGTAGTAGGAGAGGATGGAAAATATTTTGCCCATACGCTCAATAATACGGTAGTTGCTCCGCCTAGAATGTTGATTGCATTTTTAGAAAATAATTTAAATGAAGACGGTTCTATTCGCATCCCAGAGGTATTGCGGCCTTATATGGGACAAATGGAGGTTATAAAATAATTTTTGTCAGATATATACTATATAGCTTACGGAGAAGTTTTGAAAAAATAGAAAGGCAGGTGTATGATTATGCATAGTTATTTACGCGCTGTTGGGTTTAGTAATTTAAATAACAGAAAAGAGCTGGATAAAATTATTGGTATAGTCATGGACCAGCCTTCTGAATTAAAGAAAATAAAAATAAGCGATACCGAAACAATGGCGGAAATGTATAAGATGTTTGGCAAGCGAATTGGTATTGGTATTCGTGGTATTTATGATGAAAAGGGCTTTTTTTACCTGGAGCATTACTTTCCATTTCTTTTAGGGCAGGGAACAACAGCAAGAGAGGATGTTTTTATTAATAAACGGGTCGATACGGATGCCTATACTGGTATGTGCGATGATATGCGTTTGGGAGTATCTTTAATCTTTTATTTGCAGAATATCATTGAATTTATGGAATCAAAAGGAATGCAGGAGGCCAGCCGTATCGTTCCTTTAACTCTTTCTGCCCTTTCTACCAGTGGAAGAATAATATTGGGTATTGATGTGGATGAAAAGAAAAAGAAGTCTATGTTTCAAGAAAATAGACAGAGGAATAAATTAATCGCCGAGGCAAGGCAGGGAAATCAAGATGCTATCGACAACCTTACAATAGAAGAAATCGACACTTATGCTATGATTGCCAGAAGAGCGAGAAATGAAGATGTTTATTCTATTGTAGATAATTCTTTTATTCCTTATGGCTCAGAATCAGATAATTATTCTGTATTAGGTACTATCTTGAATTGGAATCGTTCTGTGAATTCTTATACAGGAGAAGAGATATATGAACTATTTGTTTCCTGCAATGATATGGAATATAATATTTGTATTAATAAAAAGGATTTGCAGGGAGAGCCGCAGGTAGGGCGGCGTTTTAAAGGAAATATTTGGATGCAAGGGAAAGTAGATTTTACTCAGCTATAATTTTTATAAAATTTTTAATTTATACTTGACTATTTAGTGTAAATAACATATAATTATAGTTGTTTCAAATGTATCTTATATTTTCTTTAAAGAAAAATAGGTAACAAGAGAAGTATCAAATGTCGCTATAGCTCAGTTGGATAGAGCGACCGCCTCCTAAGCGGTAGGCCGGAGGTTCAAATCCTCTTAGCGACGTCTTAAGAAATGCCGAGAATACTGGGATTCCAGAGTTCTCGGTATTTTATTATATCTAAGTTTACTAATCAAAATAGTGTTTCTGCTAATTACCTGAAAAATTTTGCTAATTGGAAAGGCGAGAGTTTCTAGTTCAAAGATATTAACTTTGTCACAAGTTGGGACGAAGTTATAGATTATCATATAGAAATTTCTTTAAAAGACATAGATGAACTTCTGTAAGATAGATTATTTTATACTCTTTTTCTATGGAGATGGCGAGATTATAGCTATCCCCACAGTCCTAAGAAATTAAATCATATAAATCAAGTATTTACGATAGAAAAAGTATTGTTAAAAGTGGATGTGGAACCAGTATATAGTCCATATATAATTATGTGAAGTTTTATAGAGATTGTATAATATTGATGTTAGAAGGTGTTTAATAATGGCTCAGAAAGATACAGAAATTATAGTTAAAAGCGATGCAGAAGTTACCATTGTGGAAACAGTGCAGCCTAAAATTGAAAATTTAATATATGTTATTCGTGGAAAACAAGTAATGATAGATAGCGATTTAGCTATGCTCTATCAGGTTGAAACCAGTGCTTTAAACAGAGCTGTAAAAAGAAATATAAAGCGTTTCCCAGAAGATTTTCAATTTCAGTTGACAGAGGAAGAATATGATTTTTTGAGATGCCAAATTGGCATCTCAAAAGCAAATACAGAAAACAAAGCTGATGGGCGTGGAGGCAGACGATATTTACCTTATGTTTTTACAGAATAGGGAATATCTATGCTCGCAAGCGTACTTCATAGTGAAGTTGCCATAAATGTGAGTATTGGTATTATGAGAGCGTTTGTAGAGATGCGACGTTTCATCGCAAGTAATTCTCTACTTTTTGAGCATATCAGCAGTGTAGAGTTAAAGCAGTTGGAATATCAAAAGCAGACCGATGAAAAGTTAGAGCAGATATTTGAGTACATATCCGAGCATAAAGAATCCAGTCAAAAAATATTTTTTGACGGACAGATTTACAATGTGTTCAGTCTGATAGTAAGTCTAATTCAAAAAGCAAAGAAAGAAATCACTCTGATAGACGGATATATAGATGTTGGGACATTGAGTCTGCTTTCAAAGAAAAATTCTGATGTTGCAGTTACAATTTATACACAGAAACAGACCAGGCTAACGAAAGCTGGTGTTAAGAGTTTCAATGCACAGTACCCGACATTGAAAATAAAATATACCAAGGTATTCCATGACAGGTTTTTGATTTTTGACCAGAAGACAGCTTATCATATAGGAGCATCTTTGAAAGATGCAGGAAAAAAGTGTTTTGGCATCAATCTTATTTAAGATGCAGGTATCATCAAAGACATCCTGAAAAGGTTGGAATTAGAAACAGAGAAATGAGAGTTTTTTATTATAATCCATATATACGTATCAAATTAAAAAAAAGTGTGGTATACTGATAGTAGTAAAATATCAGATGGAAAGAACGAATTAAATATAAATCTGTTACGGTTGTTTAATAAACTTCCGCTAAAGAAAGTATCTATAGATGATTGATAAATGCGCGCAAATTTCAAATGCATAAAAAGCTGTGCAGAAGCGAGGGTAAGATTGAAAATGCGAAATAGTTATTTTAAGGCGGTATACTGGATTTTTATTTGTTTATTTATGTTAACAGGCTGTTCTGGTAATGATAGTGTAAAAGAAGAGATTATTGTAGAAGATGAAAAAGTGAAGCTGGAAGAGGAAAAGGCAGAGGAACCAGAAAAAGATACAGAAGATTTTGCTCAGGATGTATTGGCAGAACCAAAAACCGTTAATGTAGACTGGTCAGAATATTTTGATGGGGTAAATGGAGCGGCAGTTATATATAATGCTTCTGAAAAACAGTATACGATTTATAATAATGAACTTGCATTGACAAGAAGGTCGCCATGCTCTACTTTTAAAATTATTTCTTCTTTGGCTGCTTTGGAAAATGGAATCTTTCGGTCGGAGGATTCCACCCGCACATGGAGCGGTGAAATATTTTGGAATGAGGATTGGAATAAGGATATTGATTTTAGCGAAGCGTTTCGTGTCTCTTGCGTATGGTATTTTAGAGAAGTTGTAGATGATATTGGAAAGGAAATAATGCAAAAGGAGCTGGATAAGCTTCAATATGGTAATTGTGATATTTCTGATTGGCAAGGAGAGTTAAATACAAATAATGGCAATCGGGCGTTAACAGGTTTCTGGATTGAATCGTCGTTGGAAATTTCACCGAAAGAACAGACGGAGGTAATGGAACGCATCTTTGGAAGGAATTCTGTTTATTCAAAGAAAACGCAGGATGAATTGAAACAGGTTATGCTGGTGCCAGAGCAGAACGAAACAGCGCTTTCTTTATATGGAAAAACAGGAATGGGTAAACAGAACGGCGTTGTTGTTGATGCATGGTTTACAGGATTTGCAGAGGGTACAGATGAAAAAATATATTTTTGCGTATACCTTGGAAGAACAGACGATAAAAATGTAACCAGTTCTTTCGCAAAGGAAATAGCAATTCAACTGGTAGCTGATTATTTTAGTAATGATAATTGAGGAGTTTGAGGTTATTTATGGAAAATGAAAAGGTATATTCTATGGATTTTTCAAAAGTATACTTTTTACTTGTGGCAAAGGCAGAGAAAAAGGGACGTACCATAGAAGAAGTAAATGAAATAATATGCTGGCTTACTGGGTACGGTATAGCGGATATAAAAAGAGCGGTTACGTCCTCTGTCAGTTATGGAGATTTTTTTAGGAATGCGCCAGAGTTAAATACGAACAGAAGGCTAATTAAAGGAACTGTATGCGGCGTTCGTGTAGAGAATATAACGGAGCCGTTAATGCAGGAAATCAGATACCTTGATAAGCTGATTGACGAGTTAGCAAAGGGAAAACCGATGAATAAAATTTTGAGAAACTGAAGTATGAAATTAAACTATCAAAAAGGAGGAATTTTATGAAATTATTTAATGTTGCTGATGATTACTGTAGAAAAAGTAATTGGAAAACACTTGCGCTATTGAAATTTTGTTTATTTTCTATAGGTATAATGGTTGGAATTACGATTCCAAAGGAAAAGAAAAAAATAGTTTATGGTATAGGCGGAGCGGTTTTTGTTGGAACTTATATTCTGTTGATGAAAAAGTTTTTTCAGATTTGGCTTGCCTTTGATAAAGAGGAGTGAATTTAAAAAGGCGGTAGCCGGCTAAAAACATTAGCCGGCTACCATCTTTTTTATGTATGAGATAGTTTTATTCTGTTACAACTGGAAGTCCAGCGCCTAACCAGCCGCTTCCGCCTTCAGCTCCCATACCGCCTGCAAGGTTATATGCTTCATAGCCTAAAAGACGAAGGATAGCTAATGTTTGGGATGCAGTCTGTCCTGTATAGCAATATACAACAACTGGTTTGTCAGTTGGGATAGTTGAGAAGGATTCCTGCATGCCTTTTCCGAAAGGAATATGCAAAGCGCCAGCGATATGGCCAGCATTGAAATCATCTGGCTGGCGGATAGAAAGGATTGTATACTCATCGCTTTCTGCTTCTACCAGTTCGCCTAAACTTTCTACTGGGAAATTGAAGCTCTTGAAGGTATCAGAGGTAGCCTTTGTATAGTAATCGGTAATAGCTTCCTTGATAGCTGGGTCAACAGGATAGGAATCGCCAGGAAGAGTAGCTTCTTCAGTATCAATATAGTTTTCAAAATTTTCTGCTGTGGAAATACTTCCATTGTAGCCGCCCTGGATGTTGGTAGCATATTTACCAGCAACATTTAATAAAGCTACTGTCTGTGAAGAGGTCTGTCCAGAATAGCAGTTTACATAAATCGGAACATCGTCTGGAATAGTATCTAAAGCATCTGCTACAGCAGTACCATAAGGGATATTAACAGCGCCCTTTAAATGTCCAGCAGCGTAATCCTCTGCCTGACGGATGTCGATAATCAGCATATCTTCGCCAGCATCCATTTTTGCAAATAAATCAGGTACGTTAATCATATGCTTGTCGTCTGGAAGCTCAGCAAAATAAGCCATAGCGGCATCTGCAACTGCGTTTGTCTCAGGAGCCTGAGAAGCATCAGGAGTCGCGGATGCTGCAGGGGTCTCAGATGCAGCAGGCGTTTGAGAAGCTGCAGGAGTCTGAGATGCAGCAGGGGTATCTGTTCCGCCGCCACAACCGGTCATAAGGCCGCAGGTCAGAACAAAGGTCAATGATAATGCAACAAATTTTTTCATAAACATTTCATCCTTTCTATAAATATTCCCGCATAGGGCGGAATGCAAAAACTAATGCGGCAGATTGCACATCAGGAAGCATCCTTTTGAGAAGGCGCCGCAGCTCCTTCCGGCATTTCAATTGGATTGTCGGAATTGGAGGACCATTCTAAGAAAGCTCCGTCATACAGCTTGATATTACGATAGCCCGCCTCGTATAACTGTACAAAAACAGGGGCGGCGCGGAAGGATGTTTTACAGTAAATGATAATTTCATCCTCTGGATAGATTTCGCTTTCTAAATAGTTAATTTTTGTAATTTCAGTTGTTTTAAATGTTCCATCAGCAAAAAAGTTTCCTAAATAATTCATCATAACCGACGTAGGAATTTTGCCGTCTGTATAATATTCTTCATCAGAACGGACATCCAAAAGGACTACATTGTCCTGAGGGTTGTTTACCTGATCCAATACTCTGGAGGAGTCTGTCAGCCATTCGCTGGACGGCTCTCCGACAGTAAAGACTGCTTCAGTTATGGAAGGAGCCTGATTCGTAGTAGACAGACCGGCAGTTTTAATTGCCTCGAAACCACCGTCGACGACCTTGACATTTTCGTGGCCATACATGAAGAGCGACCAAAGAAGCCGGGAAGCGCTCATTTTATCTGTATCGTAGGCGATTACCAGAGTATCGTTTGAAATTCCGTTAGCGCCCATGATGCTTTCCATTTTTTTCTTTGACGTCAGCATATTCTTAACAGGAACATTGATTACAATGTCGTCTGCAGGAATATTGACTGCCCCCTCAAGATGTTCTTTTCCATAATCCTCTGGAGACTGCATATCAACAAAAACAACATTTTCCTTGCCTATGTAATTTCCCAGCTCTTTTGTAGAAACAATAAGGGAATTTTCTGTCTTTTCAAAAGAATGGGAGCTGCAGCCTGTTAAGCAGGTGGTAAACAGAGCCAATACCAAAAAGATTGTTATTTTTTTAGCAAGAGAGCTCATAAAAAACCTCCTTTAGTTGTCGAAATGTACCTTTTTGTAGCAATGCGTTATTGTTGTAGAAAACAGGTGCCTCATCCTGTACTCTTTACAACTCAATACTATTGTACTTTAGTTTCCCTCGTTAGAGTTATAGCAATTTATTATATTACATATGTTAAAGTAATAACTAATTCAGATAAAAGGTCTCTTGTAGCAAAAAATAATCTTTGCTAAAATAAAAAGGATGGATAGGAAATTACTAAGTTAAAATTTTCAATCGCGGGATTTGTGCCTGCGCGCTGCTTGGCTCAAACTCGTTAATGAACGAAAAGCAGCGCAGGAATGGAGTTAAAAATGGAAGAAAAAAACTGGCGGAAGGGATGGATAAACTGGACAAATGGAGGAATAGCGTTATATTTAGCGGGATATGGCGTTTTTTCAGCTGGATTTTTGACCCGGTTTCCTTTTGTTCATTCGGATGAAAGCTGGTTGGCCGGACTGTCGAGAGACATGTTGACGGCAGGGAGCCTTTCGGTAACAGAAAGTTTTTTTGATGCCAGAAAGAGGTATCCCCATGCGATAAAGAGTCTGTTCCATTTGCTGCAAATAGGATTTATTCAGATATTTGGATATTCTATAGAAAGCGTCCGGCTTTTGTCTTTGGTTTCTAGTCTTTTGCTTTTAGCGCTTTTTTATTTTCTTATGACGAAGGTAACGGGAAGGGACAAGCTTTCTATTGGAATAACTATTTTATTTAGTTTGGATGCAGAATTTATCTATGCTTCCCATTTTGCAAGACAGGAAATACTATTGGGAGTATTTTTGACGGCCGGGCTTTTGATTTTATTAAAAGGAAGTCCGGGAATAAAAGAGAGTATCGCGGCTGGTTTGATAACTGGCATCAGTATAGGTTTTCATCCAAATAGTTTTCTTTTGGCTTGCAGCATGGGTTGTATTCTTTTGTTTTTTTCTACTGCGCGATGGAAAACCGTATGTTCCTATGTAGGAGTAACAGGGCTGTTTGCCGGAGGATTTGTCTTAGTAAGCTATTCCTTTGATTCTCATTTTTTGCTACACTATTTTCAGAATGGAGCGAAAGAATTTGGCATAGATGCTTCTTTTATGGAGAAAACGGGAGAGCTTAGGGGATTTTTTCAAAGACTTTTTCAAAAGGAAAGCGGTACTTATTATGTAACAGAATTGCGTTTTTCACTTCTGTTGTTTTTTTCTTTATTTATATTCATGGCCATTTATGCTTTTGTTATGAAAGAAAAGAGGGTAGGAGCTGTTCTTTCTGGGGCGGCGGGACTTATTTGCGGAATGGTTATTATTGGAAGATACAACCAAACAAGTATATTTTTCTTGTTTCCGTTCGGCTATTTATTATTTGGTATTTTTTTAACCCAATTAGAAAAGCCGGGACGTTATTTTATTTTTATTGTGGTTTTAGCGGCGGTTTCTGGTATAAGTATGACGGAGGTCAGGCCATGGATAGAAAAAGAAGGCTATACCGTTTATCTTAAAGAAATTGAAGAATTTGTTCCAGCAGATGCCAGGGTTGTAGCAAATTTAAATACTGGATTTTATTTTCACCAAAACTGCCTTAGAGATTACAGAAACCTTCCTTATACGTTAGAGGACGAGGGACTTGAGGATTATATGGAAGAGAATAAAATAGAATATATTCTGTATTCCATGGAGCTTGATTATTTATATGAGCGCAGGCCTTATTTTAATGTGATATATGGGGATATAAGATTTGTTCCAGAGCTGAGGGAATTTTGCAGAAAACACGGGGAGATCATAGGACAATTTATAAGCCCTGTTTATGGAAGCAGAGTGATAAGTATTATGGGGCAAAAAGGCTACAGTCAGGTAATTATATACAAAGTTAGGGAAACTTAAATACGGCTCTTGTCGGGTATAAGGAAACATGATATAATGAAAAATAGCGTGGTATTCTGGATAAATAGTCTGAATTATTGCATAAATAATATGAAAAAAAGTAGTGCAAAAGAGAGGAAAATTGTAACCACAAACTTAATATGTACAAAAAGCTGTGCAGAAAAGGAGGAAAATATAAAAAGAAATGGAGATGATGGCAGATGAAAAATAAGACTACGCGCTTTTTAATAATCAGTCTGATACCGGTATTTGCCCTTTGCATTATTGTTTTTGTTTTTATAGCGTCTTATATGAATAAAGAAAGCACAAAAGCAATCAATAAGGTTGGGGACATTTATATGTCCAGCATGGGTGAGCAGATTTCGATGCATTTTGAAACTACGATCAATCTTCGACTGAAACAAATAAATACGATTATGAGCGGTGCCAGACGGGAATCTTATCCTCAGTATGAAGACCTGGTAAAAAGGCTTACTGAGCTTGGAGAGCTCCGTGAATTTGATTGTATGGCCCTGTATGCATCGGATGGAACCATAGAAATGATTTATGGCGAAGAAGTGACAATATCTGATCCTGAGCCATTTTTAGCTTCCTTAAATAAACATGAAGAAAAAGTAGCGGTAGGTCTTACCTCTTCTGGAGAAAAGGTTGTTATGATGGGCGTTTCCGCTGATTATCCAATGAAAAATGGAGAAGAAAGTATCGCCTTGTTAGCAGGCGTTCCTGCTTCTTATATTAATGACGTTCTTTCTTTGGATGCAGAAAATTCATTAGTGTATTCTCATATCATACGCCAGAATGGCACTTATGTTATTCGTAATATTGACGGAAATCAGGGTAATTATTTTGACCGGATGAGAGAAACCTTTGCTGAGCTAAAAGGAAAAAATGCAGAGGAGTATGTTTTAGAATTGAAGGATGCTATAAGACAGAGAAAAGAATACTCTACGGTGATGATAATGGGCGATGAGCATAGGCATCTTTATTGCAATGCGCTGCCTCATTCTGAATGGTATTTAGTAATGATTATGCCATACGGCGTTTTGGATGAAACGGTTAATACCTTAAGCAGGCATCAGTTAATTATGTCTTTGCTTAGCTGTGGAATCATTCTTTTTGCGCTGTCCGTTGTCTTTTTTATGTATTACCGATTAATACAAGAACAGATTAAAGAGTTGAATGCTGCGCGAAAGGAAGCGGTTCAGGCAAATAAAGCCAAAAGTGAATTTCTTTCTAATATGAGCCATGACATTCGTACCCCTATGAATGCGATAGTAGGAATGACGGCGATTGCTACGGCTAATATTGATAATAGGCAGCAGGTACAGAATTGTCTGAGAAAGATTACTTTATCCAGTAAGCATTTGCTGGGGCTTATTAATGATGTGCTGGATATGTCAAAAATAGAAAGCGGAAAAATGACATTAAATATGGATCAGATTTCTTTGCGTGAAATTTTAGAAAGTATTGTAAGCATTGTACAGCCCCAGGTAAAGATAAAGAAGCAGCATTTTAATGTATTTATCCAGGATATTGAAACAGAAGATGTATATTGCGACAGCGTCCGGCTGAATCAGGTTCTCCTAAATTTTTTATCTAATGCAATTAAATTTACGCCAGAAGGCGGCTCTATCCAGGTATATCTATATGAAGAACCTTCTCCAGTAAGTGAAAAGCATGTGCGGGTTCATTTCAGGGTAAAGGACAGCGGAATGGGAATGTCGCCAGAGTTTAAAAAGAAAATTTTTGAATCTTTTTCAAGGGAAGACAATACCCGTATCCGAAAAATAGAAGGAACCGGCCTGGGCATGGCGATTACCAAATATATTGTTGATGCGATGAGAGGAAGCATTGAGGTAGAAAGCGCACAGGGTAAGGGCAGCGAGTTCCATGTAACTCTGGATTTGGAAAAGGCAGAGGTAAGGGAAGAGGATATGATTCTTCCGAATTGGAATATGCTGGTAGTAGATGATGACGAACAGCTTTGCCGGACTACAGTAGCTTCGTTGAAAAAGATAGGTATAAATGCTGATTGGACATTGGATGGAGAAACTACGTTAAAGCTGGTAGAAGAGCGGCATAAGAAGCATGATGATTACCAGATTATCCTTTTGGACTGGAGGCTTCCGGGCATAAGCGGTATTGATACAGCCCGTGAGATTCGCAATTTGCTGGGCGAAAATATTCCAATTCTTTTGATTTCAGCGTACGATTGGAGCGAGATTGAAGACGATGCCCGTGCGGCGGGTATTAATGGATTTATTTCCAAGCCATTGTTTAAATCTACGTTATTCTATGGATTGAAACAATTTACAGGAGATGCGAATCAGGTAAATGATACCGATTCTGAGGAATCTATAGATTTCAACGATAAGAAGATCCTGTTGGCAGAGGATAACGATATTAACTGGGAGGTTGCAGAGGATTTATTTTCTATGGTTGGTTTAAATCTGGAACGGGCGGAAAATGGCCAGATTTGTGTGGAGAAGTTTAAGAGTTCTCCCGTTGGTTTTTACGATGCAATTTTGATGGACATCCAGATGCCTATTATGACAGGTTACCAGGCTACGGAGACAATTCGTGGGTTAGACCGCGAGGATTCGGATATTCCTATTATTGCGATGACAGCCGATGCATTTTCTGAGGACATAAAAAGGTGCCTTGATTGCGGAATGAACGCCCATGTGTCCAAACCGATTGATACAAGAGAGGTTATCCGTTTATTGAAAAAGTACATGAAATAGTAAATGATAAAAATAGAGGAGCTGTTTTTAAAGCAGCTCCTCTATTAGTTTTTCTTTAAGAAGTTCTTTTTTATAATCCTTAGGGTAGTATAAGGATGCTATATTTTTAGTTTTTTTATCCAGAATACCAATACAGTCTCCCAGTAGCAGAGCTTCGTCAATATCGTGGGTGACCAGGAGAACGGTACATTTATTTTTCTTTGTCAACTCCTTTACAAGAGATTGGATGGATTGGCGCGTCAGATAATCTAGGCTGGAAAATGGCTCGTCCATTAAAAGGATAGAGGGATTTAGGGCTAAACCTCTTGCCAGAGCGCCCCTTTGCTTCATACCGCCGGAGAGAAAGGCCGGATACTGGTTTTCAAAACCGGATAAGCCGGTTAGCTCCAAATATTTTTGGGCGGTTGCTTTTCTTTCCTGCGCCGGAAAGCCTGCTTTTTTTAAAGCGTAAATAATATTTTTTTCTAAGGTAAACCAGGGAAAGAGCTGGTCGAAACTTTGAAATACCATCATTCGTTGACAAGAAGGAGCAGTAACTGTATGCCCGTCAATTTTTACAGAGCCTTCCTTAGGCTTTAAAAATCCTCCTAAGCATCGCAGAAGGGTGGTTTTTCCGCAGCCGCTTTGCCCTAGAAGTACAAAGAAATCGCCATCCTTTATTTTAAGGGATACCTGATTTAAAACAGGAAGCTCTTTTCCTTCTTTTTCAAAGCTTAAGGATAAGCCATTTACTTCAAACATTAATTTATCCCCCATTTTCGTATTGTTTTTTTCTCAATCAGAGAGAAAAGAAGATCCTCTATCAGGATTCCGATTAGAACGACAATAATAATACCGGCAAACAGCCCCGGAGTATCCATAAAGGTTCGTTGGCTTAAAATATAAAAGCCCAGGCCGCCTTTGCTGCCTACCGCCCCGAAAACCATTTCTGCACTGATAAAAGCGCGCCAGGCTCTGGCCCAGCCGATTTTTAAACCTGAAATAAGGTAAGGCAGGGCATATTGCAAACGGATTTCCAGCGTAATAGAAAGCTCGTTCATAGACAGATTTTTTCCTACGTCGGTATAAACAGACGGCGTATTTGCAAAGCCTGTTAATAGATTTAGTAACAGAGGCCACAGGGCAGAATGAACAATGATAGCTGTAATAGCCCCGTTACCTGTGCCGAACCATATAATAATAAGAGGCAGAAGAGCCAGGCCCGGCAGAGGGTGAGCGATTGTAGTAATCGTATCAATAAATCCCTCTGCAAAGGTATGAAGAAGGGAGAACAGGCTTAGTACCAGGGTAAAAAAAACTGCTATAAACATCCCTGCCGCAATAATTCCCAAGGAAGAAAGGGTTTGTAAGATCAGGTCTCCATAAAAAATATCATGGAAAAGGGTTGAAAAAACTTCCTTTGGGCTTGGGAACAGAAGCGGTGAAATATGACTTAGCCGCACGCCGGTTTCCCATAGGAAAAGGAGCATAAAACTCCAGAAAAGCCGCTGCTGTAAGCGATGGTATTTTTTTGTTTCCTTCATGAAAAGACCTCCTTATTGATTTACATTATCAAAAATAATGTCTTTAAAAGCAGGGGCTTTTTTAATAAATCCCATACGAGCCATAGCCTCGCTCATTTTTTCTACGCCTGTAAGCTGAGTAGAATAAATTGTGCCGTTGTAGGACATCTGCTCTTTGAGTTCTTCTTCGCTGATACCATACGCAGGAGCAAGTTTTTTAACAGCATTATCCATATCATTATTAATATAATCAATGGACTCTTCCAAGGCTTCTATAAAAGCATCGTACCAATCTCTGTGGGATTTATAAAAATCATTCATGGCTACGCCGCTAATAAAGGTAAAAGGCTCTCCCATAATATCCTCGCCGTCGGCAATGATGTGCATGCCATAGGACAACTCTTCCTGGATGTAAGGAGGAGTGGCGACATGAGCGGCAATTTCTGTATTAGAAATTAAAGCATTTGTGGCATCAGGGTGAGACATGGAAACCGTTTGATTATCCAGACAGCGGGCGTCAAAAAGCTGCTGTTCGGCCAGCATGCAAAGTAAAACGTGCTGCGTACATCCTGGGGAAAGAATGGCGATTTTATCCTTTGGAGTAAAATCTGCCAGGCTTTTAAGATCCGGTCTGTCTGTTACAATAGCTACCTGGTTCGAGCTAATACCAGCGGCATATTTCCAGTCCATACCATTGTCGATGCCGATAAGAACAGGACTGATGCCCATAAAACCGAAATCAATTTCTCCATTTAGCATACCTTCCCGGATAGCGGTAGGTCCGCCAAATTGCTTCCATTCAATATTGACATCAGGAAGTTTTTTTTCTAAATAGCCTAATTCTTTCATGATATTCAGGGGAGCGTAGGCAATACCGAATTGTTCTGCAATCGTAAAGGTATTTTTTTTTGCTTCTTTTTTAGCAGAGCAACCGGATAAAGGCAGTAACGCTAAAAAGAAGATAGATAAAAGCAGTATTTGTTTTTTCATATATTTACTCCATTTCTCATTATTTTTGTATTTTCTAATTTTTCTCTTTAAAGTAGTCAAAGATTTGTACCAGATTATTTCCATCGTTGTCCAGTACCTTAAAATGTTTGTAAAAATCCTCTATGTACTGGGGAAGATTTTCCTTTGCTCCGGCGATTACGGCATGGCCAAACCGGGCCGTAGCGTTTTCAACGGTTGGTATTTGGCTGCCGGCAGGGTAATTAAAACCGCAGTCTAAAAGATAAGGCAGAGAAAGAAGCTCTTCTTTTGCTGTAATATAAGAAATTTTCCCTGGGCGGCAAAATAAAAGAAGCACAAAGGAAGCCTTTTCTAAAGTATCGCAGCGGAAACCGGGAGTGAAAGGAAAAACGGACGGATAGCCCAAGGCGCCGTCAATAACGGCATCCAAAATGGAGAAGCCGGTCAGATAAGGGATCGTTATATCTTCAAAAGCGCCGCCAATCCGACAAGCCAGTTCGTTTACAAATATACCATTTTTTCCGGTCAAAAGCTGGAGATAAAAGGGACCGCTTTTCAAGGAAAAAGAAACCATAATTCGGTCGCATATTTCTTTAATTTCCTGGAACTGGTCTATGTGTATGGATGGAAAGCGGTGCCCAATACAAACTCCAATATGAGTACTATCTGGATATAAAAGCCGGTCTGTAATGGTCAGGATAGTGAGTGCGCCCTTTTCCATCCAGGCGCTTACGGT
>CATKYY010000043.1 GCA_949841225.1 uncultured Acetivibrio sp.
ATGGTTTCTGTATCATACTGCTCTAAAGTAACAGAGGTCTTATTCAAACCGATAACATGGAGCTGGATTACCGACTGCTTACCACTGCTGGTTGTAATCGTAATGCTTGTAGCCCCGGCTCTTCTTGCATATACCCTTCCGCTGCTGGATACTGTTGCAACATTTTTATTACCGCTGGCAAATTTTACACTGTCAGTAGAGTTAGACGGAACAATAGTATAGCTTAACATCTGGGATTCTCCCCGGATCATAACCATATTCTTATCCGCCACCATAATACTGGTTGCTGGAATTGGTTCAATAACCTCTACATAACAAGAAGCTGTTTTCTTTCCATTATCCTTTGTTGTAACCTTAATATTAGCGCTTCCTACAGCAATTCCCCTTACCAGGCCGCTGTTATTTACCAAAGCAACAGATTCATTAGAGGATTTCCAATTTACGGTTTTATAGGTTGCATTGCTTGGCTTAACGGTAGCCTTCAGCTGAGAATTATGCCCTACAATAAGAGTAAGGTAAGATTTATTCAGCTTAACGCTGGTAGACTGCCTTACCACCGTTATTTTACAGCTTGCTTTCTTCTTGCTTCCATCCGTTGCCGTTGCTGTAATCGTACAGGTTCCTAATTTCTTACCTGTTACCTTTCCGCTGGAGGAAACCGTAGCAATCTTTGTATTAGAAGAAGTCCATTTTACCTTTGGATTTGAAGAGGTATTGCTAGTAACCGTCGCTTTTAAAGTAACGCTCTTACCAAGCCCCAGCTTATAGCTGCTGTGGTTTAACTTAACTGTAGATACCGGTTGTACTACGGTTACAAGACAAGTAGCTACATAACCGCCATCCTCAGAAACACAGGTAATAATTGCAGAACCGCCTTTTACGCCAGTTACCTTACCCTTATCGCTTACCTTAGCAACTCCTGTATTGGAAGAAGTCCAGGTAACCTTTTTATTGGTGGTATTGCTTGGCGTAAAGATTGGCTTCAATGTAAAGGAGGAGCCTTTTGGCACAGACTTAGTTGAATAATTCAGTTCCATCCCTTTTGCTTTATCTTTAACCGTTACATAAAGATAAGTAACATCGCCATTTTTTGTTTTTATTAACACAATTGTTGAACCGGCAGAAACGCCTGTTACTGTTCCATCATTTTTTACGGTTGCAATACTTGGGTCTTTACAGGTCCAGGTAAATTCCTTTTCCGTACTGGTAGTAGGATTTGGCTTTGCTGTAACTGTATAGCTTTCTCCTACGTTTATTGTAATATTGTAATCGCTCAACTGAACGCCCGTAGCCTTTTGCGTAACGGTTACAAGACAGTTATCTACTAATCCATTTTCTGTATTAGCAACGACATACGCCTGGCCAGCCGCCACTGCCGTAACATTACCTTCGCCATCTACAGAAGCAATGCTGGAATTTAATGCTTTCCAGGTAATTGTCGAGGAAGCCTTATCCGGCTGTACCGCTGGCTTCAAGAGTTCTTTTTGTCCTACCTCTAATGTCAAAGACCTCTTATCTAGGGCAAAACCTGTTGCCGACTGTAAGACAGTCAGACGGCACTGTGCCATAACATTATTCGGGTTCCATTCTGGGATAACCGTAATCATAGTAGTTCCAGCGCCTAAAAGCTCTACAAATCCGGTTTCATCCACCTTTGCTACAGAAGAATCGCTACTGGTCCATTTCAATTTTACATCGGTAGCATCGCTATTATAGGTTGCATGGAATTTAATTGCCTCCTGGCTCAGCTTTACAATCATCTCTTCAGCGTCCAGGCTAAGGTCAGAAATTGGAGACAAAACGGTAATCGTACAATAGGCTGAAACAAAGTTATCCTCATTGACCGCTGTCAATATTGTTGTTCCCGCTTTTTTTGCAGTTACAATAACACTTTTCTCTGAATTTACATCCAGATCAACAATTTCCTCATCAGTAAGCAGCCATTGCATTCCTGGGATAGAGGTGATACCGCTTGGGTTAAAGGTCGCCGTAATCGTACTGCTTTGTCCTGTCTGTAACCGCAGTTCCTTTTCACTTAAAATAATTTCCTCAGCTGTAACATGAACGGTTACCGAACAGGTTGCTTTTAAGGTTCGCCCATCTGTAAGCTTCATAGAAGCGGTTACTATAATACCTCCTGACGTTGCTTTTACACCAGTGATAATACCATTTTGATCAACCTTTACATAGCTGTCATTACTGGAACTCCAGGTTATCTGCCCAATTATCCCATAAATAGGCTTTAGCTGCAAACTGGCTCCTTCTGCAAGGTCGACAGAAGAACGATCCAGCTTAAAGCTACTATAAATATTTACTTCAATCTGATAAATCTTTCCCTCAGGAATGCTTCCATCCGCCATCAAGCTTTGAATCTTCGCAGACTTTCCTGCCTTTACCTTTACCTGAATATTCTGCTTTCCTTCTTTTTCTCCTGTAATCTTGCCTTTACCATCATATGTATACTTTGCAGCGCCATCCTCTGCCGGAATCGTAACCTCAAAACATTCTGCAAAGTCCTCTTCTGTCATATTAAATACTTCCGCAATATCGTAAGTATCATTCACCTGCAAATAGATACTGTTAGTATTCACATAATCCTTACAAGCCGCCTTTACCTGTAACGTAAAGCTCTTACACAAAATACTATCAGAAATTACCCCTTTACTATAAGTACCTGCTGTATAGACGTCAACATGGTACTCGCCAGCCCTGGCCTTTACCGTAAGATATGAATGGTATGGAGAAGCCGCAATCAATTCCTTTGGCGTATCAAGAGAGGTTGCGATTACCTTATCTTCTCTATCCTTTACTACCCATTCAATACGCTGGGTCAAAACCTTATTGGTATCTCCAAGAATAGCTCCTACATGAATAAGGTCTCCATCTTCTACTACAACCGTACCAGATACTGCGCCGCCGCTTACTGTACTTCCTGTATAACTGATTTCTGGTCCTACATAAACCTCTACTGTAGCATTAGCAAGCTTTCCTTCTGCATTTTTATAAGAAGCTGTAATCTCTGTTTTACCAGTTCCAACCGCCCTAAAGTAACCTGTTTTATTTAAATTTGAAAAACCATTGTCGCTCATGCTGACAACTCGTTCATCCTCAACCTTCCAATTCACTTCGTCCGTTGCAGGAAAAATAAAGTCCAGTTTACCGCTTTGGTTCGGTTTAAGTACCATAATAGAATCTTTGCTTATTTTCTCATTTAATGTAAAACCATTGTCTGGATTTTCATCTAGTGCATAGCCTACTACAATAGTACGGGTCGTAGTTACCGTTTCTGTATCCGCAACAATCTCTGCTGTTAAATCTACAGTACCAGCCTTTAATGCCTTAAGATTTACAGAAGCAGCATTTGTCCCACCGGTAATCTGTAAAATATCTGAATTACTTACAGACCATTTAATACTGGCAACTGTCGGCGTTACATTGTTACTGTCTGTATAAGTAGCCGTTACCGTTTTTCTTTTCATTACATAATCGCCGGTACCTGCTACCGACTCTGAACCAATTCTTATGGTATAAGCCGGCGCCGCTTGTAACGTACCGCCCTGCCCTGCCAGAAACCAGGCTATCGCTACAAGCGCAAGCAGCCCTGCCAGCAGATTATACTTTTTTTTCATGCCAATTCCTCCCTGTTGCTATGCCAAAAGCACGCATACCTATATCTGAATCTATCAGATATAATTGTTTTAATTTACTAGCTTTTTCTCATAATATCCCAATATTTTGACAAATTTGTGGCAAAATATCAGGGTTAATCAATATACTTTGATTTTTATTTTTTTCTTTAAACCGCTGCCGTCGGTCGTCCGTACATAAATATAACAGGTTCCTTTTTTCACCGCCGTTACCTTTCCAGAAGAATTTACCTTTGCTATTTTACTATTGGAAGAACTATAGCTAAGTTTTTTAGAAGATACATTTGACGGTGAAAATGTTGTTTTAATCTTAAAAGACGCTTTTACCTTCAAATTTTTTGAAGTAACATTGGTCTTTATAGATTTTGCCTGAACGCCGTTTACTGCTACAGAACACTCCAGCATTTCCCCTTCCGGGGTAATAACATAAATCGTAGCGAAGCCCTTTCCTTTCCCTTCTACAATACCTTCTCCATTAACAGAAGCAACATTGTTATCGTCGCTGAAATATTCTACCTCCAAATAAGGGTCGTAGCTTTCAATAAACAAACTCTTTTGGGCGTTTACCTTGAGCTCCATATCTGTCACATTTAATTTATAGACAGGTTTCTCAACTATTACTTCCAGCTTTTCCCATTTTGCAAATACAATCAGATTTTTAACAATCTTATATTCTGAAGTAAATTTTTTCTGAAAGGTTTTATCGTCCAGGTACCAGCCCTTAAATTCATAACCATTTTTGTATGGCTCCGCTGGCATAGATATGGTCTGATTTTCTCTGATTCCAGTAATCGCTGCTACATAGCTTCCTCCATTACTGAAAAAAGTAACTGAGTAGGTAGGCTCTTTAATGCCCTGAACGGTAAAGCCTGCCGTTGCATTTCCCGCCTTAACTGTAAAATAATTATATCCATAATTATTTACCTTAGAATCTACGATTTCATAATCCTTTTCTGTCAATACTTTGGTAGTTCCATCAACATATACAGCCTGTACCGTAATCTTTGACTTATCCAGCAAAGTACCCACAACAGCCGTCTTGCTGGAATACTCCACCTTCAGGGAAACAATACTCTTTTCTCTCCATTTTGCAAAAACTACCATATTATCTGTTATCTTGGTAGAAGTGTAAAATGGTATCGTATAATTAATATCCGTATACCAGCCATCAAAAATATACCCTTCCTTTACCGGCGTCGGCAGGCTTGATATATAGCTTCCATAGCTTAAATTTGTAACAGGATCTATTTGATTGCCGCCCTGGCTATCAAAATACACCATGTAGGTTTCCGCCGCTATGGCCTTACCAGGCGCATCTGGTATCGCCGGCCAGCTAACGCCCGTGATAAAAAGCGCCGCCGCTAAAAATAAAATGCTTATTTTCTTCCACATATCCTTTCCTCCATTTCCAGTTTAGTATTTTTAAACCATACTACTGAAACCTTTTTTCCAGCCCCCTTACCATACGGACATACTGTTCCTTACAGGCTGCGTTCTCTCCATGCTCAATCAAAGAAAGGCAGGGACTTAAATGCTCTTCCCAAATTTCCTGATACACAGCCTCTTTGTTGTCCAGTCTGTCAATTCTCCCAATCAGCCCCGGCGCCTCCCTGTAATATTCCGAAATCAATGCTTCTCCGTCCGGCTGTTTCCTTAAATAGCCGTCCCGGAACTGCCGGAACATCATAAGCTCATAACAGTCATCTCCTTTTTTTAGGGTCTGGCATACAGCCGTTGTAATATAACAAAACTGCTTCTTTTCAAACCCGTCCTTTAATGTCTTATAATCACCTATATTATACGCATACTTTGGATACGCCTCTTTCCATCCCTCTACAATTCTCTCGGACAAAGCCTCCGCTACCGGAAGCTCTGTATCCCGAATCATTGGTACGGTATAAAGGGCCTGTATCATCCGGCAGCCGTCCGTTTTATCATGGCGGACCGCCTTGTTTTTTCCGAAAGCCTCCAAAGCCTCCCTAAGCTCATCCAAATACCCGGCAACTACGCCGTCTAAATACCCGTTTTTCTCCTCTTCTTCCTTCTCCTCCCAAATGGCTGATATTTCTGCAATCACTGGGTAATATTTCTCTTTATACTCTAAAAAAGCCTTCGGGTACTTTTCCTTTTTAAAGCTTTCCATAAGCTTCGGCTGCTGTAGCACCGCGTCGGATAACCTTTCTTTCATATGTACAAACCTCTTTTCCTTCCCTTTAATATATCGGCAGTCTTCCCCCTTGCCTAAAGCGGGGCGCGCCTGAAAATCTATTCGTTTCTTTTATTGTGCCACCTTTTTTTCACAATGTCAATGCTCCGATTTCCTCATATTTGCGTATTCTGCAAATCCCATAATACAAAAATTGCGGCAAACTTTTCAGAATGAGAACAGCCCCCATTCCAAAAAATCTGCCGCAATCATAATATAATTAAAATTTTTAACTCATAGAAAGTACCAGAGCCTCGTATGGCCGGATCTGCATTTCTTTTTCTATCCTGTCATCTGGATAATTGCCAATCCATCTTTGTAGCTTTTCTGCCTCCCAACCCTCTGGAAGGAAAAACTCCGGGCTGTTTTCAGAAAAATTACATACAATCAGCAGCTTTTCTGCTCCCAGGCTCCTGGTATAGACATAAAGCTCCTTATCCTCTGGAAGCAAAAGCTCATAGCTTCCATACACAACAATTTCATGTTCCTTTCGCAGCCGAATCAGTTCTTTATAATAGGAAAAAACAGAATCTTCCCTGGCCATCTGCTCCTTAGCATTAATTTCCTTATAATTCGGATTTACCATAATCCAAGGCTCGCCCTCCGTAAAACCGGCATTCGGGGTACTGTCCCATTGAAACGGCGTTCTTGCATTATCTCTGCTTTTACGCCTGAGATAGCGAAGCATTTCTTCCTTTTCAAAAACGCCCTGCTCCGTCAATTCATGGTATGCGTTAATGCTGTCTAAATCCCGAAAATCTTCAATGGACTGAAACGGCGCGTTTGTCATTCCCAACTCTTCCCCCTGATAAACATACGGGGTTCCCTGCATCATATGCAGGCAGGTAGCCAGCATTTTTGCCGACAGTTCCCGGTACTCGCCGCTATCATTGCCAAAACGCGAAACTGACCTTGGCTGGTCGTGGTTTTCCCAAAAAAGGCTGTTCCATGCAACGCCCTCCAGACCCTTTTGCCATTTTGTCAAAACGGCTTTCATATCCCTCAGGTCCATTTTCTTATCGGTCCATTTATTCGTCCCGTCTGCATCTACATCCATATGCTCAAACTGGAACACCATACTAAGCTCTTTTCCATCGTTCCTCGCATATTTTTTCGCCTCTTCCAGGGTGACGCCGGAGCATTCGCCTACCGTCAGGGTATCCGCCCGGTCTAAAACCTTTTCCCTCATTTCCTGTAAATACTCGTGCACATGAGGGCCGTTGGCAGGCTCATTAAAGCTGGCGTATCCATTTACTCCTGCCGTACCGTCAGGAAATTCCTGGTTCTTGGAAATCAGACTGATTACGTCCATGCGGAAGCCGTCTACTCCCTTATCCAGCCACCAGTTCATCATATCGTAAACTTCATCGCGCACCTTTGGGTTATCCCAGTTTAAATCCGGCTGTTTTTTAGAAAACAGATGCAGAAAATACATATCCGTCGTCTCGTCATACAGCCACGCCGAACCGGAGAAACAAGAACCCCAGTTATTCGGCTCCTTTCCATCCTTTGCCGGCCTCCAGATATAATAATCCCGGTATGGGTTATCCTTTGATTTCCTGCTTTCTACAAACCACGGATGCTCGTCGGAAGTATGGTTCACCACCAGATCCATAACGATTTTTAAGCCTCTTTCATGGGCCGCGGCCAGCATTTGGTCAAAGTCCTCCATCGTTCCGAATTCTTCCATGATAGCGCGGTAATCGCTGATGTCGTACCCATTATCATCATTCGGAGACTGGTAAACCGGAGACAGCCAAATAACATCCACGCCTAATTCTTTTAAATAATCCAGCTTTTCTAAAATACCCTTCAAATCCCCTATGCCGTCTCCATTGCTGTCCTTAAAACTGCGGGGGTATATTTGGTAAACCACGCTTTCTTTCCACCATTTCTTCTCCATAGAATTCTCCTTACTTTTCCCCATCCATACGGACGCCTACCAGGAAATATTTATTAAAGATTAAGTAAATAATAATAATTGGAAATACCGATATGCAGGCCGCCGCCATAACCTGGTGCCACAGCGTTCCCGCATCCCTGGATTGGAAGCTTTGAAGGCCCAGGGTTAAGGTATACTTTGTTTGCGATTTAATATAAAGCATCGGCTTTGTAAATTCATTCCAAAAGCCCATGAACAAAAAGATTGCCTGCGTTGCAATCGTAGGCCTTGCTAACGGCATACAAATACGGAAAAATCTCGCGTAACGGCCCAAGCCGTCGATGCTGGCCGCCTCTTCTACCTCCTTTGGGAAGTTCATAAAGAACTGCCGCATTAAGAAGATATTTCCTATATTTGCCGCAGCTGGCAGGATTAACGCGGAATATGTATCCAAAAGCCCCAAACGCTGCAAAATCAAATAGTTTGGAATCAAAAGCACCTGAGAAGGCACCATCATCATTAACAGTAAGCCATGATAAATCTGGTTTCTTCCCGGAAAAGAAAGCCGGGAAAGGGAATACCCCGCCATCGTATTGATAAATACGTTTATTACCGTACCGATTAAGGCTACAAGGAAGGAATTCAAAAACCACTTTGGAAACAGGGAGGACCTGCCGAAAATATATTTATAATTATCAAAAGACATATTTTCAGAAAAAAGGTTCATATTTCCCCCTACAATCTCTTTCAACGGCTTAAAGGAGGCAGACACCATCCAAAGGAATGGATAAATTGTCGCAACAGCCGCCAGAATTAATACAATATACAAAAAAATGCTTCCAGGACGTATTTTCTTTTTCATCGCTGCACCCCCTTAATATACTCTCTCTTCATTGTTCGCTTTTTCTGCAAGTCTGGAAATAATCATAATAACAATCGCCAGTACAACCGCCATAGCCGCCGCGTATCCCATTGCATTCTGGGTTCCAAACGCATACTTATAAATCATAAGGGACACCGTCAGGGTGGAATTGGCCGGCCCGCCGGAACCGTTAGAAAAGATATAAGCCTGGTCAAACATCTGGAGCGTACCGATAATACTGGTCAAAAGCACATAAGTGGTAATCGGCTTCAAATAAGGAACCGTAATATACCAAAAACGCTTAACCGGTCCGGCGCCGTCTATATCCGCCGCCTCATACATAGAGGCCGGAAGATCCTGAAGGCTTGCTAAGTACATTGTCGTATACATAGGAATCGTAGACCATATGTTCATAACCATAATTACCTTCAAGGCAAAATCCGGCTCCTGAAGGAAATTAATTCCCTGGGAAATCAAATGCATTTTTATCAGCACGTTATTAATCGGCCCCGTTACGCTGAACATAAACATAAAAATCATAGTCAGCGCCGAACTAGAAGTCAGCGTTGGTAAAAAATAAACGGTACGGAAAAAGTATTTCCCTCTGATTTTACTATTCAAGATAGAAGAAATAACCAGAGCCATAATCGTCTGTACCGGCACAACCACCAACGAGAACATCAGGGTATTTTGCAGACCCCGCCGGGCGACCTCATCTGTAAACACACGCTGGTAATTCTTAAAACCTACAAAGGTATACTGCTTCGTAAAAAGATTTACTTTATGAAAAGAAAGATAAAAAACGAATAAAACAGAAAGTCCTATAAATATAAACAAAATAATAATCGCCGGGGTTAAAAACAGATAACCCTGCTGGTGCTCTTTCTTTTCATAGTTTGTATATTTTCTTCTGCTAACTTTTGCTTTCTCCAAGCCTTCTCATCTCCCTTCAAACAGCAATGCGGCTTCCCTATTCCGGGAGCAATGAATTTTCATGCTCCCGCAGGGCCGCCGCATTGTCTAATTATGGGCAGCTAACAGCTATCCCGTTATTTACTGTGCATTTGCAATTTCACTGTTTGCCTGCTTATCCGTCTTCTCCATAGCAGCCTTTGCAGTCTCTTCACCGCTGAAAGCTGCCGGGCAGAAATTCTGGTAATTGGAATTTACAATGTTGATAGTGGTTCCTTTCTGCCATGGCAGAGCGATTTCTGTCATATCAGAGTGTACCTTCCATACTGGATCGCTTTCTACATCCATGCTTGTAGCAACATCCTCCCTGGATGGCAGACAGCCTGCGCCGCTGCACCAGGTTTCCATACCTTCTGTTCCTGTCGCATACTTAATCCATTCCTTTGCAAGGTCTTTCTGCTCAGAAACTGCGGAGATTCCCCAGCCTACGGTAAATGCCATAGAATACTGTGTTCCGCCGTAGGTAGGCATTTCCTTTACGCCAAAGTTCACGTCATAATCGTTCTTTAAGGTAGTATATACCCAGTTCCCTTCTTCCATAATAGCAGCTTTTCCAGAACCAAATGCTTCGCCGTTCCAGCCAAGGCCTAAATCCTTCGGAGTTTTCCAGCAGCCTGCCTGTACCAAGTCAACCATAAACTCAAGGTTCTTTACAACGCCGTCGGAGCTCATCTGTGAATTTCCGCCCTCATCGATAATGCTGTTTCCGCCGGATTCCAGAACATAGATATTTCTGGAAAGATCCTGATTGTATGTCATTGCCGCAATCTGCCCTGCGCCGTATTTTTCGTCTAATTTTGCCTGTAAATCTGTCAGGAACGCCTTATAATCCTCTAAAGCCGCCGGAATATCATCCGGGCTTACGCCTACGGAATCTAAAAGGTCAATATTATAATAAGTAGCTAAAGTAGATACATCCTTTGGAATACAGTAGATGGTTCCATCCTCTGCGGTAAAAGCTTCCACCAGATTGGAATAATAATTGCTAACGCCCATTTCTTCTGGATCCAACGGCTCCATTACGCCTAAAGTGCTGTAGAATGGGAACATACTTCCATCAATGTAGAAGGCATCCGGAGCTGTCCCGGCAATGAAATCTGCCTGAATCTGCGTGTTGAAATCCGTATAAACCTTTGTTTCTACCTCTGCGCCTGTCTTTTCTTCAAATGCGCTTACCATTTTCTCCAGAGCTGCCGTTTCCTGGTCATTTCCGCCCCATACGCCAATGGTCAGCTTTCCTCCGGCTGTTACGTTGCCGGTTGCTGCAGGTTCGTTCGTGTTAGTAACTCCCCCGTTAGAGTCTCCTCCTTTTCCTCCGCAGGCTACTGTGCTCATCATTGTCACAGCTGCAACTGCCAATGCCAAAAGTTTCTTTGTGCTTTTTTTCATAATGCTTCCTCCTTATTATATATAATTTTACCTGTTTTAACATTACTGAAACGTTTTGGATTAATCATATTGTATACCAAAACGTTTTGGAATTCAATAGCAAAAAACTTACATTATATTTTTTCGGCATATTTTACATTTATTTCATCTAAAATTTGGTAATTTTCACCATATACAGAAATTTCCACAGCTTCTGTCCCTGTTTCATTCTGTATCCATAACTCCTGATGATTTATCACCATATGAAGCTTCTGTCCATGCCAGAAAATATAAAAATCAAGCTTCTCCCAATTATCAGGAAGAGCCGGACAAACCCTTAAATTACCGTGAAGCATCCGGAGCCCGCCAAAGCCGTATATAATTGACTGCCAAATTCCGGCAATCGACGCTGCATGAATACCTGCATCAGAAGATTTCATATTTTCTCCCGCGTCAATACGGATCGCCCTTTGGAACAGATGGTACGCCATCTCCTTATCCTTCATGTCGCTTGCTAATACCACATGGGTGGACAAAGAAAGAGAAGAATCGTGGAGGGTCTTCGGCTCATAATAATTCCAGTTGGCCTTCTTCACATCCAATGAGAATAAATCCTCCATCAAAAGGAACAAAATCATAATATCCGCCTGCTTAGATACCTGCAGATGGTTCACCTGCTCTAGATTATACTCTTTAAACAAAGAACCAACCTCTTCGGCTTCCTTATACTTTGTCAAATCTATTTCTGGATAGGTAAGATAAGAAGCATCCTGGGCTACCACCAAATCTTCCTTTCTCGGCTGCGGAAGATAAATCAGAGGACGCCTCTCCTGCCAAAGCTTATACGCCCCGTCCAGCCCCATTTTCTCATTTAGCCGCGCAAATTTCTCCGGCAGCTTTTCTTTCAGCTCTTCATAGTACCGGATTGCAATCCCCAGATTCCAATGCGCCATATAATTGGTAAAGGCGTTATCATTTGCATGCTCTTTATATTCGTCCGGTCCTACTACATCATTGATATGGTACTTTTTATCCTCCTCGCTCCACTCTAACCGAGACGCCCAGAATTTTGCCGTATCCATCAAAAGCTCATAACCGTAGCTTTCCATAAACTCCTGGTCCCCTGTCACCATATAGTATTGCCAGATACCATAAGCCACATCCGCTGTAATATGCTGTTCAATAAATCCAGACCAGATTTTTGTAGGCAGTCCGGTAACAATGTCCGCCGCGCCCCAAACAGGCGTTACCTCTCCGTCGTCCAGCCAGGCGGATTCCCATGGGAACTGAGCTCCCTCGTAGTTATTGTCCCTCGCTTTTTTATGGGCCCCCGGCAGCGATAAATAGCGGTAAATCTCCAGCGAACGCGCCACCTCCGGGTCCGTAAAGGTAAAGTACGGCAGAGCGAATATATCCGTATCCCAAAAGGTATGTCCCTTATAGCCCTCGCCGCTCAATCCCTTAGCTCCGATATTCATCCGGTTGTCATGGGCAGGCGTCATAGCGTATAAATGGTACTGGGCAAAACGGATCGAGAAAAGGTCCATCGGGTTCTTTGACACAATTTCTATCGGCATCCGGTTCCATACCCGCTCTTCCCAAGCCGTGGCGCTTTCCTTTGCAAGAATCTCATAGCCTTTTTCCCTGCTTTCCTTCAAAGCCTCCAATCCAGCCTTCTGTAGCTCTTCCACAGATTTTCCGTCGTTTTCCTTGTCCCTTGACGTATAAACATTGCTAATTTTTTCTATTTCCAGCGTTCTGCCGGCTTCTAAACGGCCTGTATACTCACAGCCTATCTTCCGCCTGTCCATTAAAATCAGACTCTTCATCTCATAAGGCTTGCCCTCCGCCTCAAAGCTGCAGGCCGTGGTAAATACAAAATCCAGCTTCGTCTGGGTTGTCCGCTGGCAGGACTGCATATAAATTCCTTCATAAAACCGTTTATCGCCTTCCGAAAAATGCTGCACGCCGCTGTTCGTCACACTGCCGTCAATTCCCGGCACAATTTTCAGCTCTATATCACGATTTACCGGAGTCAGGGTAATCCGCTGTGCCGCCGTATGCTTATCCGCCATAGATACAATTCTCTGGAAGGTAAGCTTTACCTCATCGCCAAAAGGGGAAACCCAGCGAACCGTCCTTGTCAGCTCTCCGGTTTTTAAATTCAACTGGCGGTAATATTCCTTTATTTCTCCTTTTTCCAGGGAAAAAACCTGCCCATTAATTTCTATACGGCAATTAATGACGTCCGCCGCATTCGGAAGCTCCGTTACCTCATTTTCATCAAACTTATTAAAAGTCCCTGCAACAAAAAAGCCTCTTTTTTCTCCCAAATAGGATTCCTCTGTTGCGCTCCTAATACACATATACCCGTTTCCAAGGCACATAACGGACTCACATTTTCCCAGATAATGGCTGTCAAAGCCCTTTTCTCCTAAAATCCACTCCTCTGTCCGGGAATAATCCATAAGTGTTTTCATTTTCTTTATCCTCCTACTATATTTCTAATGATAAAAATAATAATTTGAAATCAGGGCAAGCGCTACAATCCCGCATAAATCCAAGCCAACCGTCAAAATCACATCTATATGCAAAGCAAAAATAAAGATGCAATCCAAAACCGCCAGCATGGGAATATAGCATTTCAGGCTCCTTTTAAAATCATTCGTATCCTGGTAGAAGCGCACGCTAAGCCAGGCTGTCAGGCAGATAAGCAAAAGCGCCGCCAAAAGGCTGAAAGGATCCATAACTGCTAAAATGGAATTTTCATTTATTTCCAATCTCTTCCCCCTCTTTTCCTGCCTCAAAATAATATACTACTCTTGTATTTCCTATAAAATCATGGAGCGTCCTTCCATCCTCCCGTACAAACATCATAAGGATGCTAATACCGCACGCTGTCCATCCGAAAACAGGAATAATATAAAGCGACTTTGCTAATTCACGAAGCCCTATATACATAATCGGCGCCTTTCCGCCGTTTACATCCATACAGCGAATCCTGCCAAAGTATTTTCCGGCCGTCTTTCCCCAATACTCTGTAAAAATCGCTCCGTATACGGCAAATAAGAATTGGAACAAAAGCTCCGCCTGCCTCATGGATACGCTGAAAATCCCCAGCATAACCATTTGGATGGGAAGCATAATAATTAACCCATCCAAAAAACTGCACAAAATCCGTAATATTGCACTTGGCTTTTTCATAGCTTCTCACACTTCCTTTTTATCCAAAACGTTTTCGTTAACTAGATAATAGCAAATTCTTCTTCTTTTGTAAACAAAAAAATGTGATAAATATACAACAATATTTTGTCACATTTTTCTTTTAAATTTTATATTTATTTTATCCTCCGTACCATTTTCACGCTTATCTAATTAGAACGGACGGCGCTGCTTTTATGTAGGAAATCTGTGGTTCCTCTTATAACCAACGTGTGGGGAAGAATAATCTCCGGTCCCACCGTCTCTCCATGTATCATTTTCCAAACGGCTTTGCCTCCCGCGCTTCCCATTTGCGAAGGACTCTGGCGTATAGTTGTAATTCCCTTATATACATATTGGGCAATAGGTATATCGTCAAATCCAATTACGGAAATATCCTCTGGAACTCTCCTTCCCATAGCCTCTATCGCCCGTATCGCTCCGATTGCCATAACGTCGCTGGCACAAAACAAAGCCGTGATTTCCGGCTGCTGATTTAAAAGTTCCTTTACCTTTTCAAAAGCAATTTCTTCAGAAAAATCACAATATACCGTATACTCCAGCTTTAAGGGTATCTGTTCCTCTAAAAGAGCCGCTACATAACCGCTGTCGCCCTCTCCGCCAACATCCGCGGATCTTCTTCCA
>CATKYY010000044.1 GCA_949841225.1 uncultured Acetivibrio sp.
TAAAACATAGCTGTAGCCTTGCTTTTTAAAGGAAGCTGCGTTTAAAATCTGGTCGCCGCGGCTGGCGGCGGCAGAAAGAGGAATTAATATCGTTGGCTTTCTGAGAGCCAAAAGCTCGCAGATAGCATTAGCGCCTGCACGGGAGATTACAATATCAGCCGCCGCCATTAGGTCAGGCAACTCTTTTTTGATGTATTCAAACTGAACATAGCCTTTTGTGCCATTTAATTCCGGGGCAAGCTTTTCTTTGCCGCACAGGTGAATAACCTGAAACCTTTTTAGAAGCGTCGGAAGAATATTCCGTACCGCTTCATTTACGACAACAGAACCAAGACTGCCGCCGATAATCAGGAGCACCGGCTTATCAGTAGTAAAGCCGCAGAAATCAAGACCGGCAGCGCGGCTACCGGAAAAAAGTTCCGTTCGGATTGGAGTACCAGTGAGAACTGCCTTTTGCTCCGGCAGAGCTTTCAGAGTTTCTGGAAAATTGGCGCAAACCTTTGTTGCACAAGGAATACAAATTTTGTTGGCAAGTCCTGGCGTCATGTCAGATTCATGGATTATGGAAGGGATTCTCCGGCGTTTTGCCGCTAGAACAACAGGCACGGCAACAAAGCCTCCTTTAGAAAAAACAACGTCAGGCTTAATTTTTTTTAGTAAGGAAGAAGCTTCCATGTAGCCTTTCATTACTTTAAAAGGATCTGAGAAATTCTTTGGGTCAAAGTAACGTCTCAGCTTGCCTGAAGAGATTCCATAGTAGGGAATATCAAATTCTTCCAAAAGCTTTCGCTCAATTCCGTCATAAGAGCCAACATAGTGTATATCGTAGCCCTCTTCCCTCAGCCGTGGAAGCAGAGCCAAGTTTGGGGTAACATGACCGGCAGTTCCGCCTCCGGTTAATACAATTCGTTTCATTTTTAACTCCATTCCTGCGCCGCTTATTTTTTTGCTGCTTCCCGGAGCGCATTTGCAAGCTGATCTGGACAAGAAGTAGCCTTAAAACCGCAGCGGACGCCCTCCAGCTTTTTGATGACATCTTCTACCTTCATTCCGGCCACCAGTTGGCAAATACCTGTGGTATTACCATCGCAGCCGCCTACAAATTCTACAGATTTTACTGTGTCTCCATCCAATTCAAAGTGAATTTCCTTAGAGCAGACACCAGATGTTTTATAAACCATTATAACCGTTCCTTCCTTTATATAATCATATTATTACAAGGGTATATTTTATACTAAAAACCATGATTTGGCAAGGGGCTTGCTACGGAGTTTCCGCATTTTGCAACGAATATGTGTGCTTGTATCTTTACTATATTTGTATCTGCCCGAAATCTTTCGCTTTTTGCAATTTTGTGTCTATCGTTTCTTCTTGTCCTAATATTTTCCCTATGATATATTATTTACAAATATTGGAAAAAGAGGAGGCATCGGTATGTGGTACGAGTTATACGAAGAAAGATGGGTGATTTATGGAATTTTAATTATCGGGGGCATAGGGCTTTTGGGAAAATTAATAACGGCAGGCGCATATGGTTCCCTGGTAAGAGCGTCAGATGAAATGGGTAGTTCAAAGAATAAACTGATGAAACTTTTATGTTTAAAGTTTGAAACTTTTTATAAATTAAAGATAGGTGTTAATAATGTGGATACTTTTGTGGATAAGTATGTACATAAACAAAGATTTTGTGGAATTCGTTTATCCACATGGACAAATTTTGGTGGACAAATGACTATGCTTTGCCTGGCAGGGGCTATTTTTGGAAGTGTTTGGGGTTATATACTCCATTGTGGACAAGAAACTATTTTGTTCACATTTCTGGCTGGGACAGGAGCCGCTTTTGTGTTGATTTTTTTCGACAATTTTTTAAATATCCGTGGAAAAAAGGAAATGCTTCGTATAAATATGCAAGATTACCTGGAAAATTATTTAAAGGCAAAGCTGGAAAATGAACATTTAACGCCGGAGGTTTTAGAAAACTATCGTAGAGCATATTTTGAGGAAACCGTAGAGAACCAGAAAAAAAAGGTAGAACAAAAGGCGGCTGAAAAAAGAAGGAAGCTGGCAATCCGTGAAGAAACAGCCGCCGTTCAGGAAAAAATAATTGAAGAGATTTTAAAAGAATATCTGGCGTGATTTCCTGTTGCATATGTCCAGGCCATTTGATAAAATGAAATGGAGGTAAAAGAATAATTTTATAAAAAGGAGAATGAAGGATGGGAAATCAGGTAGTATTTGACTATTCCGCAGCAAAAAAGTTTATTTCCGATGATGAGCTTAAGATGGTAAAGGCGTCTGTAGAAACCGCTAAAAAGACGTTGGTGGAAAAATCAGGCGCAGGAAATGATTTTTTGGGATGGATTGATCTTCCGGTTGACTATGACAAAGAGGAATTTGGACGGATTCAGAAGGCAGCGGAGAAGATTAAAGGGGATTCAGAAGTACTTATTGTTATTGGTATTGGCGGCTCCTATCTGGGAGCAAGGGCCGCTGTCAGCTTCTTACGTCATAGCTTCTATAACCGCGTTTCTAAAGAGCTGCGTAAAACTCCAGAAATTTATTATGCAGGAAACAGTATTAGCAGCAGCTATTTGGCGGATTTAATTGATGTAATCGGCGACAGGGATTTTTCTGTAAATATTATCAGTAAATCAGGCACTACAACAGAGCCTGCGATTGCTTTCCGGGTATTTAAAGAGCTTTTGGAAAAGAAATATGGAAAAGAAGGCGCTGCCGGAAGGATTTATGCAACAACAGATAAGGAAAGAGGAGCCTTAAAGAAACTGGCGACTGAAGAAGGCTACGAAAGCTTTGTAGTACCAGACGATGTGGGAGGACGTTTTTCTGTACTGACCGCGGTAGGTCTTCTTCCGATTGCTGTAAGCGGCGCTGATATTGCAAAGCTTATGGAGGGCGCCGCAGCTATGCGGGAGCGTTGTTTGAATGGTTCCTTTGAGGAAAATGACGCTCTGATGTACGCAGCGGTTCGTAATATTTTGCACAGAAAGGGAAAGGGCATTGAGCTGTTAGCTAATTATGAGCCGTCGCTCCACTATGTAAGCGAGTGGTGGAAACAGCTTTATGGAGAAAGCGAAGGGAAGGATCAAAAAGGCATTTTCCCTGCAAGCGTAGATTTAACAACAGATCTGCATTCTATGGGACAATTTATTCAGGATGGTTCCAGGCTGATGTTTGAAACTGTTTTAGAGGTAGAAAAGTCTGCCTGCGAACTGACGATAAAGGAAGAGCCGGTAGATCTTGACGGACTTAATTATTTGGCTGGGAAAACCGTTGATTTTGTAAATAAGAGCGCTATGAAGGGAACTATTTTAGCGCATACGGACGGAAATGTACCAAACCTGATGATAAGGATTCCAGAGCAGACAGAGCATTATTTAGGCCAGTTATTCTATTTCTTTGAGTTTGCCTGCGGCGTCAGCGGCTATATGCTGGGAGTAAATCCATTCAACCAGCCGGGTGTGGAGAGCTATAAGAGAAATATGTTCGCCCTTCTTGGAAAGCCGGGTTATGAGGCTGAGAGAGAAGAGCTGTTAAAGAGATTATAAGAAAAACAGCTCCCTTGATAAGAAATTTTTCCTATCAAGGGAGCTGTTTTTATGTTTTTCTTTATTCAGCGGAAATTGCGCCTGTTGGGCATACGCCAGCGCAAGCGCCGCAATCTAAACAAGCATCTGCGTCGATTTCATAATGTTCTGCTCCCTCAGAGATTGCGCCTGCTGGACATTCAGCAGCACAGGTTCCACAGCTAATGCATTCATCACTAATTTTATGTGCCATGACTTAATCCTCCTTATATAATATATGATATGGTTATTTTAATATAAAACCTCTTGTTTGACAAGTGAATTATTTTGGAATTATTAGTGTTTTTATGTTAAAATAGTAAAAAACAGTATAAGCGGCAGCAGTTAAGTTTGATAAGGATATAAAAGACAACGTAGAAATGAGGAATGGTATGGAGCGATGGATAGATTACAAGCTTCTTGACTGGGAATATCTGAAGGAGCGGTATGGGATAGATGAAAACGGTATTATTACAGTACCGACAGCCTCCCCCAATAACTGTGCCGGGCGTTGCGTAGTGAAGGTAGAGTTAAAGGACGGGAAAATTAAGGGTATTGTTTCGGAAGAAGCGCCGGACCTGGAGGCCTGTCCGCAGATACGGGCCTGCCTCAGGGGAAGACATTATCTGGATACTTTTTTGCATAAGGACAGGCTGTTGTATCCGATGAAGCGGATCGGAAAGCGCGGCGAGGGAAAATTTGAGCGGATTACGTGGAAGGAAGCTCTGGATACGATAGCGGAGGAAAACAAGCGTATCCGGGATAGTTATGGTCCGGCCTCCCGCTATGTAAATTATGCAACGGGATATGAAATGTGTTCGGCTGTGCCGCCGTATATGATGCGGCGGCTGTTAAATCTGGACGGCGGCTATTTAGGGTATTATAATAATTACAGTAATTCTCCTTCTACTACAGCTACAAAGCTTATTTATGGAACAGATGAAACAGGGAACACGCCGGAGGATTATGAGAATTCCAAACTAATTCTTTTATGGGGCCATAATCCGGCGGAGACGGTTTGCGGCGGGAATTTGAATTATTATTTAAAACGGGCAAAGGAAAAGGGAACGAAGATTATTGTTATTGACCCGAGGTATTCGGATACGGCGGCTGCTTTTGGAGACGAATGGGTTGCGCCTTTACCTACGACGGATAACGCCCTGTCGGATGCTATGGCCTATGTAATTTATACCAAGGAGCTTCACGACCAGAAATTTTTGGATACCTACTGTATTGGTTTTGAAGACAAGACGCTGCCGGAGGGGATTCCTGCCGGCGAATCTTATCTTTCTTATCTGCTGGGGAAAAAGGATGGGATAGAAAAAACGCCGAAGTGGGCGGAAAAGATTACAGGTATTCCGGCCGAGAAAATAGAAGGTCTGGCGGCAGAGTATGCCAGGGCAAAACCGGCGGCTATTATTGAGGGCTATGGGCCCGGGCGTCACGCATATGGAGAGCAATTTTCCAGAGGGCTGATTACGCTGGCCTGTATGACGGGGAATGTAGGTATTAGCGGCGGTTCGGCGGCCGGCGTAGGTCAAAATGGTTATGGATGCCGGGAGTTGCCGGCGGCGCCTACAGAGCTTGAGAACAGGGTAAAGGTCAGGATTCCGTGCTATTTGTGGACTATGGCGGCAGAAAAGGGAAAAAGCATGACGGTTTCCGACGGGTTGAAATATGGGGACCATTTGGACAGCGATATTAAAATGATATTTAATCTGGCGGGAAATTGTCTGATTAACCAGCATGGAGACTGTAATTATACCAGAAGACTTTTAGAGGATGAAACCAAGGTAGAATTTATTGTATGCAGCGATATTTTTATGACAGCCAGCGCAAGGTATGCAGATATTCTGCTTCCAGGGACTTCTATGCTGGAAACAGATAATATAACGGCGGCGCCGTCTGCTTTTGATGTATTTTTTAAGATGAATCCGGTCATAGAGCCTTTGGGCGAATGCCGATTTGATTATGACTGGATGTGCGATTTAGCAAAACGTCTGGGGATTTATGAGGAATTCAGCGAGGGAAAGGACTTAAAGGAATGGCTCGCGTTTGCTGTTGGAGAGATTCAAAACGACTATCCTGAATTTCCAGATTATGAAGAGTTTTCTAAGAGAGGGATATACCGGGTAATTCATGACAGACCTGGGATAGCCTTTGAAAAAGAAAGAAAGGACCCAGAAAACTATCCGTTTCCTACGGTTTCTGGAAAAATTGAGCTGTTTTCCAAGGAATTATATAAAGAAGGCAATGAAAAGGAAAAGCCTGCCATACCGAAGTATATTCCGGCCTGGGAGGGACCGTCGGATCCTCTTCGGGAAAAATATCCTCTCCAGTGCATTGGTTTTCATACAAAGGCCAGAACCCATTCGGTACATGACAACAACCCAATGCTTAACAGCCTGATTCCGCAGGAAATGTGGATGCATCCAAAGGACGCTGCAAAAAGGCAGATTCAGGACGGGGAAAAGGCGCTGGTGTATAATGAAAGAGGGCGTCTTGTGATACAAGTAAAGGTAACAGAGCGGATTGTTTGCGGCGTTGTAGCGATTCCCCAGGGAGCGTGGTTTACGCCGGATGAAAAGGGATATGACAGGAGGGGGTGTATCAATACCCTTACCTCTTTAAGGACTACGCCAATCAGTAAGGCCAACGCCCAGCATACAAATCTGGTACAGGTAGAAAGCCTGAAGGAATCGGAGCGCATTGAAAAAAAGAATTCTGTCTGTACAGGCTGCCAGACCTGCGCGGCGGCCTGCCAGAGCGCCCATGGCCTGCCGGAAGGCGTAAGCTTTATAAGGATTTTGGAGCCGGGAAGGATAACGACCTGTAAGCAGTGCGCAGACGCCGCCTGTGAAAAGGCCTGTAAAAGAAAAGCGATTGTACAGGACGAGAAAGGGACGCTTTATATAGAAAGGAAACTTTGTATTGGCTGTAAAAGCTGCGTGAAAAGCTGTCCTTATGGTATGATAGAGGTTTTTGATACAGGAGAAGGAAAAAAAGCAGGAAAATGCGATATGTGCCAGGAACGGCGAAAACAGGGAAGGGAGCCCGCCTGTATAGCGGCTTGTCCGCTCCGCAGTCTTGAGATAAACAAATAAGATATAAAAAAGAGGGGACTGTTGTGTGAAGGAAATCGAAACAGTCCTCTCTTTTGTTTTAAGAATTTGCTACTTCAATAAAAGCGTTGATTTCTTTTACAAGCTCGTCTGCATCAATACCATGTACCATGCAGGCTTCCTCCAGACTTTCACCCTGGGCGGAAGGACATCCAAGACAGTGCATTCCGGCGTGCATTAAAATTGGAATTGCATTCTGATGTTCTGTAATCAGCTGACCGATTAGCATGTCCTTTGTTACTTGTGCCATAGTTAGTTCCTCCTTATAATGAATCAATTTGTATTCCTATTTATTATAACATGTCGGTTTTATTATATTCCAGAAAGAAGGTAACGTCAACTCTTTGCATAAAATTTGCGGCGTATGCAGAAGGCAGGAATGATTTTCAAACAAGGAGGAATCGAAGGATGGAGATACGAAAAACCCAGCGGCAGGATTGGGAAGCGGTTTTGGGAGTTTATGAAGAAGCTAAAAGGTATTTTAGGAAAGAAGGAATTTGCCAGTGGCAGGATGGGTATCCAGACAGGGAAAGTTTGGAAAAAGATTGTAGGGACGGGATTTCTTATGTGGTTGAGGAGGAAGGCCAGGTGATAGCTACAGCGGCTGTTTCCTTTGGAAGAGACAAAAGCTATGATGCTATATATGAAGGGAACTGGATTAGCCGGGAAAAGGAGTATGGGATAGTTCACCGGATTGCGGTTTTGGAGAAAAAGAAGGGGCAGGGGATAGCCGGGAGGATTTTACAGTGGGCGGAAGAAATGTGTTGCAGCCTGGGGGCAAGGTATATAAGGATTGATACCCATGAGGATAATATATCTATGCAACGGCTGCTTGAGAAAAGCGGTTATCAGCGCTGCGGTATTATTTATTTGGAGGACGGGAGCGGACGCGCGGCCTTTGAAAAGGAGATAGGACGGGGGAGCGTATCTAAAAAATATTGTAAAAACAGTAGAAATATGCTAATATAGGCCTATAATTTAAAGACGTTTTAGTAAAATTTTCAATCGCGAGATTTGCGCCTGCGCGTTGTTTGGCTCAAACTCGTTGAGGCGCAGAAAGCAGCGCAGGAATGGAGAAAAGTGTGAAAGATTTAAAAATCTTTCACAACCAAGTTTGTGTCTGCACGGCAACCACAAACTTAATATGCACAAAAAGCCGTGCAGAAATGAGGTAAAATATGAGAGCAAGTGGTGTTTTGTTACCTGTGGCAAGTTTGCCGTCAAAATACGGAATTGGAACATTTTCACGGGAGGCGTATGATTTTGTAGATATGCTTCAAAAGGCGGGGCAGGTTTATTGGCAAATACTTCCTTTAGGGCCTACCGGCTATGGAGATTCGCCGTACCAATCCTTTTCTACTTTTGCCGGAAATCCGTATTTTATCGATTTGACGGCGTTAGAGGAGGAGGGGCTTTTAGAGGAAGCAGAGTGTAAGGCCTGCGATTTTGGAGATAATGAAAGCTATATTGATTATGAAAAAATATATTTATCCCGTTTTACGCTTTTGAAAAAGGCTTACCAGAGATTTAAAGAAAGGGATTTGTCCGGTTTTAAAAGCTTTTGCGATAAAAATAATTTTTGGCTTCGCGATTACAGTCTTTATATGGCGGTAAAAAATGATTTCGGCGGGATAAGCTGGTCTGAGTGGGACGAGGATATTAAGCTCCGCCGTCCAGAGGCGCTTGAGCGTTATGAAAAGGAGCTTTCAGAAGAGATAGAGTTTTATTCTTTTTTACAGTTTAAATTTAATGAGCAGTGGAAGGCTTTGAAAAAATATGCCAATGAGAAAGGTATTAAGATTATTGGCGATATTCCAATTTATGTTGCTTTTGATAGCGCTGACAGCTGGGCAAATCCGAAGCTGTTCCAGTTTGATGAGGATAATATGCCGACAGGGGTGGCAGGCTGTCCGCCGGATGGTTTTTCTGCTACAGGGCAGCTTTGGGGCAATCCGCTTTATGATTGGGATTACCATAGAGAAACAGGTTATGCATGGTGGCTACAGCGTATTTCCCATTGTTTCTATTTGTATGACGTTGTAAGGGTAGATCATTTCCGCGGCTTTGACGAGTATTATGCGATTCCTTTTGGAGAGGATACGGCTGTGAACGGCTCCTGGAAAAAGGGGCCGGGGATTGAAATCTTTAAAACAATAAAGGAAAAGCTGGGCGAATTGCCGATTATTGCAGAGGACCTGGGATTTTTAACGGAGAGCGTTATTCAGATGGTAAGGGACAGCGGTTATCCGGGGATGAAGGTTTTAGAATTTGCTTTTGATTCCAGAGAAATCAGCAATTACCTGCCTCATACATATGAAAGGAATTGCGTGGTGTATACTGGCACTCATGATAACGACACCTTAGCCGGCTGGTATGAGAAGCTTTGTAAAGAGGATAAGGAGCTGGCGCAAGACTATACGGGTAATTGCTATACGCCGGATGAAGAAGCAAATTGGAGCTTTATACGTTTAGCTCTTTCCAGTGTGGCGGATATGGCTATTATTCCACTACAAGATTACCTGGGGCTGGGTAGCGAAGCCAGGATTAACACGCCGTCTACTTTAGGAGATAATTGGAAGTGGAGGATGAAAAAGGGGCAGTTTACAGAGGAGCTGGCCAAAAAGATAAGACGGCTGGTAAGAATTTATGGAAGGGGTTAATGAAATGCTGTTTATAGAGTATCCAAAATGCACAACCTGCCAGAAGGCAAAAAAATGGCTGGACAGCCAGGAAGCTTCCTATGAGGAGCGTCATATAAAAGAAAATAATCCGACCTATGAAGAATTAAAGGAATGGTATGCAAAGAGCGGTCTGCCGCTGAAGAGGTTTTTTAATACCAGCGGCATGCTGTATAAGGAAATGGGCCTTAAGGATAAACTGGCTTCTATGTCTGAGGAAGAGCAGCTAAGGCTTTTAGCTACAGATGGAATGCTGGTAAAACGCCCTTTGCTTATAGGAGAGGATTTTGCTGTCCCAGGTTTTAAAGAGGAAGTGTGGAAAGAGAAGCTTTGACGTAAAAGAAGGTTGATATAAAAATGCACGAAGAGGTTTTTGGAAGAAATCTCTTTGTGTATTTTTTTATTTTATAGGAAATTTCTTGGGATTCCCTATAAATAAAAAACAATTACCGCACTGCGGCGGAAAAGAAATATGCCGCTAAAGCGACCCGCCGCAGGCGGAGAATCCTGCAGAGCAGGATTCTTTGTTTTTTTTATTAAGTTTTTGTAATATATAGAAAAAGAAGTTGTGCAAAAATGGTAACTTTTACCCTTGAATATGATGTTATATTATGTTATACTACTAAAAACTTTATTGGCTTAAAGTGAAAAATTGCAAAATAGAAGAATTAAGATTGAAAATTGAGCTTTTCAATCAGCAGATTTGCGTCTGTACGGCAACCGTAAATCTGATAAGAACAAAAGCCGTGCAGAAATGAGGTAATCCATGAAGAAAAAAATAATAGCGATGTTTCTTGTAACTGTTTTGACAGTATGTATGGCCGGTTGTGGTAAAAAGGCAGCGGCTATCGGGCCGACTGCAGAGAGGGCGAAGAGCTGTGATTTTTCAGATGTGTATTATGCCGGTTATCAGAGCATTCTGACAAAGGAAGGAAAAGAGATGTCCAGTTTTGATGAGCTGACCGGAAAAACCATCGCCGTGCTGGAAGGTTCTATGAGCGATTTGATTGCTTCCGGGGAAAACTTAGATTATGGCGTGATTGAGGGGGCGACGGTAAAACGTTTTAAGAATATTACCCAGGCCGTGCAGGAATTAGAAAATGATGCCGCCGATTTAGTTTTGACAGATTCTATTTTGGCGCAGCGGTTTGTAAAGGAGCGTACGGGCCTGGTTCAAAATGAGGTTGAAAATACTGGCGAGGATTCTGTGTTTGCAGCAAAGAAGGGCGATACAGAGGTAATTGAGGCGATTAATAAGGCTTTGAAAGAATTGAGGGAAGATGGAACTTACGATGCTCTTTATGATTCCTATTTTGCGGAATAGAGAAAGGAGTTTTCTGTATGGCCTCATTTATAGAAGAGTTTAAATTTGTATTTATTGAGGGAAAACGTTACGCTTACATAATGAATGGGCTTAAGGTGACAATAGGCGTATCTTTGGCGGCTGTTTTAGTAGGAGTTGCTTTGGGACTTCTTTTGGCAATTATGAAGATGACGGAAGTGCGGAAAGGAAAGAAAACGGTTTTGTCTGTTTTTGCAGGGATTTATATAGATGTGATTCGCGGAACACCGTCGGTATTGCAGCTCTTAATTATGTATTTTCTTGTATTTAAAAGCCAGATGGGAATTGCAGCGGCAGTTTTAAGCTTTGGTATAAATAGCTCCGCCTATGTAGCGGAAATTATCCGCGCGGGAATTATGGCGGTGGACAATGGACAGATGGAGGCGGGCAGGTCTCTGGGGCTTTCTTATGGACTGACTATGAGGTATATTATCATCCCTCAGGCAATAAAAAATATTTTACCTGCTTTGGGAAATGAATTTATCCTTTTGATTAAAGAGACTTCTATTTTAGGCTATATTGCCATCTATGACTTAACAAAAGCGGCGAACTATATTACGACCAGAACCTACCGGCTGTTTTTGCCGTTGATAGGGAGCGCGGTAATCTATTATGCGATAACGAAGCTTTTGTCTATGTTGATGGCAAGGCTGGAAAGGAGGCTGAGGGAAAGTGATCGACGTTAGAGGCTTAAAAAAGTCTTTTGGGAATTTGGAGGTATTAAAAGGGGTTGACACTCATGTGGAGAAAGGGGAATGCGTTTGCATCATTGGGCCTTCCGGGTCGGGTAAAAGTACCTTTTTAAGGTGCCTGAATCTTTTGGAAGAGCCGACAGGCGGCGATATTGTCATTGATGGAGAGAGGGTGCTTGTAAAGGATTGTAATATAGACGGACTCCGGTTGAAGGTAGGAATGGTGTTCCAGCATTTTAATTTGTTTCCTCATCTTACAATCCTTGACAACTTAATTTTGGCTCCTGTAAAGCTTAAGCTGATGACGGAGGATGAGGCGAAGGAAAAAGCAATGCAGCTTTTAGAAAGGGTTGGCGTAGCAGATAAAGCAGACTGTTACCCCGCTATGCTGTCAGGAGGCCAAAAGCAGCGCGTAGCTATTGCAAGGGCGTTAACATTATCACCAAAAATAATGCTTTTTGACGAGCCAACTTCAGCGTTAGACCCTGAGATGGTAGGCGAGGTTTTAGAGGTTATGAAGCAGTTGGCAAAGGATGGTATGACTATGCTGGTTGTTACCCATGAAATGGGATTTGCAAGAGAGGCGGCGGACAGAGTACTGTTTATTGACGAGGGTATTATTGCAGAAGAGGGAACGCCGGAGGAGCTTTTTTCCAGCCCGAAGCGGGAAAGGACAAAGAGCTTTTTAAGTAAGGTTTTATAAAATATAACGAAATGGGTAGGTAGCTTATGAAAAAATTAAAGTTAACGTTTCACGGAAAAGATTTTTATGCAAGGCTTTTAACAGAAGAGGCGCCAAATACAGTGGCCGCTATTGAGTCCGCCGGGGTTTTTGAGTCAAGGGTTGGTTATGCAAAGCTTGCAAATCGTGAGTTTTTCTTTCAGACGCCAGTATTTGCAGATGAAACAGAAAATCCCACATATTCGGAAAAGGGACACGTTATTTTTTATGGGCCAAGACAGTCTATCTGCGTATTTTATGATGAATTAGTTCCATTGGGCTATTCCAACCAATTTGGAATTATTGAAGATGAAAAGCAGTTAGAGGAGCTGAGGAAAGAGGCCGATACGATTTGGGAAAAACAGGGGGACATTATCCGGGTAGAGGTTATAGAAGAATAGCAGCGAAAAGATGGACCCTTTAAAATTTTTAATTTGCAGGTTTGCGGGCGCGCGGTCTTCGCAAGCTTGCTATGCACAAAAGGCCGCGCAGAAATGAGGAGAAGTATGAGCCAGCTAACAAAGGAAATAGAAAGCTATACAAAAAAGGCCTGGCTTGACCAGCCGGAAGATATAGAAGCAATGCTCCAGTTTAATCAGGAGACAGGAAGGAATTTTGTTGTAGTATTGTATTTAAATGGTTTTTTGGACAATATGACAATTTTATTGTATGATTATTATCTGCGTGCAAAGGCAGAGGAGGGGGATTTTGAGGCTTTAAAAAATATGGCGGCCAGGCAGCTTAGGGATATTGGAAATTCTTTTAAGTCTGACTATCATATGTCTGACAGCCATACCCTTTTACTTCGGGCAGCCTGCGAGGCTTATGAAGTAAAGGGCTTTGAGGAGCTGACGGAGCTTTTAAAGGCAGTACAGCAGTATTTAGTAAGAATGTTTTATTGGGCAGATTTGTCCATGCCTTGGAAAGAAATGTGCGACGCGTATAATCAGATAAAAAAACCAGAATGGTAATAGAGAATTTTAATTTGCAAAATGCCAAGGTTCAAGTTTATAATGTATTTGTAGCAAAGCGCAAGGCTGTTATAGAATATCTGAGAATTATATAGGATATTTTAAGGCAGTCAGGATTTTATAAAGGGGGATTACAAATGCAGCATGAGGTGACAAGGCATCAGAGGTTGTTGGATCGGAGAGGGTTTGTTCAGGAGCCGGGATTTGCCAGGAGTTTGGTATGGGATTATAACAGAGAGAATATTCATGCTCCAAAGTTCAGAATTAAAGAATGGGATTATTATCTGGTGGCCAACGAAGACTTTGGAGTGGCGTTTACGATTTCTGATTTGGGTTATTTGGGATTAATTAGCGTTTCTTTTTTAAATTTGAAGGAGAAATGGGAAAAGACAAATACCGTCCTGGATTTATTTCCAATGGGCAGCTATCAGTTGGGAAGGGACTCTTCTCAGGGAAACGCCAAGTTTCATAATAAGAAAATGGCGGTTTCCTATCGGACGGAACCAGGAAAGCGGTATATTTTCTGTAAGTACCCGGACTTTTATCAGGGGATGGATTTTGAAGCGAAAATATGTCTGAGGCAGCCGGATATGGAATCTATGTGTATTGCGACGCCATGGAAGGAGAAGCCGACGGCCTTTTATTACAATCAAAAAATTGCATGTATGCCAGCTAAGGGCTATGCTAAACTGGGAGATAAAAAATATATATTTTCTCCCAAACGGGATTTTGGCGTGTTGGATTGGGGACGGGGCGTGTGGACTTACAATAATGTTTGGTACTGGGGCATTGGCAGCGGTCAAATTGATGGAACGCCCTTTGGATTTAACCTGGGATATGGTTTTTCAGACAGAAGCTCGGCAACAGAAAATGTAATTTATTATGATGGTAAAGTACATAAGCTGGAAGAAGTAGACTTTGGAATTCCAAAGAAATCCGGGGAGCCTTTTGATTATGATTATATGAAGCCATGGCAGATGACCTCCAGCGACGGCAGATTTGAGGGAACGCTAACGCCGGTCTTAGACAGGCGTGCAGATACGAATATAGGAATTGTGGCCAGCTTCCAGCATCAGATATTTGGAAGGCTGACAGGAAAAGCGGTTTTGGACGACGGCAGAGTAATTGAGATGAAAGAATTCCCATGCGCGGTTGAAGTAATTCGGAACCGCTATTAGATGATTGTTTAGTCCAGAACCTTCCAGGGAAAAGGCTGCCGGAAGGTTCTGGGTTTCTAAGGTATTTTATAGTTGATTTGTATAAAACAGAAAAGAAAAAATGTAATTTATTGACAAAATGAGCAAAAAAGCTTGACAGGAAAGGAATGCTATAGTAAAATTACAACAGAAAAAGAGAGAAAGAAAACCAGATTGTAACTATTAGGTAGGCAAAACTGGATTGTACTTAGGACGTAGTGTACACTGCAGGTAGGTATAATCACAGTTTTTTTGTTTTTATATAGGATTTTTCTGGAAAGGGCTGTTGGAATGGGCGCGGAGATGAAGATATGGAAGGTGATTAACAATAACGTAGTCAGTGCTCTGGATGAGAACGGAAAAGAAGTTATTGTTACTGGAAAAGGCATTGGATTTTCTAAAAAATCAGGGGATTTTTTAGAGCCTTCTATAGAGAAAAAG
>CATKYY010000045.1 GCA_949841225.1 uncultured Acetivibrio sp.
CTCGGATTACCTATAAAATAAAAAAACGATTAACGCACTGCGGCGGAAAAGAAATATGCCGCTAAAGTGTCCAAGCCTCCTATGAGCGAGGGGTGGGGGAGTTGAAAGCCTCCTCGTTGAATATACTATATTTTGGAAAATAGGTATTGCAAACAGACAAAGAGGAGTGTATAATTTTAAAAGAGATAGATAGCGAACATAAAGGTTCATAAATTAAAAACGTACCGCTAAAAGGCGGTTTGTTTTTTAAAGATAAGTGAATAAATATTTACTTACTATTTGCATTGTAAATATCCTGGTCTGCGCTACACACATGGATATTTTAAAGTTGAGATTTCTCAGGAGAGGGGGTTTATTATAGAGGCCAGTTTTTGAAACTGACAAGGAAGATTAGGGAGGGGGAAATTCAAATGCAAAATTACTAATGATGCGCCTATTGTGAAAATGAATCGGAGGGAATTAAAAGGCAGAAAAATTTGTGTCGATTAAAATTCATTTTTAAGGAAAGGAAAAGCAATAATGAAAAAAATTTTTACAAAACGGCTTTTTACCTATATGCTTGCGGCGTTCCTTTTTACAATTGTCGCTATCTTTACAATTCAGACAGTGATAAATCAAAGAAATAGTACTTCTGCCAGCCGCGAGAAGCTGGATGCTATAAAGGAGAAACTGGCCGGCAATCAGAGAAATATTGATAACCTTACAGAGAATCTGAGTAGGGAAAATCTTGCAAAAACCAGGGCTTTTGCAGATATGCTTGCGGCGGATAGTTCTATTTATGGCAATGCAGCGAAGCTGAATAAAGTCAAAGACAGATTAATGGTAAATGAACTGCACATTATTGATGAAAATGGAATTATTGTCAGTAGCACAATAGATGCTTATATTGGATTCGACATGAGAAGCGGGGAGCAGTCGAATACATTTATGGCAATTCTTGAGGATCCGTCGACAGAGATTGTCCAAGAACCCCAGGTAAATGTAGCGGACGGAACGGTAATGCAATATGTCGGCGTGGCGAGGTCTGATGCAAAAGGATTTGTACAAGTAGGAGTACGTCCAGAGGTCTTGGAAGAAATGCTTGCCGGCACCGAGATAGATACGGTTCTTCGGGAAATCGACTTTGGAGAAAAAGGGTACGTTTATGCGATTAATGCTGCCGATGGAATTATAGAGGCCCATAAAGATACCTCTTTGGTTGGGACTGCGGCAGCGGATGCTGGTTTTTCAAAAAAGCTTACAGGAAGCGGTAAAATAGTAGTCAACGGCGTGAAAGGCTATTATATGGCTGAAGAATATAATGGCCGGATTATAGGGACTTTTATGCCGTTAGATGAATACTATGAAGAACGTACCAATCAGACTTTGGTGGTATCTCTTAGTATGGTTTTTATTTTTGGAATCTTGATATTCATGATTAACCGGATGGTAGATGATAAAATTGTTCGTGGAATCAACAGCATTACAAGTTCTATGAAGAAAATTGCAGAAGGGAATTTTGAAATTACAGTAAATGAACAGGGGAATCCTGAGTTTACACAGCTTTCTAATAGCATTAATATTATGGTGGAAAATATCTGCCAGAATATGAAGGAAAATGAGAAGCTTTTGGAACGGCAGAAAGAGGATATGGAAAGCAATCAGGCGTTGATTGAAAATGTAAAAAATGCTTGTACGGATTTAAATTATGTATCGGGGGAAACGCTGGAAAGCGCAGATAATATTTATAATGGAACAGGGGAGCAGGAACGGGCGGTAGGAGATTTAAAACAGATTATGGGCTCTTTGACGGATGAGCTGAATGGAAGCGTAAGCGTTACAATGGAGGCGACGGAAGCAACCGGAACTGCAATGGAGAAGATTTTGCAGACCCAGTCTCAAATGGATTTGTTAAAGGGGTCTATGCAGAGAATTAGCGAGATGTCAATGGCTATTGAGAAAATTATTGGCGAGATTAATTCTATTGCACAACAGACGAATATGCTTTCTTTAAATGCTTCTATTGAAGCAGCCAGAGCCGGCGAGATGGGGAAGGGCTTTGCCGTTGTAGCAACGCAGGTAGGAGAGCTTGCCGCCAGAAGCTCCCATGCAGCGAAGGAAACGACGGACTTGATTACAAATTCTATGAAAGCGGTAGAAAGCGGGAGGAAAATTACAGAACAGACAGTGGAAGCATTTGACATTGTCGTAGAAAACATGGAGAAGACGAACTGTGATGTGGAGAAGATTACAAGCATGGTAAAACAGAATGTAAATATTGTATCCCATGCGGTCAGCCAGATTGAAATAATTTCCAGCGTTGTAGAGGGAAATGTACAGATTTCTCATGATACGAAGCAGGCATCCTCTAATATGGCGGATATTACGGGGAAGCTGCTGGAAATGATAGAATAGAGAGGGATAAAAAAAGAAAGGGGAATTGTCCCCTTTCTTTTTTTAGTTGTGTACAGTAGGCAAATTCAGGTCAGCAAACATTCTAACTGGCAGTCGTAGGGTTCTTTTTCCACATGCTCTTTATGATACAGTTCTGCTTCTACGCAGCCCATTTTCTTATAAAAGGCCTGGCTTTCTACGGCAGAATGAGCGGAGATATATAGTTTTTTTGCGCCCATTTTTTTTGCCCATGCTTTTGCAGCAAGAAAAAGTTGTGTGCCGATTCCTTTTTTTCTCATATCTTCAGAAACATGGATACTGGATAAATCCAGGTATTTTTGTTCTTCTCCAAACAGCGTAGGTTCTACAGAAACAAAGCCCTTCAGTGTTTCGTTATAAAAGGCGGCGGCTACAAAACCGCCGGTTGTAATTGTGCGTTTTAAGCAGGACGTAAGTGTTTTATAGTCTTCTTCGCTCCAATTATCAATAAATGGGTCGTCCCGAACGACCCATTCGTCGTTTTCTTTTCTCCAGCATTTTTCAACAACCTGATGCCGGATAAAGCCTTTGAACAGTTCCGGGCATATTTCATCGGCAGATAAATTTCTGTATTGAATCGCGGACATAATCAAATCTCCTATCATTTTGTCTTAAGGTTTTTTATTTTATAAATCCTGAGCCTTTATTATACCGTCTGTTTTTACTAAAATCAATCCTTCTTGCAGGAAGATTGACGGGCTAACTGGGATTCAATCATATATCCAAGGGTTGTAAGGTCGGAGGCAAGCATTTCTAATTCTGGTTCGCTAAGGCATTCAGTCAGTTGGCAGGCGATAGCAGAGAGAATATATAGGTTGGAGCAACAGCTCTTCATATTATGCGCCTTTCTGTTTTTTTACATATGCTATGCCGGGCGGAAGGAAAGCGTGAGCAGGTATGAAATTTTAGGTTGTTGCAAAACATACAGAAAGGGGTATAATGATAGGGCAGGCTTAAAAACAGTAGAAATGAGGTTAAAAATGAGAGCATATGAAAGACTTTTAAATTATGTGAGGGTATATACAACCAGTAACCCAGAAAGTGAAACAGTACCTACGACAGGCTGGCAGTTTGATTTGGCGGACCAACTGGTAAAGGAGATGAAGGAGCTTGGAATTGCGGACGCCAGGGTGGACGATAAGTGTTATGTGTACGGCACTCTTCCGGCGACGGCTGGTTGTGAAAATAAAAAGAAAATAGGCCTTATTGCCCATATGGATACATCCCCGGATTTTTGCGGTAAAAATGTAAAGCCTCAGGTGATTGAAAATTATGATGGAAGGGATGTTGCGCTGGGGAATAGCGGAAGGGTTTTGTCTGTAGAAAACTTTCCTCATCTAAAAAAGCTTAAAGGGAGAACGTTAATTACTACAGACGGCACGACGCTTCTGGGCTCTGATGATAAAGCGGGCATTGCAGAGATTCTTACGGCAGTGGAAATGATTCAGAAGAAAGGCCTTCCACATGGAACAATATGCATTGGATTTACGCCGGATGAAGAGGTGGGAGCTGGAGCCGATCATTTTGACGTGGCTGGTTTTGGGGCGGATTATGCGTATACTTTGGACGGTAGTGAAGAGGGTGAAATCGTTTATGAGAATTTTAATGCCGCTGGCGCTGTTTTTACAACCCGTGGTTTTAACGTCCATCCAGGAAGCGCAAAAAATACAATGCTTAACGCCCAGCTAGTGGCTATGGAAATCAACGCTATGCTGCCTGGCTGCGAGACGCCAAGACATACAGAGGGCAGAGAAGGTTTTTTCCATCTGTGTGAAATGGAAGGAAATGTGGAAAGAGCAAGGCTTCAATATATTGTCAGAGATCATGAGATAGAAGCTTTCCGCCATAGAGAAAATATGCTCCGCCATATTGAAAAGATTTTGAATGAAAAATATGGAGAAGGTACCGTGGAGCTTTCCATTCACGAAGAGTACCGGAATATGCGGGAAAAGGTAGAGGAATGTTTTGAGATAGTCGAAAAAGCAGAGGAGGCAATAAGGGATCTTGGGATAGAGCCGATTGTCAAGCCAGTGCGGGGAGGAACCGACGGCTCAAGACTCAGCTTTATGGGACTGCCATGCCCAAACCTGGGAACTGGCAGTTATGCCTTCCATGGGCCTTATGAGCATACAACTGCGGAGGGGATGGATAAAGCCGTGGAGATTATTTTGGGCATTGTAAAGGCGTAGGGTAGGAAGCTGTCGCAGGATGTAGGTATTCCGGCAGATTTAAAAGAAATTGCAAAGCTAAAAAGGTCCTAGGAAAGCAGGTAAGGGAAGCTTTCATAGGACCTTTTTTTACATGTCCGGCAGATACCGCAGCAGCAATTGGCGGCTATAAGGCCGTTCGATACGAAAATTTGGTTCTTCGGCGGAGGAAAATACAAGGTAATCATAGCCTTCTTGCCCATAGTCAAAGGCATATCCCAGTTTGTCAGGATAACCTAAAAGCACGCAGACTACTTCCTCTTCTTCTGTGAAAATCATCTGTACCATAGATTCGCTGACAGTTTCCAGGTCAATCTTGCTTTTGAAGCCCAAAATCTCAAAAATTTCTTTTTTCGTAGTATATGGCGCGAAGGTATAAACCTTTTCCCATGAAAAATCAGTCAGGCTGTTTAAAGAAACAATTTTACCCGCCGGCTGGCTACAGATAGCGCTGGAAAGGCTGCGCTCATTGGCTGCGGCAGGGGTGGTTAGGGTAATTACTATATAGGCGACAAGGGCAAGGAGCAAGGACAGGACGATAATTGTTTTGCTTTTTATTCTTTCACTCATAGAACTCCACCTTTAAAAATTTGTAATACACAAAAAACAGTGTAAAAATGCGGTTAAAAATATATGACACGGCGTATTTCCTGTATAGTATAGCATAAAATTTTTGAACTGTCATAAAAAATATGTAAACGCCTTTGAAAATAACAGCAAAACATGGTATGATGCGGAAAGAAGAAAGGGAAGCAGGAAATTATATGAGGTATGATTATAGTAAAATAACAGAGAGGCTATTGGGCTGGTATCGGGAAAACGCCAGGACGCTGCCCTGGAGGAGCGACCCTAAGCCTTATTATGTGTGGATTTCAGAGATTATGCTACAGCAGACCCGCGTGGAAGCAGTAAAGGGGTATTTTAATCGTTTTATAAAGGATCTGCCGGATATAGGAGCGCTGGCTGAGGTAGAGGAGGATAAGCTTTTAAAGCTGTGGGAAGGCCTGGGGTATTATAACCGGGCTAGAAATTTAAAAAAGGCGGCGGTATTGGTAAAGGAGAAATACAATGGAGAACTGCCGGCTGATTATAAGGAGCTTTTGGAGCTGCCGGGGATTGGTTCCTATACAGCCGGAGCTATCTGTTCTATTGCATACGGCGTTCCCGTGCCTGCGGTAGATGGGAACGTCCTGCGAGTAACTAAAAGACTTTCTGCCGGCTATGAGGATATTACAAAGGATTCGGTAAAGAAAACGCTTTTTTTAGAGCTTTTAGAGGACATGCCCAAAAAGGAGGCGGGAGCTTTTAACCAGGCTCTTATGGAGCTGGGAGCCGTAGTATGCATTCCTAATGGGAAGCCGTTGTGCGAGAAATGCCCAGTCGCCTGTTATTGCCTTGCATATCAGCAGGGCGTAGCCATGGAGCTTCCGGTTAGGCCCGTAAAAAAAGGCAGAAAAATAGAAGAAAAAACGGTTTTGCTTTTGGAGTACCAGGGAAAAGTGGGAATCCATAAGAGAGGCGGGAAGGGCCTTTTGGCGGGAATGTGGGAATTTCCAGGGCTGGAGGGGAAGCTGGATATTGGGAGTATGGAGAGGGTTCTGGAGGAGAATCAGATAAAGGAATATACGATGGAGCTTTTAGGAGAGGCAAAGCATGTATTTAGCCATATTGAGTGGCATATGCTGGGATACAGGATACGAATTGAGAAAAAGAGCAGGGAGTTTGAAGAACAGGAGCTGTTTTCAGAGCTTGTTTGGGCCGCCAGGGAAGAGCTGGAAAAGGGATATGCCCTGCCTTCAGCGTTTAAAGCGTATAAGGAAGGATAGGTAAAAGTCCCGTAGCCTTGCTTCCTGGGATACAACTCTTGCTTCACAATCCTAGACGGCTTATCGTTCCAAAGAGCCTCTGAAAGCAAAAATCGTGTTCAGCAAGGGCTTCCACGATTTATGAGTCTCTTTTCCACAGCCTAAAAGGATTGTGAAGCAAGAGTTGTATCCCAGGAAGCAAGACTGCGGAAATTTTATCGGTGATTTAGACAATGAATATCTGATGATAGAAGGAGGAGTTAAGGATGCCAGAAAAGGGCAGGTTTTTAGAAATTATGGCCGCTGTGGTTGAAGCGGCGAAGGCGCAGGGCGGGGAGCTTACGCAGGAGGAAATACAGGAGTATTTTAAGGGGATGGCTCTGGAAGAGGAGCAGATGGATGCCGTTTATTCCTATCTTTCAGAGAATAGAATTACAGTAAAAGGCTTTTTATATACGGTAAAGGAAGAGAAAAAAGAGGAGAAAGACAATGTTTATCTTTCTATGTATCTAAAAGAGCTGGATGGGTTTCCCAAGGAGGCGCCAGGGGAAATAAGGAAGCTTTATAAAAGGTTACAGAACGGGGAAGAAGCCGCCAGAAAACGGCTGATAGAGATATGGCTTGTCCGGGTAGTCGAGTTGGCCAGGGGCTACCAGAATCAGGGCGTATTTTTGGAAGATTTGGTTCAGGAAGGCAATATGGGTCTTCTTTACAGTATAGAAGGGCTGCAGGGACAGCAAAAGGATATTGATGCGGAGGAATATCTGAAGGAATCTGTTTGCCAGGCTATGGAAAATCTTATTGATGAGAATATGGGAAAGGACGACCTGGAGAATACGCTTTTAGCAAAAACCAGTCTGCTTGGCGAGGCATCTAAAGTTTTGGCGGAGGATATGGGCCGGGTAGCAACGGTAGAAGAGCTTTCCGAGTATACTAAGATTCCGAAAGAAGAAATTATGGATATACTCAGTTTGTCGTTAGATGCTGTTAAAATAGGAAATTCAGGAAATAAACCTTGTTGAAATCTTTAAAAGGATGATATATAATATAGAGTACTTGACAGTAGAAAAATTTAAAAAGGGGAAAGTGCTATGTTAAAAAAGTTGGATAACATGAATATCAGAAAGAAATTAGATGTCGGATATGCAATAATTTTTATTTTAGTAGTTATCATTATATTTAATGCGGTTGCTGGGATGGTGTTGTCTTATAACAACATAGATACTTATATTCGCAAAGCTCAGAAAGCGGATACCCTGGCAAAGGAATGCCGGCTTGAGACGAATATTGCAGCAAAGAACGTGCTGGTAATGGCGATAGAAACAGATTCTTCTGCAAGAGCCAAGAATAGAGAAAATATAAATGCCAGCGTACAATGTATTGAAGAGAGCCTGGCAGAGTTAAAAAGCATTGCCGTACTGGAGAATGAGTTATTTCAAAAATACGAAGAAAATTTGAACAGATGGATTGAAATTGGAGAAACGTGCATAGCGGGGCTGGAGGACGGAAGATACAATGAAGTAAAGGCCACTATTTTAGAACAGTACAGTGAAGCCTTAGAAGTATGTTCCGCTACCGCCGGAGAAATAGAAGAAGTTACGAATGAAAAGAAGATGAAGTTAATCAGCGATGTGATGGTTACGATTTTGAGCTGTCTTGCAGTTATAGGGGTTTCTTTTGTCCTATCCATTCTTCTGATGTACAGAGTTGGAAAAAAGATTGTATGGAGTATTACTGCGCCTTTAAGAGAAATTGAAAGCGTAGCCAGAGAAATGGTCAAAGGGAATTTAAGCGTTGTGCCTGAATATGAAGGAAAAGATGAAATAGGGGCCGTAGCCAAAAGTCTGAAAGCTTCAATTAATATTTTAAGCTCTTACATAAAGGATATTGACCATATTATGTCGGAGTTTTCCAGAGGGAATTTTACCGTAGGGACAAAGGCTAAATTTATTGGAGATTTTGAGCATATAGAAAACGCCTTTATGGATTTTGAGGGCAACATGTCCAAGGTTGTAAAGGATATGCAGAAGGCGGCGAAGCAGGTAGCCGCGGTTTCTGAACAGGTGTCAAAAAGCTCGACTGAGCTGGCGGAAGGAGCTTCCGAGCAGGCAGGTATTACAGAAGAGCTGTCAGTTACCATTGAGGAGATAGCAGAACGTATTAGAGAGACGGCAGGCAATGCCAAAACAATTAATGAAGAAGTGTTCCAGGTGGCAGGAGACTTAGAAAGCAGTAATGGAAAGATGAAGGAAATGGTAGAGTCTATGGATGCCATTCAGGAGACTTCCAATGAAATTGGCAAAATTATTGCTTCCATTAATGATATTGCTTCCCAGACCAATCTTCTGGCTTTAAATGCTTCCATTGAAGCGGCTCGCGCCGGCGAGGCAGGAAAGGGCTTTTCTGTTGTAGCGAACCAGGTGTCTGCGCTGGCGTCTCAGAGCGCTCAGGCGGCAAAGGAATCAACGATACTGATTGAGGCGTCCGTCCATGCGGTAGAAAAAGGAATGGTAATTGCAGAAGAAACGGCAAGGAGGCTGCAAGGCGTTGTAGGAGGCGCGGCCGATATTAGCACAAAGGTAGAGGCAATCGCCAAGGCCTCGGAGGAGCAGGCGGATTCTATTTCTCAGATAACGAGGGGCGTAGAAAATATTAACGACGTAGTCCAGACGAATTCGGCCACTTCAGAAGAATGCGCGGCAACCAGCGAAAATATGACGGATCAGGCGGAGATTTTAGAGGGGCTGGTAAAACAATTTAACGTTAGAAGTTGACTTTTCAGATAAAGGGAAGTAGAATAAATATAACCTTTCTGAGCGCTTGAGGTACGTCCTGGGCTAAAGATTGTGCATAGATTTATTTTGTTACGCTTTTAAACGGCAGAAAGGCTTTGTCTTTTTGCCGTTTTTTTCTTTCAATCTGCAAGTTTGCGTCTGCACGGCAACCGCAAACTTGTGATGCAAAAAAGCAGTGCAGAAATGGGGGGAAATTATGGAAGAAACCAAAACTAAAGTAGCGCTGATTGGGATTATTGTGGAAGATACAGAGGCAGCGGAGCAGGTAAACGAGCTGTTGCATACATTCCAGGAGTATATAGTAGGAAGAATGGGAGTTCCCTATAGAGAAAAAGGAATTTCTATTATTTCTGTCGTACTGGATGCGCCGGAAGCGAAAATCAGCGCTTTATCTGGAAAGCTTGGGATGGTAAAAGGGATTCGTGTAAAATCCATGATGGCGAAAATCAGCGGCTAACCGTTTCAAAGAGTTTTTCAGTAAGGGTTTCCTAAATATTTGTAAAGGATAAGGTAGAAAGGATGGAATGCAGTTATGTATGATGTAAAATCAAAAACAGCGACGGAGTTTATTGACCATGATGAGATTATGGAATCTTTAAGGTATGCGAAGGAAAATAAAAACAATAAGGAGCTGATTGATTCAATTCTCAAAAAGGCGGCGGAATATAAAGGGATTTCCCACAGGGAAGCTTTGGTGCTTTTGGATTGCGAGCTGGAGGAGGAGAATCAGCGGATTTATGAGCTGGCGAAGGAGGTTAAGCAGAAGTTTTATGGAAACCGTATTGTTATGTTTGCGCCGCTTTATTTATCGAATTATTGTGTTAATGGATGTACTTATTGCCCATACCATTATAAAAATAAGCATATCCGCAGGAAAAAGCTAACTCAGGAGGAAATCCGCCGGGAAGTGATTGCGCTCCAGGATATGGGACACAAACGGCTGGCGCTGGAGACAGGTGAGGACCCGGTAAACAACCCGATTGAGTATGTATTGGAAAGTATAAAAACTATTTATAGTATTAAGCATAAGAATGGAGCTATCCGTCGGGTAAATGTAAATATTGCGGCAACTACCGTTGAAAATTACCGGAAGCTGAAGGAAGCGGGAATTGGAACATATATTTTGTTCCAGGAGACATATCATAAGGAGAATTATGAAAAGCTCCATCCGACAGGGCCGAAGCATGATTATGCCTATCATACAGAGGCTATGGACCGCGCTATGGAGGGCGGTATTGACGATGTAGGAATTGGCGTGTTGTTTGGACTTAATATGTACCGCTATGATTTTACAGGTCTTTTGATGCATGCAGAGCATTTAGAGGCGGCTATGGGGGTAGGTCCGCATACGATTAGCGTTCCGAGGATACGTCCGGCGGATGATATTAATCCAGAGGACTTTAATGATGGGATTTCCGACGATATTTTTGAAAAGATTGTAGCTGTGCTCCGGGTAGCTGTGCCATATACAGGAATTATTGTTTCTACCAGGGAAACCCAGGAGTCCAGAGAAAGAGTTTTGAAGGTAGGCGTATCTCAGATTAGCGGAGGCTCCAGAACAAGCGTAGGAGGTTATGTAGAGGAGGAGGCCGAAGAGGACAATTCTGCTCAGTTTGATACCTCGGACAGGAGGACTCTGGATGAAGTGCTTAACTGGCTTCTGGAGCTTGGGTACATACCGAGCTTTTGTACCGCCTGCTATCGGGAGGGCCGTACGGGGGACCGTTTTATGAAACTGGTAAAATCGGGCCAGATTGCCAACTGCTGCCAGCCGAACGCCCTGATGACTTTAAAGGAGTATCTGGAGGACTATGCTTCTGAAGATACGAGGGTAAAGGGAGAAAAGGTAATTGCGGCGGAGCTGGAACGTATTACGAATCCAAAGGTATATGAGAATGCAAAGGAAAGAATGAAAAAGATAGCAGAGGGAGAAAGGGATTTCCGGTTCTGATTTATAGAGTAAAAGCCCTGGCGGAGAAAAAATGCCCCGCCAGGGCTTTTTAACGGTTTTGCAGCTTTACCGCTTCCCATACATATCGGCGTAGTATTTCATATAGCTTTGGTCTGTTACGTTTTTCATCCAGTCCTCGTGGGACAGATACCATTGGACAGTAAGGCGGATGCCGTCCCGGAACATGGTTTCCGGTTCCCAGCCGATTTCAGAACGGATTTTGTCCGGTGCAATGGCATAGCGGCGGTCATGCCCCTTTCTGTCTCCTACATATTGAATTAAATCATAAGAAATACCGGCGCGGCGGGCATCGCTTTCAGGAAGCAGCTCTAACAGAGTATCAAGAATTGTTTTTACAATTTCAATATTCTGTTTTTCATTATGCCCTCCTATATTATAAATATGAAAAAGCTCTCCCATTTCACATACCATATCAATGGCCTTGGCATGATCTCTTACATACAGCCAATCCCGGACATTTTTGCCATCGCCGTATACCGGCAGGCTTTTTTTCTGGAGGGCGTTGTTAATTATAAGAGGAATCAGTTTTTCTGGAAACTGGTACGGGCCGTAGTTATTGCTGCATCTGGTGATATTTGCTGGAAAACGGTAGGTATCTATATAGGATTTTACAAGCATATCGGCAGAAGCCTTGCTGGCAGAATAAGGGCTGTGAGGATCCAGCGGAGTAGTTTCGTAAAAATAGCCGTCGCCGTCGTCCAAAGAGCCGTATACCTCGTCGGTAGAGACCTGAAGATAACGCTTGTCCGGGAGAAAGCCGTCTTTTGATTCCCAGGCTTTTTTTGCCGCGTTTAAAAGGTTCAGGGTTCCCATGATATTTGTAGCGGCAAAAACATCAGGATTTTTAATACTGCGGTCTACATGGCTTTCTGCTGCGAAATGGATAATGCGGTCAAAGTTGTATTTTTGAAATAAAGAAGCTAAATCCTCTTTATTGCAGATGTCCATTTTTACAAATTCATAGTTAGGAAGCTCCTGAATTTCCTTCAGGTTTTCCAGGTTCCCTGCATAGGTCAGACTGTCCAGATTTACAATGTGGATAGCCTGTCCGTATTTTTCCAGCATGTAGTGGATATAATTGGAGCCGATAAAACCGGCGCCGCCTGTGACTAAATAGGTTTTCATAGTAAGCTCCTTTCCTAATGGGCTGTTTTCTTTTATTATTTATAATTGTTCAGATATTCGGCGCTGTTAAGCGTCAGCTGTTCTTCCACCTTAACCTGTTCTTCAAGGAGTTTGCTTCTGCTTTGAGTAGCCTCATTGAGGGCCTCTAAAATATCAGTCTTTTCGGCTTCAGTTTCAGCAACAAGCAGGGAATTGTTTAATGCGGCAATCTTTTCATCGACCCTGTTTAAATCAGTTTCATTTTTTTCATACTGGTTAGAAAGATATTCATAACCGGTTTTATTATAACGGTTTTCCTCAGAGGTCTTTTTTGAAACAAGACTGTCCGCATCAAAATAATCAGAAAAAGTCGTACCGACCTGATTTTGGTACAGCCTTTTCTGTTCAATTTCCAATAAGCGTTCCTGTAAGCCGATTTCTGTTTCAAGCTGCTGAATCCTTAAATGGTCATACTCGCTTTTATTTTCAATGCTTTTTAATTCCAATAATTCCTGGTTCAGATTTTCCAGCCGGGAACTGATATTGTCGACCTGTTCCTGTGAGCTTTTGACGGTTTTGTTCCAGGAATTCCAAGCGTCGGTCAGGGCCTGGACAGCCAGGCTGGCTAAAAGCATCAGTGCTGTATTTGCGGCGGCAGAAAGCGCCTGAAGGGCTGCTTTTCCGGCTTTGGATTTAAGAGACATATTTTCCAGCGCCTGATTATGCTTGAGGACTGACTCACGGGCTTCCTGACAGGCGTCAACCAAATCCTGGCTTTCAAGTTTGGAGAGGTCTTCTGTGTTTTTGATGAGGTCAACTATGTAGTTTTCTCCCTTGTCAAAGGTGTCGAAAAATTTCTCCCAAGTTGTGCTGCCATTTTTTACATCTGTTTGCCAATTCCAAATTTTATTTAATTTATTTTGGGCAGAACTTAAATCTAATTTTTCAATATAACTGTCGATATTTTCCTGTGAGATAATTTCCCCGAGTGAATTTTTAGTCCAGTCTTTCCCCGTATCGATAGAAGACAGGTTGTTTTTTAGACTTTCCCAGAATCCTACATCTTCATCGAAGTTGTCAAGGTTATTGATAACTGCCTCTAATGAGTCATTTACAGCAGTCCCAATCGCATGAAATGATTTTCCGAATACCCCTATTTTAGCGGTCCATTTATCAATGCTGGAGTCAAATGTTTTGAAAATCGTACCAGGTTGTGTTACAGGTTGTGGATGCCTGTTTATTTTGCATGATAAAGGTACGCATCGGGTATGCAATGCTAATTGTGCTTTACTTGTTTTGAATATAGAAATATGATAAAATATAATTAATTAAATATGGTATCGGAGGAAAACAGAATGCTTTGTTATTGTAAAAAATGTGGAAGGTTAGTACAACGTTTATCAGATAAATCAGATAAACCTTGTGATTACTGTCATAGTATTATTTAGCCTGTACCGGATGAATATCTTGGTGGTGTAAGCAAAGGATTTATAATAAAAGGATTAAAAGAACAATTCATAAATGAATATATCAAATCCGCGCCGGAGTTTGACCAGTATTTATTTGACCACCGGGCTGAAGATTTAATGAGACGCAGGATGGAAAACCGCGCCAAAATGGCGCATGGCAAAGCAATAATGGAAGGAAAGAGGGCTCAGCGCGGATGTATTTACTGCGGTTCGACTCAAATAAGAAAAATTGGTATAATCAGCCGGACCATCTCTACGGAATTATGGGGGCTTGGTAGTAAAAAAATAGGAAAGCAGTTTCATTGCAACAGCTGCGGGGCGGATTTTTGATAGTTCTTTTGTTGATTTTTAATAAAATTTTTCCACAATACATAAATCCATAATCCTTTCAAAGATTATCCTGTCATATCAGGCAGTATCAGCGCATATCCAGCATACACTCGCCGTCAAATTTATCGCTTCTGTGAGGGCTTCTCCCGAAAGGAGCCGCCCCTTCACAATCGCGTCTGCGGGGGGCAATTCGGCTGTTTGCCTGCAATGCACAATCTGCTATAATGAGTAGGGTGTCAAAAGGAGCTTTATGGAAGTGGTTAGGGCAATCTGCCCTGTTTCATTCCGTGAAGCGCCTTTTGACACCCTAATCCTATAATGAATATAATATTGCGGTTAAAAACATACCAAATTTTACACAGGAGGGTTAAAAATGAGATACATATTTTATTGTCCACATTGTGGTTTTACCGGAAGTGATTTGCAGAGTCAGGCATACAAACCGCCGAAATGCCCCGAATGTCACAATACATTAAAATATACCGGCATACCGCAGCCC
>CATKYY010000046.1 GCA_949841225.1 uncultured Acetivibrio sp.
GCCGCACGGTCTCTGCAAATCCGTTACTGTATCGCCGACCTGGGTATCCTTTACATTTTTCAAGCTGGCGGTAATATAGCCTACCATACCGGCGCTCAGCTCATCGCAAGGGATAAACTGCCCGGCTCCGAAAATGCCTACCTCTACCACCTCGGCCGAAGCCCCGGTAGCCATCATCTTTATTCTGGTTCCTTTTTTTACGATACCATCAAAAATACGGCAAAATACAATAACTCCCTTATAGGAATCGTAAATAGAGTCAAAAATCAAAGCTTTCAAAGGCTCTCCGGCATCTCCTGACGGCGCCGGTACCTTGGTAATAATCTGCTCTAAAACCTCGTCAATATTAATGCCGCTTTTCGCAGAAATCAAAGGCGCATCTTCTGCATCCAGTCCAATAACATCTTCAATTTCCGCCTTTACCCGCTCTGGCTCCGCGCTTGGCAGATCAATCTTATTGATTACAGGCATAATTTCCAGATCATGATCCAGAGCCAAATAACAATTTGCCAAAGTCTGCGCTTCAATTCCCTGGGCAGCATCTACAACTAAAACCGCTCCTTCACAGGCAGCCAGGCTCCTGGAAACCTCATAATTAAAGTCTACATGTCCAGGCGTATCAATAAGATTAAAAATATATTCCTCTCCATCCTTTGCTTTATATACAATTCGTACGGTCTGAGCCTTAATAGTAATTCCTCTTTCCCGTTCCAGCTCCATATTATCCAGAACCTGCGCCTGCATCTCCCTGCTGGTCAAAAGCCCTGTCCTTTCAATAATCCGATCCGCCAGAGTAGATTTTCCATGATCTATATGTGCAATAATACAAAAATTGCGGATTTTGCTTTGGTTCCTTTCTGACATACCCACACTCCTCTTTCAAGCTTAGCTTCGTCCCTGCGCATATTTTGCACAGGCCAATTATCCTTTAAGTATATCATAACCCAGCTTAGGGTTACAAGCTCTTTTTCATTCTTGAGTTTCCGCTGTTTGCAAAATGCGGAAGCTCCCTTTTAATTCTCTTGCTAATTCCCCCTGATTATGCTACTATGGTAAAGGTTTCTCAGTTATTTACAAAAAATAACTGGGATTTTTGACATGCATATATTCTATAACTTGAGTGACCACGTTACATTTCACAATCATTTTCATATCACACAGGAGGCATAAATGAAGCCGCTCAAAAAAATTATCAGTCGGTACATGAATCTGGTTACATTCATCCTTATTTCCTTTTTAACAATCGTTATCGTTTACTTTCAGTTCGCCGATACGCACCGGCAAGCGTATGACGACGCCATAATGACGTTCTACCATATTGAGCAGGTTCTGGAGCAAAATAATGCCGAGATTGCGGAAACCCGCGAGGAATACAGCCAAACCTGCCTGTACAATGCTACGGCAATCGCTTATATGATACAGAACAAGCCCTCTGTCCTTGACAGCAGCGAAGAGCTCAGAAAAATCGCTGTTTTTATGGAAGTAGATGAAATCCATATCTTCGACGAGAATGGACGTATTTTTGCAGGAACCCATCCCGAATATTTTGATTTTACCTTTGATTCCGGCGAACAGATGATGTTCTTCAAACCAATGCTGACGGATAAGTCTTTAAAGCTCGTGCAGGATATATTGCCGAATGTCGCAGAGGAGAAGCTTATGCAGTATTCGGCCCTGTGGAGCGCGGATGAAAGCTTTATCGTCCAGGTAGGCATGTCCCCAGTCAATGTCATGAAAGCAACGCAGAAAAATGAACTCTCCTATATATTTTCCCTGTTCCGGGTGAACCCAGAGGCCAACTATTACGCCATCGACCCAACAAGCGGAGAAATCGTCGGCTCTACAGAGCCGGACTGCGTGCGAAAAAACAGCGAAACCGTCGGGCTTAATCTTAGCGACATCGCCAACCGTCCAAAGGGATTTTACGCTACCGTTAACGGCCGTAACTCCTTCTGCGTGTTTGCGTCCATCGGTTCCAACTATATCGGGCGCGTCCTTACCACCCACGTACTTTACGAGTGGATCATGATGAATACCGTAGTTCTCTTTTTCTGCCTTATTATAATCGCTATCGTTCTTATGCGCGCCGTGGTCAGATATATGAACCGCTATGTCGTAGACGACATCTATCGTATCAATAAAAAACTCCACGCCATTGCCGTCGGCAATCTGGACGAGGTCATTGATATTCAGAGCAGCACAGAATTTTCGGAGCTGAGCAGCGATATAAACCGGATGAAAAAAAGCCTCCTGGACAGCAGCCGGAAGATGTCCTATGTGCTCAGCAAAACGAATTTATACATTGGTGTGTATGAGTATAACGAATCTATGGAACAAGTCCGTTTTACAGAGTACGTACCCCAGATTCTCGGGCTTACGCAAGAAAAGACAAAACAGCTATCCGGCGATTACCGGAAGTTCCAGGAATTTCTTTCCCAGCTTTGCAGCCACCCCTTTTCCAAAGAGGCCAATGTCTTTAAACTGGACGAACGCTATATCAAGGTTGAAGAAATCTCCGAGAACGGCAATGTTTTCGGTGTTCTTATTGATGTGACTGAGGAGACATTAAAACGTCTGCAAATTGAACAAGAAAGGGATTACGACCATCTGACCGGCCTGTATAACCGCGGAGGGCTGGAGAACTTCCTGGCTTCCTGCTTCCATAAACCGGAGGAGTTTTGTGAAAGCGCTCTTGTCATGATCGACGCAGATAACCTAAAGACCATCAACGATACATACGGCCACGAAGAAGGCGATGCTTATCTGAAGCAGCTCGCCGGCCTTCTCGGAAAATTTGCACCCGGCCACAGCATTGCCGCCAGGCTGGGAGGCGATGAATTTGTCTTGTTTCTATATCAATATCAGACTAAGGCGGAGCTCTCTGACGCCGTCGCGGCCCTGGAGGAACTGCAAAACAACAGCCGCGCCCGTCTGAACGATGATTTGTACGTCCCTCTTACCTTCTCCTTCGGCTGCTGCCTGACGGAGGGCCATACCGATTACCGGGCATTGTTAAAAGAAGCCGACAAAAAAATGTACAAGAACAAAAAGCTCCGCAAGGGGAATCAGTCCTGCCGGTAAAAATGTTTCCGTTCCCACCGGCTTGCCTCGCTTTGCATTCCCTACTTTCCACTAAGTACTGCATCCAAAACCTTCGCCAAAGGCGCCATAGCATTTTTCGCTTCTTCTACTGTGCTGTTTTGATTTCCCAGCTCTACTAGCAGAAAGCGTTCGCATAAATGCATATTATACCGATAGCCTTTTAAGTAATTTGCCGTTGTCAAGGTAGGATAAAGCTCCATTGCTTTCAGCCTCATCTGCAGGCTGAAAGCCAGGTTTCCCTTTAAATTGTCGTTTTTTAAATACGCGATCTCGCCTGTTTTACTCCGGCTCAAGCCATTAAACATCATTAAAGTAGCCGTCGCCTTTCCATCAATCTTTGTTACCCGTTTCTTTTTCCCTGCTACGCCGTCCCTGTGAATATCCAGAATTACCTGAATGGAAGGATATTTTTCCATTTGCTTTTTTACCCCTTCCAGAGACTGATTATACGCCTTATTCCTGTCGATAGCGCCATTCACCCGGTCGTACTCCGTTTCGTCGTGGATTACCTCATAGCCATAGGATCTTAGCTCCTCCGCCAGTCTCTCTCCCACGCCGATAACGCTGTCCTCCTTTTTATTTTTCCGGCTGTCAGAAAAGCTTTCGCTACCGCCATGGGTATGAAATATCAGTATTTGAGGCCCCTCTTCCTTTTTTATGGCCATATTCTTTCCTAAAAGCTTATCAACCTGAAACAGCTTTTTATCTACAGAAGTAGTAGAGTCCACAATATAAAAATTTTTCAAAAGAAAATCCGTATCCTTCGTATCCTTCAGCTTTTGAATTAACGCCATATTTTTACTTTTTGCTTCTACAGACGTATCCTTAACCTCCTCTTCATAATAACTTTCACCCGAAATAAAAGGCACGGGATTCAAAAGGTTTCCTTTTTCATATTCTACAATCAGAGCAGTATTGTCCTCTTCTTCCCCTTCTAAGAAAAAAGAAGCCTCCTCCTCTGTTTCCAGAGAATAAAAATAACTGCCTCCAGCCCAGGCCGCAAAGAGCCAGGAAACTCCATCCTGCTTCGTCTCCTTTTTTTTGCCGCTGTAATAATCCAGAACCCCCGACCCTTCTTTTAACATCCTTTCACCAACCGCCGCCATCACAGAGCCTGTACTTCCCTTTACTATGATATAAGAGGACAGGATAAAAATACCTGTCCATACAAAGATATATATAAATCTGGTTACTTTTGAAAATTTCATAGGACTCCTTAAATCTCCTATCCTTCAACAATTCTTAAGCCTTCGCATATTGCGTTAGAGCGCGGGTTTCTTCAAGCGCGCTCTGGGCTTCCATTATTATATATATTAGAAAAGCAGGCGTTTAATGCCTCAGAAATCGTATAGCTTATCTGCTTCACCTCTTCATCAATGGTTTTCGGCGTTACAAACAGGCTTCCCATAGAATGGTAATCCAGCTCTCCTAAAAAACGTTGTATTTCATCCTCGCTATATCCTTTTTTTCCCAGCGCTTCTCCCATCCGGTCCTCTACAATCGTAGCTGCATCTACTACGGTAGGCACTCCCAGAGCAATTACCTTAACGCCGAGGCTCTTTTCATTCAACGCCTTACGATTGTTCCCAATACCGGCTCCCGGACTGATTCCCGTATTCGTAAGCTGAATCGTAGCGTTTACCCGGCTCGTACTTCTGGCGGCCAAAGCATCAACCACAATTACTAAATCCGGCTTTGTCTCCTCAATAATCCCCTTTAATATCTCGCTGCTCTCCATCCCTGTCTGCGCCATAACTCCTGGAGCAATAGCGCTTAGGCTTTCCATCTCATATTTTTCCTTTAGCGCCTCTCCAAACTCTTTGATAAGATGCCTGGTTGTAAACAGGTTGTCTACTACATAAGGCCCCAGGGCATCCGGAGTTACCTCCCGGTTTCCAAGTCCGGCAATTAAGGTTTTTTTCCCCTTAAGCCCCCCGGAAAGCTCTTCCAGGTATTTTTTTAAGGCTTTGGCAATCGGTTTTTGATAGCTTTCATCCTTTTCTCTCAAATAGCTGGATTCAATAGTAATATAAGTGCCTCTGGGCTTTCCCATAGCCCGTTCTCCTCTTTCATCCTTTATCTCTACTCTGGTTGTTTCTATTTTTTCCTCTTCTTTCCGCTCCTTTGTCAAAATAACCCCTTGAATCTCCTTATGATCTTCTGGAAAGCTTTCCCGCACCTCTAAAGCTAAATCTGTCCTCCACATAGTTTCTACCATCCTTTTTTCCTCTTATTATGCGCCATTTTTTCAAAATTATGATTAACCATAATTTACATTCTCCTCTTTTTGTAATATACTAGGATGTGTTTGAAAAAGTTCGCCGTAGTACTAATATAAGTACTATAAGTGTATATAATTACTACTAAAATAAACTAAAAGAAACGAGGCTTACCATGGAAACTACAATAAATAAATTTCTGGATTTTTTTAATCATTCGCCATCTCCCTTCCATACAGTAAAAAGCGGCTGCGAGCTCCTAAAAGAAGCCGGTTTTGAAGAGCTTCCTTTTGCAGGAGAATGGACGCTGAAAAAAGGCGGCTTCTATTATACCCATCTTTATGGAACTACCTTATTTGCCTTTAAAATCGGAAGCAGGCTGGATGACAACCATGTTTTCCGTCTGGCATCCGCCCACACAGATTCTCCCTGCCTGCGCGTAAAGCCAAACCCGGAAATCTGCGAAAAGGACTATCTGAAATTAAATGTTTCTGTCTATGGTTCTATTCTTCGCTCCTCCTGGATGGACCGGCCCCTTTCTCTCGCCGGACGGGTTGCCTTAAGAAGCGACGATATTTTTCATCCGGTGATAAAGCTGGTGAATTTCGACCGCCCTCTTCTTACGATTCCCAATCTTGCTATTCATATTAACCGGGAGGTTAACAAAGGGCTGGAAATAAATCCTCAAAAAGAGCTCCTGCCAATTTTAGGCATGCTTACAGAAACCTTAAATAAAGGAAACTTTTTCCTGGAGCTTTTGGCTCAGGAATTATCTGTTTCATCAGAGGATATTCTGGATTTTGATTTTTATGTTTACAACTGGGAAAAGGCCTGCCTTTTAGGAGCCAGAGAAGAATTTATTTCTTCCCCGCGATTGGACAATCTCACCTCTGTCCTTGGCTGTCTTACAGGCCTGATTAACAGCGAAAATGATAATACTATTAATATGGCGTGTCTCTATGACAACGAAGAAACCGGAAGCAATACCAAGCAGGGCGCGGACTCCATAGCCACCAATGTGCTACTGGAAAAGCTGTATGCAGCTTTAGGCTATTCCTCACAGCAACTCTACAATACCTTACTAAAAAGCTTCCTGGTATCTGCAGACGTCTCCCATGCCATCCATCCAAATTACGCAGACAAATGCGACCCAACCAACCAGCCAAAGCTGGGACAAGGAGTTGTTTTAAAGGTCAACCATAATCAGCGATACGCGACGGACACGCAAGGCCTGGCTGTTATAAAGCAGTTGTGCCATAGATACCATATCCCTTACCAGGAATTTATTAACCGTTCCGACATGCCATGCGGCGGAACCCTGGGTTCTATTTCCTCCGCCTGGCTTTTAGCTATGACGGTAGATTTAGGCGTCCCTCTTTTAGCCATGCACTCTGCAAGAGAGCTTACAGGCGTGGAAGACCAAAAAACCATTAATCAACTGCTTACTGCTTTTTTTCAAACAGAATTATAAAAGGCCGTATAAATTCTCTTTTTTCTGTAAATAATAAACTTGTCAAAATACTGTATATGGAAGAAAGGAGAACTATTATGCGTTCAGATAGTAAAACCTATGAAGAGGTAGCCAAAAACTGTAGCGCCTTCGCGCCAGTAACCAGCAAGAACAGCTATTCTAATTCCACCTCTAACACCCCAGGACAAATATCTTGCGTAAACTGCAAGCATTTTACACAGGAAAAATACTGTGAACTGGATTTGTATGATGAAATTGTAGAGGATAAAAAATTGTTTTAAAAAATGGAGGAGATGTCGCTCGCATCTCCTCCATTTTTTTATTTTTCTTTTTTAGCTGCCAATAAAACTACCGTCCGTTCCGCTACAGCCACCTTTTTTTCTTCTAAAACGGCCTGTCCAGAGGTATCGATTAAAATCTGCCATTCCTCTGCGCTTACGGGCTTTGGAAGCTCATATTCATGGGGCTCCCAGTGAAAATTATATGCCAGATAAAAATCCCAGTCCGTTTTTTTCTTATCCTGCATAGCATATTTCCCACAAAGCAGAATTCCCACTACCCTGCTGTAATTTGAATCGTCCAGATACCAGGCTTTTGTACCATGATAAGAAATATCCGGGCAGCCGCAGGAAATATAATCCCTGCCTGTCAATTCCTCCGCCCTGTGTAAAACCGGATGCTCTTTCCGTAAGGAAATCAGTTCTTTTACAAATAAGAACAGCTCCTGGTTGCTTTTTAATTGGTTCCAATTCAGCCATGTTATACTGTTGTCCTGGCAATAAGCGTTATTATTTCCATTCTGGGTATTCCCAAATTCATCTCCCGCCAGAAGCATAGGCGTCCCTTGACTTAAGAAAAGCAATAGCAACGCATTCCTTACCTGCTTTTTCCTCAGACTCAAAACAGCTTTTTTTCTTGTTTTTCCTTCTGCGCCACAATTCCAGCTGTAATTATAATCCGTTCCATCTCTGCCATTTTCCCCATTTTCTTCATTATGCTTTATATCATAAGAAACTACATCCTGTAAAGTAAACGTATTAAACCCGGTAAGATAATTTATAGTTCCTTTCCTCGCCGGATTATGCCTCGTATGATAAAGCACAGAAGGAATCTGGCCCTCGTCGCTCTTTAAAAAGCTTCGCATATGCACAAGAAAACTGTCGTTAGCTTCTGCCAGCACCCGTTTTACCGGCGCGCCTCCCCTTCCATAGACAACCTCCTCCTGCCAGCTATTGCAAAGAAGCTTCACGCTGCCGATAATAGGGTCGGCCGCCAATACTTGCGTTGGCGCCACATTATCATTAATCCGAAAGCCGTCCACATGGTACTCTAAAATCCAGTAACGAAGGCAGTCCAGAATCAAAACAGGGTTCGTTCCCTCTGGAAAATGCATTTCCATTAAAAATAAAATACCTTCCTTGTGAAGCCTTTGAATCAGTTCCTTCAGCTCTGCTTCCGGCTGGTTTTTATTATTGGCGTAAGAAGCCTTCGGCGCAAACAGCGCCGCCCGTTTCGTATATCCCCAGTAATTAAGCTTTTCTTCCTTTTTTTCTTTTTCTTCATCCGCTTTTAAAGCCGCTTTTTTTCCGTACCGCTCCAAATGCTCCCTTGCCACATCCTCCAGCCCGTTTTCCAGCACTTCGTCAAAATCATAAACAGGAAGCGCCAATATGCCGTTGATACCTAAGTCCTTTAAATAAGAAATCTTCTCCCAAAGCCCCTGGAAGGTTCCCTTTCCCTTTACGCCAGAGGAATTGTGCCGGGTAAAGCCCCTCATATGAAGCTGGTACAAATACAAATCCTCATAAGGAATTTCTGGTATGGTATCCCGTTCCATTCCGCCGGAAAGAAAGTCCAGCCTTCCCCGAACTCCCTCTGCTCCGGCTTTTTTCATATTCGTTCCCCAAACCTCGTGGCCGGATACCTTTTTTACATAAGGATCTAAGACCTCACTTTCCCCGTATTGCAGCGTATAATCATATTCCAAAGGATTCAGGCCGCTGACTTTAATAGAATACAGGTTTCCCGTCTGATATTTTTTATCTGCTGCAATAAAATGCTTTTCCTGTTTCTCTCTATGATAAAGATTTACCCCGGCCTTTTTTCCATTTCGTACTTCAAAGGTAAATTGTACACTCTTTTTATCCGCAACCGCTCCCAAAGGCAGAAGCGTACCCTTTCCTAACGTAAATCTGTTCTCTTTTACAGTATTCACCTAGTGTACCTCCTTTTTTTCTATTCTGCCGTATTTTACTCCCTTATTATACTGTATTTTTGATATATTTTCCAGCGTTATTTCCTTTAAGTTTCTGTATTTTACAAATTCTGCGCCTCTATCTTTTCCGCCAGGTCGTTTAAATACACCCACCGCTCCATTTTTTCTCCTAACCGTGTCTCTGCCTCTTCCTTTTTTCCTGTAAGTTCGTTTAATCTCGCAAAATTAGTCGCATTTGCCAGAATCTCCTTTTCCAGCCCTTCGACTGCCTCCTCCAGCGCTGCAATATCATCCTCAATGGTTTCATATTCCCTCTGTTCCTTATAAGAAAACTTCAATTTTACAGGCTGGTTCTGCTTCCAATTCCTACCTTCGCCTTTCTTTTCCCTTACCGTCTTTTTTCCCTTGGAAAAATCCTCTTCCTGGCCTTCCAGCTTCTTTTTTGCTTCCAGATAGTCGCTGTAGCCTCCCTCATACTGTTTGATACGTCCCATCGCATCAAAGGCTAAAATACGGTCTGCTACATTGTCCAGAAAATAGCGGTCATGAGAAACCATAACGACAATACCAGAAAAAGAGTTCAAATAATCCTCTAAAATTGTCAAGGTAGGAATATCAATTTCATTGCTTACCTCATCCATAACCAGAAAATTCGGCCCTGCCTGTAAAATACTTAAAAGGTATAGTCTTCTTTTTTCTCCGCCGGACAGCTTCCCAATCGGCGCATACTGCAGCTCCGGCGTAAATAAAAACCGCTCCAGCATCTGGGATGCTGTAATCCTTCCGTCCTTTGTCTGGATGTACTCCCCAATATCTTTTACATAATCAATCACGCGCCGGCTCTCATCCATCTTTGGTACTTCCTGGGCAAAATAACCCAGTTTTATGGTTTCTCCCGCTTCTATTTTGCCTGCATCCGGCTCTATCCTGCCTGCAATCAGCTTTAAAAGCGTAGACTTTCCGCATCCGTTCGGCCCGATAATCCCAATTCGCTGATTCTTCAGAAAAATATAATTAAAATCCTCTATTATCTGCCGGTTGCCAAAGCCTTTACTTACATGGGAAAGCTCAATGGTCTTTTTCCCCATACGGGTCTGCACCGAGTCTATCTCCACCGTCCCGTCCTGAACCACAGCAGCTCCATTTTTCAAAGCTTCCAGCCGCAGAAGGCGCGCCTTCTGCTTTGTTGTCCTGGCCCGGCAGCCTCTCTTTGCCCATTCCAGCTCCATCCGCAGGATGCTCTGCCGTTTCCTCTCGCTTGCCAGTTCCACTTCCTCTCTCTGGGCCTTCAGTTCCAGAAATTTTGAATAATTTCCCTCATAAGTATACAATTTTCCACGGCTTATTTCCAAAATCTTATTCGTTACCTTATCCAAAAAATAGCGGTCGTGGGTTACCATAATGACCGTTCCTTTATACCGCTTTAGGTAATCTTCCAGCCAGCTTACCATTTCCTCATCCAAATGGTTGGTTGGCTCATCTAATATCAACACATCGCAGGGCTCTAATAATACCTTGGCAAGAGCCGCTCTTTTTTTCTGTCCTCCAGAAAGCTGCTCCATTTCTGCCTCATAATCTGGAATGCCAAGGGTATGCAGCATAGTTTTTGCCTCTCCTTCCAGGCTCCAGCCGCTTTGTCCCTGTCCTTCCATAACGTAGGACAACACGCCCGTTTTTCCATGCGCCTGGCTCTGGGAAAGATATTCCATCTTCAACCCGTTCTGTCGTACCACCTGTCCTTCATCTGGCTTTTCCAGACCTGCAAGAATCCGCAGAAGAGTTGTTTTCCCTGTTCCGTTAATCCCAATAATCCCCAGTCTGTCGCCTGCCTGAATCCCGCAAGAAATATCATTAAAAATTACCTTATCGCCATATGTTTTACTAATGTGCTCCATATTTAAAATATTCATCGCTTAATATCCTCTTTCCTTTTTAAATACGCTCCGGCTTTCTCTATCATAAGAGATTTTCCTCCTTGCGTCAACCGGATGGATTCTTGAATTTCCGCATTTTACAAATAGTGGAGCTGCCAGAGTGGAGCGAATGGTTATTTTACTCTCACACACCGAAGCAAAGTACAAATCTGCGGTTTTGTATGCCAGATTTGGACATAAATGTCCGCCTCCAGCACACAAAACCACAAATTTGTGCTTTTAACGGAGCATATCAATGCAAAATAACCATTCGCTCCACTCTGGCAGCCCTAGCATTTGTAAAATGCGGAAACTCAAGAAAAACGCAAGATAGAAAAAATTATAACCATATGTTAAAATGACATAGGAAAATTGAAATCCTCCTTTCTGTCAAAAATTTTTCTGTCACACGGACAAGGGAGCGTTGTCTAATTAAATAGGAGGTAAAAATCTATGAATGAAAAAACGAATAAGGAACTACAGGCTTTAGTCGATAAAGCTACCGCAGGAGATAAAAAGTCTCTCGAAACTCTCGTTGCAAGCGTACAGGACATTGTATTTAATTTGTCCTTGCGGATGCTCGGCACCTTTGCAGATGCAGAGGATGCCACACAGGACATTCTGTTGAAAATGATTACCCATCTCTCTTCTTTTCGAGGCGACAGTTCATTTACAACATGGGTATTCCGTATTGCAACTAATCATCTAAAAAATTATAAAAAGCATATGTTCGCCCGCTATCCGTTGAGTTTCGAGTATTATGGAGACGACATAGAAAATGGAAAAACGCAGGATGTGCCAGATTTAACCCAAAATGTGGAAAAGGATATATTAGCAGAAGAATTAAAAATGTCCTGTACCAACGTGATGTTACAATGCCTTGATATGGAAAGCAGATGTATTTTCATATTGGGCGCCATGTTTAAAATTGACAGCCGCATTGCGGGAGATCTTTTGGAAATGACTCCAGAAGCATATCGTCAGCGGCTTTCCCGAATACGCAAAAAAATGGCGGACTTCCTTGGACAGTACTGCGGAGAATATGGCAACGGCAGCTGTAAATGCAAAAGTAGAGTAAATTATGCCATACAAAACCATAGAATAAATCCATTGCAGCTAGATTATATGACGGCTACGGAAATCTCCATTCAGACCATGATGAATGTGAAAAATGCTATGGAGGATATTGATGATTTATCACAGGACTTTTCATTCTGTAAGCCCTACCAATCTCCCGAACGCACGAAACATCTCATAAAGGAATTTTTAGATTCTACGCAGCTTTCCATTATCCAAAAATCGTAAAGGAGACGACCATTTATGAATACGCAATTAATTATTGATTATTTATCGGCATTGAGCATGAATAACAGCCGCGAATGGTATCATGCGAACAAGGACGACTATAAAAAAGCAAATGCTGCATTTGAAGCATTATTGCAGACGCTTATCCTGGAAATCGGAAAATTTGACAGCAGTATTTTACACAACAATCCGAAAGATCTTACGTTTAAGATTGTAAGGGATACCCGTTTCAGCCATGATAAATCGCCTTATAATCCCGCGTTCCGCGCCCATATTTCCTCTAAGGGTAAGCTTCCTGTTCCTGTGGGATATTATCTTATGATAAAGCCTGGCAATCAATCTTTTTTAGGCGGCGGCTTGTTTGCAGATATGTTTAAAGATGCGACAACGATGGTTCGGGATTATATTTCACAGAATGGAAAAGAATGGGAAAAAATTATACGCGAGCCAGCCTTTGAGAAATACTTCACTGTACAGGGAACCGCTTTAAAAAAGGTTCCTGCGGGATATGAGAAAGAGCATCCCCAAGCGGAATATCTAAAATTTAAGAGTTGGTATCTGGAATATCCTCTAAAAGACGAAGAATTGAAAAATGTAGAAACATTTCTTATAAAGGCAACAGAGCTTTTCCAAATTATGAAACCTTTTAACGACTATTTGAACAAAGCGCTCGCCACGTTCCAGATGCCGACAAGATAATAAGAAACGGATTTATCAACTTTTGAAAGAGTGACATGGAAATGTCTTTCTGTTATAATATAAAATGGAAAAAATATAAAGGAGGAATTTCTATGTTAAAGGCTGTTATATTTGATATGGACGGAGTAATTATTGACAGTGAACCAATCCACAACCAGGCAGCCATCCTTACCTTACAGGAGTTTGGAATTACACTGTCTCCTGATTACCTTCTTAAGTTCACTGGTTCTACTACTCCCCATATGTTCCGCACTATAATAGAAGACTATCAGCTTTCCGCTACCGTAGAGGAGCTTATAGAGGCCGACCATGCTAACGTAAAAAAGCTTTTTAAAGCAGAAGGTATGACGCCGCTTCCAGGAGTCATTGACTTAATAAAAGAGCTCTCCCAGCATGGAGTTAAGCTGGCGGTGGCCTCTTCCTCTTCTCTAAAGCAGATTGAAGAAGTAACCAAAGCCTTTGGTATCCAAAAATATTTTGATAAACTGATTTCTGGACAGAACCTAGAGCATCCAAAACCAGCCCCAGATATTTTCCTGAAGGCTCTTTCCCTTCTTGGCGTAAATCAAAAAGAAGCTCTGGTTATTGAAGACTCCACCTTGGGAACTCAAGCTGCAAAAGCCGCGTCCATCCCTTGTATTGGATATATAAATCCAAACTCAGGTCGCCAGGATTTAATCGCCGCTTTTTTAGTAACCGATGATTTTCACGCGCTGAATTACGAATATATGGAGCGTACCTTAATGAGATACCTGGGGCTTCCTGTTACAATTAAAGAAACAAAAAGGCTTATTATCCGGGAACTTTCTGTAGAAGACATCCGGGATTTATACTATATTTACCAAAATCCAGAAGTCTGCCGCTATATTGAAGGAAAGGAAGAATATATAGAAATTGAGCTTGAAAAGCACAAAGCCTACATAAAAAATATATATGCCTTTTATAATTACGGGCTTTGGGGCGTTTTCAGCAAAAGCGATAAAGCGCTTATTGGACGATGCGGCATCCAAAACCAGATGATTGACGGCCAACCTGAAATAGAGCTCTCCTATCTTCTTGACCGGGATCATTGGGGCTATGGCTACGCCCTGGAATGCTGTCAGGCAGTTTTTCATTACGCTGCTTCAGAGCTTGGCATAACCCGCATCGTTGCCGCGGTTGATAAGCTTAATACCCGTTCTTGTAAGGTAGCCCAGCGCCTTGGCATGACTCTGGAAAAAGAAATCCGCTATCATGGCCGGAACTGTTTTTTATATGTAATTAATCCTGTGCAGACGCTTTGCGAAAAAGCCCGTAATGCTGCTGTAAAAAAATACGAGGAGCATCCAGATACCT
>CATKYY010000047.1 GCA_949841225.1 uncultured Acetivibrio sp.
TATATGTTAATTAAAATCAACAAAATAAATAAGATTGTTTCTAAAAGTGTTGACAAGTTAGTAATTATTATGCATAATATAGATGTTTCCAAGAATTAACATTATATTTAAAATGTTAATTGATAAAGGAATGAAGAAGACAGAGTTTTGCAAGTAGGTAGGTATCAGCGAGGGTATGCTTGCAAAGCTGTCACATAATGAAAATGTATCAATGGATGTAATCGTAAAGATATGCCGGAAAATAAATTGTACGGTAGATGACATCTTAGATATTGTGTCAAGTCTGGATTATGGGGCAGATAAGAGTATAGAATTATAATGGAAAGGTGTAAATACACATGGAAAGAAAAGAATATAGCGCTGGAGCAGTAAAGCATTCTTTTTGGTTTATGGTATTTCGTAACGAGGTAAAGCTGTTGTCTGAAAGGAAGAGTTTTGAAGACATTAGAGAATTATGCAGAAATGAAAACATATTTGCAGCATCTACCCCAGAGAGAGCTACACAGATTTTTAATATGGTATCGTTAAGAATAAAAGCGGTAGGAGATAGTTTCTAACCAGTATTTTTAGACAATTTTCTGGGTTCGTATGTTATTGAATCTGCCGAGAATGAAGAAGAGGCAAGATAGAATCAGTTCGAGGATGACAATATTTACGATGATATACTTCGGGAACATGAATTGATTTCAATGATCCAGGCCGATTTAAAAAAGTACATAACTGAATAAGGTATTACAGAGAGCCTTGTAATATATAGGGCTCTGGCCATAGAAGAACGAAGGATTCTAATGAGAAATTATGGAGATATAGTCTTTTGCTTTCCTACAGAAGAAGACCAAATTCGTATTTTTGAGGCATATATTTTTATCGTATATTGAGAAATCTGGGGGATAAAGCTGTATGAATAATAAAATGAGCCTATTATTGAAAATGTTATTGGCGGTATTTATTGAAACGATACTCTATATTTTTTTACATGAGGGAGGACATGCATTGGTGGCCGTCTTATGCGGCGCTAAAATTACTTCCTTTAGTATTGTAGGCGCGTATGTGATTTCTACAGGGGGGAATTATACACAGGTAACTTCCTCATTGCAAAAAGTCGCGGGAGCGCTGCTTCCAGTAGTTTTTTCTGTTTGTTATATACTTTTTGGCTTTAATAAAAATAAAAAAGGAGAATTTTATCGCATTTTTTCTATGTTTTCTGCTTTCATACCTATTGGAAGTTTATTTGCATGGGTTTTTGTTCCTGTTGCTTTTATGGCGGGAGATACAGAAAAGCCAGATGATGTAATTCAATTTTTGAATATATCCGGTATACATCCTGTTATTGTTATGAGTATTAGCGCTGCTTTGATTTTAGCATACATTTTTATTATATGGAAAAGAGGTATCTTACAAATATGGTTGGATATTGTATTGCAAAATAAATAAATCCTTATTATTAATTTTTTGGAAAATATCAGATTTCATTTCAGAACCGTCATTGTCAGGAGGTTGCGGCAGGCCAGCTATTTGCAATTATGGAGGGGCGCGCCAGGTTGGTAAAGGGAAAATTATTTCAATAGAAGAAGGAGAAATTTAGTATAAAGTATTTAGGGATTCGGAGTTGGGTGAAATGGAGCAGGCTTACTCTTATGAATATAAAGGGAAACATACAACGAAACAGGATAAATGTAAAGCTTCTATGCCATTAGATAAAGCTAGAATTTGGCTGGATTTTAATGAATTCTGCGGGGAGGATGAAGAGGGAGAGCCTGTGGTATATTTATTTTCACAAGCAGATATAGTAAACGATTCTAATGGAAATGATGTTGAATTATATGAGGGAATGGAAGTATCTGTATTTGACGATGATTTTGATTCTTCTAATAATCCAGATGCACTGTTAGCAGAGGGGATTATTGTCAGGAATAGGTTAGAACACTATCAAAAGGTGAAATGGCTGATAAAACTAAAGAAAAATGCAATGAATTATAAAAGTGGAAATAAGTATGCATACTGGATGTCTGATTTGTAATAGAAGGAATACCAAAAAGCAGCAGGCATCAAATTACAGTTGAAATTTGAAGTACAGCGGAATCTGACAGTGCGTTGGTGAAAAAGTTTTTTTATGAGATTTTATATATTTATTGACATATATATCGTAAGGTGATATATTAAATATATGATATATCATCTTACGATATATTAAAGTGTAAAAAGTACAGATTGAAATTTTTAATCTGTAAGTTTGTGTCTGTATAGAAACTGCAAACTTAGTATGTATAAAAAGTTGTGTAGAAATGGAGTAAAAGATATGCCGGAGATAGATAATCCGCTGACGGAAGCCTTTTATTATATTCTTTTAGCTCTTAGAAGACCTAATCATGGATATGGGGTGATTCAGGAGGTAGAACAGATTACGGACGGAAGAGTTGTTTTAGGAGCAGGAACTTTGTACGGGGCGTTACAGACGTTGCAAAAAAGGGGGTGGATAAAGATACATAGTGCAGACCTGGATGCAAGGAGAAAGAAAGAGTATATTATTACAGATTTAGGAAAACAAGTCTTTCAAAGAGAACGGGCCCGTTTGGAGGAATTAGTTGAAAACGGAAAGATAATGGAAGAAGGAAGGCTTGAAAATTAAAAATTTCCATCTGCCGGTTTGCGTCTTGTACGGCAATCACAGACCGGGGATATGCAAACAGCCGTGCAGAAATGAGGTAAAAATGTTTAAATATCGTTTGTATTTTAATAAAGCTGCTATGATAGAATGGTTAAATGAAATGAGCGTTAAGGGGTGGGCTATGACTCATTTCTTTGCGGGACTTTATACATTTGAAGAATGCCAACCGGGCAAATATGTTTACCAGGTGGATTTTGGAGAAAAAATGTTTTCCGTGAAAGATGAATATAAGGAGCTCATACATGATACAGGCGCTGAGATAGTCCAATGCTGGGGATATTGGATTATTTTACGAAAGCTGGCGGCTAGCGGAGCGTTTGAATTGTACACAGATACAGGATCCAAAATAGAATATTATATTAAAATCAGGAGGATGTTTAAGATTGTTACAATTATAGAATTGGTATGCATATGGTGGAATCTGATGGCTGGAATTGCAGGGAAAAACCTATATGGATTCGCCTTTGCTTTTCTTTTGGCAGTCTTTGCCATTGCTTTAGGGAATGGGGCGATATGGGCGACAAATATAATAAACCGGCTGAGGGAGGCGCAATCAGGAATTAAGATAGAAAAAAGAAGGAAAGTGTCTGTATTACTTGCAGCAGGCTTGTTTTTTAATTCCTTTGCATGGATTATTCAAGAAAATGTTTCAAGGAGTATCCTACATTTTATACAAATGGCAGCGGTTGCTTTGCTTCTGGCGGGGATATGGGATATAAGTAAAAAACGGAATGTATAAAGGGAACCGCTTTGTTTTTAGGAGTGAGGAAAAGGCATGCACAGAGGATACATGCCTTTTCCTTAGAACGCTTATTCATCTTTGGACATAACTTTTTTGCACCAGCCGGACTTTTCACAGCTCGGACATTTTAGCCATCTGGTGGAAAAGATGTGCATTCCCATTGTGTATGCAGGGAAAGAAGGAACAAAATATTCGCCGCAGTTTTTACATTTGTAGTACCCGATTGTGCGTTCTCCCTGCATAGCTACATAAAGGCCCGCTGTAAAGATAGAACAGGCAATGACGGTCAGAAGTATTCTGGAGGGTAAAGCGATTGCATTTGCATAGATGGAGACGATTTGAATAATCGTAATAAATGATACGATGGCTATAAGGCCGGTTATGGTTGTTAATTTCATTTTTTTTCTGTTTTCTTCTTTTTCTTGAATAAAGTTTACCATATTTTCCTCCGCTTTCTTTTTATAATCAATTTCAGACAAACGTTCTCCAGAAAGGAGCTCATTAACACTAATGTCTAATTCCTGGCATAAAGGCAGCAATAATGAAATTTCTGGAAAGCCGTTGCCGCATTCCCATTTAGATATTGTTTTATTGCTGATTTTTAAAATTTCTGCCAGTTGTTTTTGGGTATAGCCTTTTTTATGACGTTCTTCAGCAATAAATTTTCCGATTTTTATTTGATCCATGATTTTCTCCATTTCTGCGCAGATTTTTGTATATCGGTAGGTTTCCTCCCTTCTGACCTCATTATATCCGATACCAGACAGATTTAACACCCATGAAACGTAGAATTGGCAGTTTTTAAAGAGATTCCACGCTTCGGAGAATGCGCTTTTAACAGTGCATATCCATGTAAGATAGACATTCTCGCTTTAGGCAGGCAAACTCAGGAACTGACAAAGAAGAAGTAGTCTGCTATAATAAAAAGTGGTTTTATAGTATATAGGGAGGGCAGCAGAAAATGGTTGAAATATTGAAAATAAGAGAACATGCAGAACTGGGAGCTAAGGCGGCAGCCTGGTTCCATGAAAAATGGGAAATTCCAATAGAAGCTTATGCAGAAAGTATAGAGGCGTGTCTGGAAAGGAAAGAAGCGGTGCCTCAATGGTATGTGGCTATGAAAGAGGGAAGGATTGTTGGAGGAATAGGAGTAATTCAAAATGATTTCCACAACCGTAAGGATTTAGAGCCAAATATCTGCGCTGTTTATGTGGAAGAGAATTGCCGCTGCCAGGGCATTGCAGGCAGGATGCTCCAATTTGTCTGCGATGATATGGAGACCTATGGGATTGGTACGCTTTATCTGGTTACAGATCATACGTCCTTTTATGAAAGGTACGGATGGGAATTTTTGTGTATGGTACAGGGAGATAATGAACCGGATCTGACAAGGATGTATGTGCGCAAGCAATAGAGAAGAAGATAGCAGGAAACCCGAAACTGGGATTCCTGCTATGTTTTTTAAGCAGCTTTTATTTTTCCTCTTTGGCAAGCTTTTTATATAAATCAATAAATTCTTCTGCTATAGTACGGAAGCCTTCTGCGCTCATTAGCTGATCCTCTGCATGGATTAAGAGCAGTCCGGTTGCCGACAGCTCGCCGTTGGCTTCTTTCGTAAGCAGGTCGGCGTGGCCGTCGTGACCCTGGACAAAGGCGGCGTCTCCTTTTTTAATCATTTCTGCCGCTTCGTCAAATTTTCCTTCCTTGGCGCATTGAATTGCGTTGATGAAACAGGAGCGGGCGGTTCCTACATATGTAATAAGCTGGAAGCATGCCATTACTAATTCTTCACTCATATTTTACTCCATTTCTGTACGGTTTTTTGTATATTGCAAGTTTATAGATACAGAGCCGTTCTTTTTACCAGTCTTCGTCATCGTCTGCGTTAGCGGAATTTTCCTCTGCCATCAGGTTCATCTTATCTACTTTTCGGATAAATGGAAGGTAGACAAAGAAGGAAACGATGAAAATAACCACTTGAAGCAGCGCGCTTCGCCAGCCTCCAATTAAAAAGCCTGAAATAATCGGCGGGCAGGTCCATGGAACCTGGATTGCGCTGTATAATGGACATATTCCTGTAGCAAGGGCAAAATATTGAATTATACAGGAAATTACAGGCATAGCAATAAATGGAACGGCAAGCATCGGGTTCATAACAACAGGAATACCAAATAAGATTGGCTCATTAATATTGAAAATGGCAGGTACGGCCTCTAAACGGCCCAGGGTTTTCAGCTGTTTGGATTTTGCAAAGGCAAACATATAAATAACTAAGCCAATGGTAAGGCCGGCGCCGGTTACATTGATATATTGGTCAAAAAACTGCTGAGTTACAATGTGGCCGCCGTTTGCGACGGTTAATTCCAGGCCCTGGTCAAGAATCGCCTGGTTGGCAAGGCTGTTGGCCTGTAAAAGACCCGACATAATGCCGCCCACAATAGTAGAGCCGTGGACGCCGAAAATCCATAAAAACGGAACCATAAAGCACATCAGGATAGCGCCGCCCAAAGAGTCTGTCATACCCTGGAGAGGGGTCTGGATTACATTGTAAATGGCTTCCATTACAGTAGTATGAAGTCCCAGGGAGAAAACTCCATGTAGCGCGGTTGCGGCTATAACAATGGCGCCTGCCGGAAGTAATGCAGAAAAAGCATTGGAAACTCCAGAGGGTACGCCTGCCGGCATTTTAATCCGAATGTCCTTCTTTAAAAACCAGGAATAGGAAAAACCAACAACTAGGCCGATGATGATGGCGCCAATCATGCCTTTGCCCGCCGTCCAGTCCTTGTTAATGATATTACCGACAACATCTCCGCCTTCTGTCTGAACAGAGGACGGCATAAGTAAAAGAAAGATTGCCAATGCAGTAATAGCGCCGCTTAAAGGCTCATGTCCTTCGGATTTTACATAATTATAAGAAATACCGAGAACCGCGATCATAGCGCTGATATTAAAAGTTGCTCCATAGGCCTGGTTTAATATATCTGTAATTCCGCTGGCTGCCAGAGCGTCAGAAACGGCCTGGACCGGGAAGTTTGCCAGAATCAAAAAGATAGAGCCAATAATCAGCAAAGGCATAGAATACACCATACCGTCCTTTAATGCCTGAATTGCTTTTGTATTAATAAAGGCCATTATTTTTGGAATGATTTTATCATTTATATACTTTCCCATTTTTCTCCTCATTTCTACGTGGATTTCCATACATGTTACTTTTGAATCTTAAATTCTTTTTAATGGAGCTAAAGCATGCGGTTATTTATTTTTTGCCAATTTATAAGCAAATTTCAGTACGTTCATTCCATTACACATGCCATAGTCCGCCATTGGGATTACATCTACAGGAACGCCTTTAGGAGCGCAGATGGCTTTTGCTTTTTCAAGCTGGAAGCCTACCTGAGGCTCCAGAAGAGCAACGTCGATATTGTCTGACATTCTTTCCAGCTCTGTAATCGGATATGCCGCGATGTCTGCATCCTTTCCTTTTTCCTTTGCCGCCTCCTGCATTTTTGTAACTAATAAGCTTGTTGACATGCCTGCTGCACAAAATAAACGAATTATCATAATAAAGTCCTCCTGAAATATTTGATTTTTTAGAAAAGCTTTTCTCCATTGCTTTCAATAACTCTTTTATACCAATCAAAGGAATCCTTTTTCTTTCGTTCCAAGGTTCCCTGTCCTTTATTGTCCTTATCAACATAAATAAAACCGTATCGTTTTTCCATTTCACCGGTGCCTGCGCTGACCAGATCAATGCATCCCCACGGCGTATAGCCCATGACAGGTATGCCGTCCTCTTCGATGGCTTTTTTCATTTCCTCAATATGCTGCCTTAAATATTCAATACGATAGGAATCGTGAATACCGTCCGATTCCTCTTTATCATAAGCGCCGAAGCCGTTTTCTACGATAAACAGCGGCACATGGTATCTTTGATGGAGGAAATTCAGGGAGTACCGAAGTCCCTTAGGGTCTATCTGCCAGCCCCAGTCGCTTGCCTTGACATAAGGATTTTTTGCCGTATAGAAGCCGTCTGTAACCTTTACGCTGTTTTCTACCTCAACGCTACTGATGGTATTGCTCATGTAATAGCTGAATCCGATATAATCTACGCAGCCTTTTTTCAGGCAGGTAAGATCTTCCTGGGTAATGTCCAAAGAAATATTGTGGTTTCGCTGGAATGCCGATATATAGGTTGGATATTCGCCAAATACATGTATGTCTCCATAGTAAAACAGCCGATGCTTCATAGCTATCTGGGCTGTAATCTGATCCTCTGGGGAACAAGTTCTTGGGTAAAGAGGAACGACAGCCAGCATACAGCCGATTTGGAAATCCGGGTTGATTTCATGGCCAAGAGCCACAGCTTTTGCACTGGCAACCATTTCATAATGAACGGCCTGCTGAAGAACGGTTTGAGGGTCTTCGTCTTTTCCATATAAAATGCCGGAATTTGTCCATCCTGCCCAAGGCGTCCAGGTACCTGCCTGGTTGTTGATTTCATTGAAGGTCATCCAGTATTTTACCTTGTCTTTGTATCGCTCCATAACGGTTTTTGCATAGTTTACAAAGAAGTCAATCAGCTTCCGGCTGCGCCAGCCGCCGTATGTCTTTACCAGATAGTATGGCATTTCAAAATGGCTCAGCGTAATAACAGGTTCGATATTGTATTTTTTCATTTCATCGAACATATCGTCATAAAATTGCAGGCCTTCCTCATTCGGCTCCGTTTCATCGCCCTTTGGGAAAATTCTGGTCCAGGCGATAGAGGTACGAAAGCATTTAAAGCCCATTTCTGCAAATAGACGGATGTCTTCTTTATATCTGGAATAAAAGTCAATCGCTTCATGGTTTGGATAGTAATGTCCTGGAAGGATTCCCTCAGTAATTTGCCGTTCCACGCCATTTGCCCCTGCAGTCATAACATCTGCGATGGAGATACCCTTTCCGCCTTTATTGTATCCGCCTTCTAATTGATGAGCAGCTACAGCGCCGCCCCATAAAAAGTTTTCCGAAATTTTTTCTTTTTTCATTGATGTTTTCCTCTAGCCTTTAGCGATTATTTTGTTTTATTTCTTTTATTTTTCGTAAGCGCTCACGTTTTATGGTGATATTACACCACATTTTTTTAAATATTGCAATTATTTCAGACATTTTTGACAAAGATTTAGCTATATGATATTTGTTACATAAAAAAAACAAACAATAAATTTCTTGCTATTTCTTCTCTTTTTGTTTTAGATAAAGACGGCTCATTAATGTTTCCAGAAGATAAACAACTGGAAGCTGCGTTGTCAGGTTTATTTCTCCGATTTCCTGCCAGGCATAGGCCAGGGGCATATAATAGGCAAAATTTATTTCCGACATTTTTGCGAGGGTGCAGTGGCTGGTGTTGGTAATGCTGATAATTTTAACGCCTCTTTTTTTATAACCGTTTACAATAGAAATTACCCAGGGCGTCTCGCCTGAAACAGACAGCGCGATTAAAACGGTATCTTCCATAAGCTTCATTGGCGGAGGGCAGAAGGGGTCTGTAATGGCGAAGGAGGTAATGCCGACGCCGGAAAAGAAGCGCATGCCGTATTCCCCCAGGATGCCGCTGGTACCGATTCCTGCAAATAATACCTGGCTTGCTCCCATACATAGCCGGGCGCTTTCTTCTATTTGCGCATCAAAGTCGGAGGCGGACATCATTTTTTGCAGATATTGCAGGGCGGGCATAGTAGAAGGAAGATAGGCGCGGGAGGATTTTTCTTCTTCCAGTATCTTGCGGAGCCTGTACTTAAATTCGGTGTACCCATTACAGCCTATTTTTTTACAAAACCGGAGAACCGTAGTGGTAGATACATTGGTTGCTGCAGAAAGCTCCCTTATATTCATGCGCTCTGCCTCTGGGAGATTGGAGGATACATAATTGTAAACAGAAAGCTCGCTTTCGTTCATACTGCGTATTTGCTCATGCTGAAATAAATCCATAGTTAACCTCGTTTCTGCACTGCTTTTGTGCTGTTTTTATTTTTTGGCTTGAAATTTCCAGAATACGGAAATTTTATGAGTTATTCTTTACAAATGTGCGGATTCCTTTTATAATTTAAATATGTATAAATAATTATAGAACATTTCTGGGGTGAAAAGATATGTTTACATATGAATTACTGACCGGTTTTAATGAGCTGGAGCTTTCCATCTATAATTGTATTACTAAAAATAAAGAACATATTGCGCATATGACAATTAAGGATCTGGCAGAGGAAGCCCATGTTTCTACAGCTACTGTCCTGCGTTTTTGTAAAAAGGCAGGCTGCGAGGGGTATAGCCATTTTAAGCTTTGTTACAAGGAATATCTGGAAAAGGAAAAGATGGCTCTGGCAGATATGGGGGAGACAACCTTTAAAGGATTTATATCCCGCATAGATTCCAGGGATTTTCAGGAGAGCATTGAGGAGGCTTTTCAGCTTTTAAAGGATTCAAAAAGGATTATTTTTATTGGGATTGGTTCTTCTGGCATATTGGGTAAATACGGAGCCAGATATTTTTCTAATGTAGGGCGTTTCAGTCTTTATGTAGAGGACCCATGGCTGCCAATCCTTCAGGATTTGACGGAGGATACTGTTACCATTGCGCTTTCTGAATCCGGTTTTACGCAGCAAACTATTGATTTAGCGAATCAGGTGAAAACAAGAGGCAGTCTTTTGATTACGGTGACTAACGCTTCGGATTCTGCCCTTGCAAAAATATCGGACTGTAGTATATCTTACCATGTGCCTCAGGTTATGGTAAATCATACGAATATTACAACGCAAATACCCGTGCTCTATATTATTGAAGCGCTGGCGAATAAGCTTTATGCTTCCGATGGGAAAAAAGAGACCTCAAAAAGCGGCGGATTTTTTTAATCTGCCGCTTTTTGAAGGGAAAACTGTCTATAAAACCAGCCATTCGGCATCCATTGCGCGCGCAAGATCCCAGTCGTTTCTGCCGGGCGTATGCAGCTTATAGCTCCAGAAGATCCAGCCGTCGCATTTGTTCCAGGCTTTCATTTGGGCATCGGCAATTAATCGGTAGATTTGTTTCTTTTCTAGTTCATCGGCTTTTTTGATAGGGGCGCTTTTATTGGCAATACACCATTCTCCTACAACAATACTGTGAAAAGACTTGGCGCGCTCTAAGCGTTTTTCAAATTGCTCTTCAATGGCATGGATATAATCGGAAAGCTCTCTTCCTTCCATAGAGTTTTCAATAGACATTAAATACAAGTGGGTATCGATTACTACATTTTTATAGGTTTCCTTTGGCATAAAATTTTCCCACTCCTCCAGACGGAAGCCATCATGGAGCACCACCGCCACATCGTCGCTACAATGCTTACGGACGGCGTCATAGCCTTTGTGGTAAAAATCCTTTAATAGATCGGTTGGTACGAAGTAAGAGACTTCTGCCCGTTTTGGATCCCTGGCTTGGTAGCGGGCTTTTGTAAACTCCCACATAGCCTCGGATATGGGTTCGTTTAAAAGCTCAATTCCATATAGAGCCTGCCTTTTTGCATACCGTTCTGCCAGACGCTCTATCACTGTCAGGTTGTATTCTATATTCTCCGGTTTATGGTGCCATTTAATGACGCCGGTCAGGCCGCCGTTGTCAAAGCCATTCTGGCTGTCCGGCGCCGTATGCAGGTCAATCATGATTTTCAAGCCGTATTTTTCCGCCCACTCAAAGGCCTTGTCCAGATATTCGATGCATCCAATATAAGGTTTGCTTTCCCCAAAAATAAAATGGGGAACAGGAATACGTACTAAATTCAATCCCATTGCTTTGATATGCTGGAAATCCCTTTCCTGGATAAAATAATCCCTGTGCATACGGATGCGGCTTTTGGCTTCCTGCGGTTCCAGTAAGGCGTAGAAATCTTCTTCGTCCTCTCCTTCAATTCCATAAAATAGCTCTTTGCTCATCCATTTTTCCAAAACCAGCCAGTTTCCCAGGTTTACTCCCTTGATTTTCATAATATCCTCCATTCCTGCGCTTAAAAATTTTAATTTTCAATCTTGCTCTTTTCTATTCTGATAGTTGTCTGCCTGTATTTTGGCATTATTATAGATAATTATGGTAAATATGTAAATATATTTAGTGATTATGACAAAAATATGCCTATTAAAAATATGTTACATTAAAAAAACACACAAAACGGCAGGCTCTTCTGTCAGGCGCCCAGTCTTTTCATAATAAAGGCAAAGTGGTATAATGGGAGCCGGAATTTTGAATGGTTGGAGGCGGTTAAGGATGAAGGCGCATCAGACGGATTTTTCCCAGGGAAGCGTGTACCGAAATATAATAGAAGTAGCGTTGCCTATGACTTTGGCGCAGCTTTTGAATTTGCTGTATAATATTGTAGACAGAATGTATATTGGAAGGATACCGGAAGTGGGAAAGCTGGCTTTGACAGGGGTAGGCGTTTGCTTTCCCATGATTACGCTGATTACAGCGTTTACCTTTTTATTTGGTAACGGCGGCTCCCCATTATGCGCCATGGAGCGGGGAAGGGGAAATGAAAGAGAAGCGAGGAAGCTTATGGGAAATACCTTTTCCCTTTTGGTTTTAACGGGTATTGTTCTAATGGCGGTTGGCTGGCTATTCTATAAACCTGTTTTATATGCTTTTGGGGCCAGTGAGGCAACCTTTCCTTATGCCGGCGAATATATCCGGGTTTATCTTATGGGAACTTTGTTTGTTATGATTTCCTTGGGAATGAATCCTTTTATTAATTGCCAGGGGTTTGGAAATGTAGGGATGCTGACGGTTTTGATAGGGGCGGCTTTCAATATTGTCCTGGACCCTTTTTTCATTTTTGGTTTGCAGATGGGAGTCAGAGGCGCAGCTTTGGCAACCGTTCTTTCCCAGATGGTTTCGGCAATATGGGTGCTGCGGTTTTTAACAGGAAAAAAAGCCGTGCTGCAGCTTGAAAAATCAGCGTTGAAGCTAGAACGGATAAGGGTGGAAAAGATTATAGGCCTGGGAATGTCCTCTTTTGTCATGTCTTTTACAAACAGCCTGGTGCAGGTAACTTGTAATTCTACGTTGCAGGCCTATGGAGGGGATTTATATGTAGGGATTATGACTGTGCTGAATTCTGTCCGGGAAGTTTTTACTATGCCAGTTACGGGCATAACGAATGGAGCATCGCCTGTTATGAGCTTTAATTATGGAGAAAGGGCTTATGGCAAGGTAAGGCAGGCAATTCGTTTTTTGACAGCTATCTGCATTGTTTATACATTGCTTGCCTGGGGGATTTTAAGTCTGAGGCCGGAGTTTTTTATTCGGCTTTTTAATACGGACGCAGAGTTGATTGCAAAAGGGATGCCAGCGTTACATATCTATTTTTTTGGTTTTTGCTTTATGGCTTTGCAGTTTTCAGGACAGAGTGTTTTTGTGGCGTTGGGAAAGGCCAAAAGAGCGACATTTTTTTCACTGTTCCGAAAAGCGGTTATTGTTACGCCATTGACGATATTGCTTCCTAAAATCGGCGGGCTGGGCGTTAACGGAGTTTTTTGGGCGGAACCCATTTCCAATTTAATCGGGGGCTGCGCCTGCTTTATTACTATGCTTTTAACAGTGCTGCCAGAATTGAAAAAAGAAACTGCATAAAGAAGTTTCAGTAAAAAAGTCCGGCAAGCCGGACTTTTTTTATAAATAATCTTTCAATTCTTTGCATAAAAGTTCTTCCATAGATACCAGCTTTTTACAGATATTTTTGGAAGCATGGTCTGCTTGTGCATACTGGTTTTGGTATTTGTGAAGGGATTTAATCCCCATATTACAGCCGTCCGTAATTAAATCAGCAACGGTGGAATCGCTGTCGTCCATCGTTAGCTTCATGTTTGTTTTTAACCAGGACATACCCTTTGCAACAGGGCTGGGTTCTTTTTCCGGGCTGCCGTGCTGGGTTAACAAGGTATGAGCTTCGCTGCAAAGCTTTTCATGATGGCTTTTGCTTTCTGCCAATAGCTGTTTTAGCTTTGAATCCTGGATTTTTTCCAGAACTTCATCAATCGAAGCAACGGCCATTTTAGCGCCTGCATCACATTCTTTGAGCAGATTGACTGTGTCGTTATTTTCCATAAGAAAACCTCCATGTAAGTTTTCTCTTAGTGTGCCCGTTATTTTTTTTATTATGTGGCTTATATGTTTTTTTCAGGAATAATCCCATAGACGCTCAGTATTTTTCCCATAACGTATTCCATCTTTCTTTTTAAAGGGTAAGCCCCTTCTTTTATAGCCCAATCCATCAGGACGCCTCTTGCTATAATAAAAAATGTATCCTTAATGTCGTCTGCCTTTTCTTCCTCTGGTATAATTTTGCTTTTCTGATAATAAATTATCATTTTTGTTACAGTATTTTCAAAATCCTGGTTATCATTCAAAAATTTCCGGTTTTTTGGATTTGTCAAACCTTGAATCAGCTCCAGCCCGGCATCTTCATGAAGCATGGCATATTGGGAGTAATAAGATTGGAAAACCTG
>CATKYY010000048.1 GCA_949841225.1 uncultured Acetivibrio sp.
AGAGCTGTTCATCTAAAGCCGTTTCTGTAATATAGCCGATTTTTCCAAACCCTGCGCTGTTAACCAGGATTTCCACTGGATAATTTTTATATTTTTGGCACAGGGCAAAACAGGCGTTGCGGTCTCCCAGGTCGCAGACGGCAATCTGCGCGTTAATTGGATAGCGGTGTTCTAATTGCTTTTTTAAATTTTTCAGACGCTTTTCTCTGCGGGCTACTAAAATCAGGTCATACCCTTTTTTGGCTAAAAGCAGAGCCGTTTCCCTGCCAATGCCGCTGGATGCGCCGGTGATTACTGCATACATAAAATCTTCCTTTCTTTTTTTGTAGTTAGTATACCACAAAGAGGCTTGTTTTTATAGTTGTGGTAAAATATGTTATGTGTTAAAATACATCATGGAATGTTTTATCTACATTTTAAACATCCTATTGATTGACAGGAGATGAGGACATGCGGTTAAGCGGGACAGTATATTCGGAAGTTCTTGGTATGGATACGGGGATTTCTATTGTAACTCCCAATAATTTAAAGGAAATGAAGGATTACTCTGTGGTTTATTTGCTTCATGGCTTGTGCGGTGGCAGTAAAACATGGCTGGATTATTCTATGCTGCCAGTGTACGCGGCGGAGGGCAATTCTGTATATATTCTGCCAGATGCGGCGCGGAGCTTTTACAACGATATGAAGTATGGTTTCCGGTATTTTACTTATCTGACGGAGGAACTTCCCGAGATTTGTAAAAATGTATTTCACATTTCGTCGGCGCGGGAAAAGACGGCGGTTATGGGCGGTTCTATGGGAGGTTATGGAGCGTTAAAGTGCGCTTTGTCAAAACCGGAGCAGTATGGAATGTGCGGGGCGTTTTCTTCCGGCTGCCTTTTTTTGAAGGAGGGTTTGGAGGAGTTCCAAAAGGGCGATCTGGACCCTATGTATAAGGAGCATTTTGGAGAACAGCTGATACGGGACTTTCTGGCGATTTTTGGAGAAAATCTGGAATGGAGGCCGGAGAGCGAGCTTTTAGACCTTGTAAGAGGGCTAAAGGAAAGCCGGATAAGACCAAAGCTTTATATGACCTGCGGTACAGAGGACTATTTTTATGAGTCTCACATCAGGTTTTGGGAAGAGCTGAAAAAAGAAGGCATGGAGTTTGAGCGGGAGGAATGGAAAGCGAAGCACGACTTTATTTATTTTGACCAGGCGTTAAAAAAAGCGATTGAAAAATTCGGGCTGTAAAAAATTATAGGAGTTGGAATTTATGGGATTAAATGATACGCCAAGGGGAGAGCGGCTGCATATTGCTCTTTTTGGCAGGAGAAACGCGGGAAAGTCCAGTTTGATAAACGCCCTTGCGGGACAGGAGCTTTCTATTGTTTCCGGGATAAAAGGAACAACTACGGACCCGGTGTATAAGGCTATGGAGCTTTTGCCTCTGGGACCTGTGATGCTTATAGACACCCCCGGCCTGGACGATGAGGGAGAGCTTGGGAAGGAGCGTATCAAAAGAGCGAAGGCTGTTTTGAATAAAGCAGATATTGCTTTGCTTGTTGCGGATGCCGGAGAATTTTTAGAAAAGGGGGAGCTTACAGAGGAGCTTGCGCTTGTTTCTTTGATAGAAGAAAAGAAAATTCCCTGTATTTTTGTATGGAACAAAACAGACCTGGTGAAAAAAGAGGCTTTGGCGGGAAAAATAAAAGATTTGTCAAAGCTTTTGGCTGAGGGCAGCCAGGTCAGCGCAAAGGAAGGTAAGGGAATTTTAGAGCTTAAGGAGCGGCTGGGAGGGCTGCTGCCGGAGCTGGAGGAAAAACGGCCTTTGGTGGCTGACCTTTTATCGCCGATGGATACCGTTGTGCTGGTTGTGCCAATCGATGAATCTGCTCCTAAGGGAAGGCTGATTTTGCCCCAGCAGCAGGTAATCCGGGAAGCTTTGGAGGCCTCGGCAGCGACGGTTGTGGTAAAGGAAACCGAGCTGAGAGAGACCCTGGCGGGGCTGGGAAAAAAGCCGAAGCTTGTTATTACAGACAGTCAGGCCTTTTCGGTGGTAGACAAGGATACGCCGGCGGATATTTTATTGACCTCCTTTTCTATTTTATTTGCAAGATATAAAGGGGAGCTTAGCCGGCTGGTTGAGGGAGCCAGAGCTATAGAAGGCTTAAAGGACGGCGATGTGATTTTGATGGCAGAGGGCTGTACCCATCACAGGCAGTGCAATGATATTGGAACAGTAAAACTGCCTCGCTGGCTCGTAGAATATACTGGGAAAAAGCTTGTTTTTGAAACTAGCAGCGGCGTCGGTTTTCCAGAGGATTTAAGCAAATATGCCCTGGTGGTGCACTGCGGCGCCTGTATGCTTCAGGAAAAGGAAATGAAGCATCGTATCCGCAGGGCTTTAGACAGCCAGGTGCCGATGGTCAATTACGGTATAGCCATCGCTTATATGAAAGGTATTTTAAAAAGGAGTTTGGAGCCTTTTAAAGAAAAGGAGCTGCTTTATGTTTAAATGTTTTTTTCCGGATGCCAGAAAGGAGTCTGCTTATCAGATTGATTTTGAAGACCTGTACCAGAAGGGCTACCGGGGAGTAATTTTTGATATTGACAATACGCTTACAAAACATGGCGCCGACGCCGACCAACGGGCCAGGGAGCTGTTTTTAAGGCTGAAGGGAATCGGTTTTCAAAGCTGCCTTTTATCGAATAATAAAAAAGAACGGGTATTGCGATTTAACCGGGATATACAGGCAAATTATATATTTAAGGCTGGAAAACCGGCTGGAAAGGGCTACAAAAAGGCGATGAAGCTTATGGGAACCGGTCTGGCGGACACGGTATTTGTCGGCGACCAGCTTTTTACCGATGTGTGGGGAGCGAAACGCCTGGGTATTTATAATATACTGGTGGAGCCGATAGATAAAAAAGAAGAAATCCAGATTGTGCTAAAGCGGTATTTGGAGCGGATTGTCCTTTATTTTTATGAAAAGGAGGAAAAGAAAGGGTGAAGGATAATATTATACTGATCGGCTTTATGGGCTGCGGGAAAACCAGTATAGGCACGCGGCTTTCTAAAAAGCTTTCCTTTTCTTTTCTGGATACCGATGAGGAAATAGAGAAAAGAGAGGGCAGAAAAATCAAGGAGATTTTTGCCGGGGAAGGAGAAGCCTGTTTTCGCCAGATGGAAACAAATCTTACCAGGGAGCTTTTAGAAAGGACGGAGAAAACCGTAATTTCTACCGGCGGCGGCCTCCCTCTCAAAGAAGAAAATGGAAGGCTTTTACAGAAGCTGGGATTTGTGGTATATTTAGATGTGGAAAAGGAGACGGTTCTTCGGCGGCTGGAGGGAGATAAGACAAGGCCTCTTTTAAACGGGCCCGATAAGGAAAAAAAGGTGGAGGAGCTTTTAACCTTCCGCCGGCCTGTTTATGAATATACGGCTCATATCTGCGTAGATACCAGCCAAAAAAGCTTTGATGAAATTATGGACTGTATTCTAAGGAATTATGAAATTATGATGGCGCGGGAAAAAGAAAAGAAGGAGGATGAATGAGATGAAATTACGGGAAAAAATAAATGAGATTTTGGATAAACTGTCTTTAGACGGTATTTTGATTTCCGACGGATATAATATGCGGTATGTCAGCGGATTTGCCGGGGCTACGGGGTATCTTTATATTACCAGGGAAAGAAATGTGATTTTAACGGATTTCCGCTATACCATTCAGGCGCAGATGGAGGCTCCAGATTGGGAGATTGTTGAAGTAGGCGGAGGAAAAGGCTATGGGGAAGCTGTGAACGAGCTTCTTTTAGAGGATAAAATTGAGGCTGTGGGATTTGAGGGAAAAAGCACTTTATACGCGGACTACACGAAGCTTAAGGAGGATCTGAAGGTAAAAGAGCTGGTAGGCATAGGAGAGGAAATTACAGATTTGCGCCGGATTAAGACCCCGGAGGAACTGGAATGCTCTAAAAAAGCCGAAGCTATTGGGGATATTGCTTTTAGTAAGATTTTGGACGTTATTAAGCCTGGTATAACGGAGCTTGAGGTTGCCGCTCATCTGGAATTTTTTATGAAAACCCATGGGGCCGATAACCTGAGCTTTGACACCATTGTAGCTTCTGGCGCGAACAGCGCTATGTGCCATGCGGTTCCGACAAATAAAAAAATAGAAAAAGGCGATTTTTTAACTATGGATTTTGGGTGTAAATACAACGGCTATTGTTCGGATATGACCAGAACTATTGTGGTTGGAAAAGCTTCGGACGAGCAGAAGAAGGTTTACCAAACGGTTTTGGAGGCTCAGCTAAAGGCGCTGGATTTTATCCGCGCAGGGCAGAAGGGTAAAGAGGTGGACCAGGTGGCCAGACAGCATATTTACCAGGCCGGATACGAGGGATGCTTCGGCCATGGGCTGGGTCATGGCACCGGGCTGTTTATCCATGAAAATCCAAGATATTCCGTAGTAGAGGAAAGTATAGTAGAGGCGGGCATGGTTATGACGGTGGAGCCAGGCATTTATATTAAGGATTTCGGCGGCGTTCGTATTGAGGATATGGTTTGCGTTACAGAAGACGGGCATATCAATTATACCTCTTCAGAGAAGAAATTGATTGAGCTGTAATAAATTTTATATTTGCCAGATATAAAATTTACAAAATGCGGAAACTCAAGCGAAAAAATAGTTGAAAAATGTTAGGCAGTAGGATAAAATAGTATTAATATTGTGAAATTTGGGTTTTCACAGTGATTTATTTTAAGGAGGAATATCAAATATGGTATCAGCAGGCGATTTTAGGAACGGCCTTACGATTGAATTAGATAACAGCGTTTATCAGGTAGTAGAATTCCAGCATGTAAAACCTGGAAAGGGAGCTGCTTTTGTCCGTACGAAATTAAGGGACATTAAAAACGGCGGCGTAGTAGAGAAAACCTTCCGTCCGACGGAAAAGTGCCCTCAGGCCCATATTGAAAAGAAGGACATGCAGTATCTTTACAATGACGGCGAGCTGTATCATTTTATGGATGCGGAGACATACGACCAGTTTGCGTTAGGAGAGGAAGCGATTGGCGATTCTCTTAAGTTTGTAAAGGAAAACGATATGGTTAAGATGCTTTCCCACAACAATCAGGTGTTTGCGATTGAGCCGCCATTGTTTGTTGAGCTTGAGATTACGGATACAGAGCCTGGCTTTAAGGGTGATACGGCGACCGGAGCAACTAAACCGGCTGTTGTTGAGACAGGGGCTACGGTTTATGTACCATTGTTTGTTGAGCAGGGCGATAAAATCAGTATTGACACCAGAACGGGCGAGTATTTAAAGAGAGTGTAAGTACTAGAGCGTGTTTAAAAAGGGGGATTGCGGCAGCAAACCTCCTTTTTTGAATTTCCGTCTTTTGCTAAGGTTGGTTTATCAGGGGCAAGAACAGCCGTCTTGCCCCTGATAAACCGACTATTGGCGAAAGGCGATGCAGAAATGGGGAAAAATATGAAAGAAATAACAGGACATACAAAGCTTACCTGCCTTTTAGGGAGTCCGGTAGCTCACAGCATTTCGCCAATGATGCACAATGCTGCTTTTGAAGCTTTATCTCTGCCTTATCGCTATCTGTGCTTTGACGTAGGAGAGGATAAGATGAAAGAGGCCGTGGATGCCCTGCGGCTGTTTGGGGCCAGAGGATTTAATTGTACTATGCCGGTAAAATCCGTTATGGCAGAGCTGGCGGACTGGCTTTCTCCGGCGGCGCGCCTGATGGAGGCAGTAAATACGGTTGTTATAGAGAACGGCAGGCTTTTGGGCTATAATACGGATGGCATTGGATACATGCGGTCAGTAAAGGAGGCCGGCTATTCGATTCTCGGAGAAAAAATGACTCTTTTGGGGGCGGGAGGAGCTGCAACGGCAATCTGTGTGCAGGCGGCCTTGGATGGAGTAGAAGAGATTACTGTATTCAGCCGTCTGGGGGAACGGTTTAGAAAAATGGAGCGGCTGGCAGAGCGGCTTGGAAAGGAGAGCCGCTGCCGTCTGGAGGTAAAAGAACTGGGGGATACCGAGGCTTTAAAGAAAAGTATTTCAGAAAGTCGGATTTTAACGAACGCTACCAGCGTGGGAATGGCGCCCCATGAGGAAGCCTGCCCTGTTCCAAAGGAGATTTTCTTTCCGAAGGATTTGATTGTTTCGGATATTATTTACAATCCAAAAAAGACAAGGCTTTTAGAGCTGGCGGAGCAAGGGGGATGTCCGTATTTTAATGGGATGTATATGCTTTTATACCAGGGGGCGGAAGCTTTTTTGCTTTGGACGGGAAAGGAAATGCCAGTAAAGGAAATAAAAGAAAAATATTTTTAAGATGATACAGATAATAAAAAGGCCGGCTGCTGGGGAAACAAGCAGCCGGTCTTTTTCATAAGCTTTTTGTTATTTAGTCAATAAACCTTGCAGATACGGAGCCGGATACAAATTTGGTATTGCTGGCGGGACTGATGACGGCTACATAATAATTGCCCCCAGAGAGATTGGATGTTTATAGAAAACCTCTATATTAAATTTGGAATATTTCTCTTTGTCCCACATATATTTTAATAGTACAAGACCTGCGACAGGCAGGGCATATGGGAAGGAGGGGAAGGATGGATAAAAGAGAAGAGATAAGCCGTCTGTTTTCGCTGCGCCTGCGGCGGCTTCTGGGCGGGATGGAAATAGATTATGAAAAGCTGCAGGAAATACGGCTTAGAATTGGTTGTCCGGTAGTTTTAATTTATGATAACCGGGAACGGCTTCTGGGAAAGGAAGGCGGGTTTACAAAGGAAAAGGAGAAGGGGTATTACGTTACGAAAAATGAGCTTAGAGAAACCATGGAATATATCTGCAATTACTCTATGTACGCTTTTGAAGAAGAGCTGAAGCAGGGCTTTTTAACGGTTCAGGGAGGACATAGGATAGGCGTTGGGGGAAAGGTAATCGTAGAGATGGACCGGGTGAAAAATATAAAATATATTTCCTGCGTGAATATCCGGCTGGCTCATGAGGTAAAAGGCTGCGCGGACCGGGTGATGCCTTTCCTTTTAGAGAAAAAGGAGGGGAGGTGGAGCCATACGCTGGTTATTTCGCCTCCCAGATGTGGGAAAACTACGCTGCTTCGGGATATGGTGCGCTATATTTCCGAGGGGAATAAAGAAAATCAGATTATGGGGCTTACGGTAGGAGTTGTGGATGAAAGGTCAGAGCTTGGAGCTTGTTATTTGGGCGTGCCGCAGAACGATTTGGGGATGCGGACGGATATTTTGGACTGCTGCCCAAAGGAAGAAGGCATTATGATGCTGGTGCGTTCCATGTCTCCGGCAGTAATCGCTGTAGATGAGATTGGCAGCCAGGGGGATAAAAAGGCTTTGGAGCAGGCGGCAAATTGCGGCTGCATTGTTTTTGCAACTGCTCATGGAGCAGATGTTTCTGATATACAAAACAGAGGGCTAGATCAGATATTTGAACGTTTCGTCGTTTTAAAATCCAGAGGAAAGGCGGGAGAAATTGAAGGAATTTACAACCGGGGAGGACAGAGGATATGCTGAAGGCTTTCGGAGCGGTTCTTGTTTTAGTATCCTGCGGAGCGGCAGGGATTTTTTGGGCGGAAGAAAAAAAAAGAAGGCTCCAGAGCCTGCATAAGCTGCAGCAGTTTTTTATGGCGTTGCAGGGGGAAATCCGGTATGGAGGAACTCCGCTAAAGGAAGCCATCGAGATAGCGGGCGGCGGACAGGGCAGGGGAAGCTTGTATTTCGTGTTTTCGGAAATAGCGTCAAGGATGGAGAAAAGGGAGGAAGGGAGCTTTTCAAAGCTTTGGAAGGAGGAATTTCAAAAGGGAGCTAAGGGGGCGGCCCTTCAGAACAGGGATTTAGAGCGGATTTTCCGGGTTGGAGAAAGCCTGGGGCTTTTGGACCGGGAAACGCAGCTAAACAGTCTGGAGCATTATCTTTCTGAAATAAGCTGCGATATAGGCCAGGAAGAAAAGGCTATTGGGGAAAAGGTGCGTCTGTGCCGCTGGCTGGGAGCATTAGCAGGCGTATTTATTTGTATCTTGATGATTTGATGGTAGGTATACCATGCAGAAATGAGGTTAAGCATGAACATAAGTTTAATTTTTAAAATTGCTGCAGTGGGAATTCTGGTTTCTGTGCTGAGCCAGGTGCTGAAACATGCGGGAAGAGAAGAGCAGGCTTTTTTAACCAGCCTGGCGGGATTAATTTTAGTGCTTTTGTGGATTATTCCTTATATAGCGGAGCTGTTTGATACAATAAGAGGGTTGTTTGCATTATGATTAAAGTAGCGTTATTGGGACTTGCGGCTGTATTTCTGGCCCTTCCTTTTAAGAGCAGCAAGCCGGAATATGGGACAGGTATCAGCCTGGCGGCCTGCGTTTTGATTTTATTCTTGGGAGTGAACAAGCTGGAAGTAATCGTGGCGAGCCTTGGGAAAATACAAGCATATTTGTCCTTTAGCGAAGCGTACATACAGCTGCTTTTAAAAATCGTAGGAATTACCTATGTAGCGGAGCTGGCTTCGGAGCTATGCCGGGACGCCGGTTATGGAACGGTAGCGAATCAGGTGGAAATGGTAGGGAAGCTTACGATACTGACAATGAGTATGCCGGTGCTTTTATCTCTTTTGGACACCATTCATGAGTTTTTGGCATAAATGGGAGGTTATAGATGAAGCGTTTATGGTTTTTAGGCCTTTGGATCTTTTTTGGAGTAATCCTCTCCTGTCCGGCCAGAGCCAGGGCGGAAGAAGAGTTTCCCATACCCGACTTGGATTATGAGGAGGCCCAAAAGGCGCTTTCAGCCCAACTGGCAGGGGAAAATTTTGACCTGGAGGCATACATTCGGGGTATTTTAAGCGGCAGTGAGAATTTTTCTCTGGACAGTTTATGGGCTCATATAAAAAAGGGGCTGCAAAAGGAGCTTGCCGGGAACAGGAACCAATTGTTAAGCGTGCTGGTTATTGCAGTTGGGGCTGCGATTTTTACGAATTTTTCTAATGTATTTAAAAATAACCAGGTGGCGGATACCAGCTTTTATGTGGCCTATCTTTTGATGTTTTCTGCCCTGGCGGCGTCCTTTTATGAGGTTTCTAAAACGGCGTCGCAGGTATTATCAGGGCTTTCAGAATTTATGGGAGCGCTGTCGCCCGCATTTTTTATGGCGGTTACTATGGCTTCCGGGGCGGGTACCTCTCTTATTTTTTATCAGGCCGCCTTGGTTGTAATCTGGATTGTAGATGTGGTTCTTTTGAAAATTATCCTGCCTTTGATTCATATTTATTTTGTAATCCATTTGGCTAACCATCTGATGGAAAAGGACTTGCTTTCTAAAACGACGGAGCTGATTGAAGAAGGCGTAGGCTGGGGGCTTAAAACTATGCTGGGGCTGGTAGCGGGCTATAATTTTATTCAGGGGATTATTGCTCCGGCGGCAGACCAGCTAAAAAAGAGCGGACTGATACAGGCGGCTTCAGTTATCCCCGGAATTGGGAATGCTGTCGGCTCTGTGGCGGAGACGGTGCTGGGAGCGGGAGTTTTAGTAAAAAATGCAGTGGGAGCAGGAGGAATTCTGGCTCTTCTTGTTCTTATGGCGGGACCTGTTTTGAAGCTGTTTTTATATATGTTTTTTTACCGCGTTGGGGCGGCTCTGGTGCAGCCGGTATCGGATAAAAGGATACTGGAGTGCCTTTTGGGGGCGGCAAAGGCGGCGAAACTGCTTTTAACGACAGTTTGCGCCGGAGGGGCTTTATTTTTACTGACTCTTGCCATTGTAATGTCGGCTACGAATCTGAGGATTTAAGAAAAGGGGGGCGGGGATGGAAATAATAAAGGAGGCCGTGCAGAATCTGGTAGTTTATCTGATTTTGGTTACGGTAATTTTGAATCTGGTAAAAACCTCTTCTTATAAAAAGTACATTGAATTGTTTACCGGGCTTGTTTTGATTTTGATTTTATTTACGCCCTTTGCGAAGCTGCTCTCTGTTGACGAGTCCTTTGGAAGCTATTGGGAAGCAAACCAGTTTTCTCTGGAAACCAGGGATTCGGCTGAATTTATTTATGAAGCGGAGGAAAATACCAGGAACGAGGTGCTTTGGCTGTATTCTAAAAAGGTAGAAGAGCGGATTGCGCTTTTGGGCGAAAAAAATGGAATTACGGTAGAGCGGGTGGAAACAAGGCTGAGTCCGGTGGAAGAGGGCTTTGGGACGGTAGAAAAAATTGAGGTATGGATTCTGGGCGAGGGAAGCAGGAAGAAATTCAGAGAGATTTTAGCCGAGGCTTTTGAGCTTCCCAAAAGCCAGGTGGCGGTAAAATAAGGCGCGCCCCTTAATTCAAACTCGTTAAGACGCAGAAGGCAGCGCGGGAATGGAGTGAAATATGAAAGGAAAGAAGATCAACTGGAGGGAAATTGGAATTGAAAAGCTGGTAGTTATTTTTTTATGCGGTATAGTTCTTCTGGCTCTTTCCTGGCCTTCCGGCTCTTCTGGGAAGAAGGAGAAGGTTCCCAAGGAGGAGGAAAAGGGGGAGGAGCTTTTGGAAATCAGCGGGGAGGAGTATATAAAATCGCTGGAAAAACGGTTGAAGGCGATACTTTCAAAGGTAGAGGGAGTAAAAAGGACAGAGGTTATGATTACGTTGAAAAATTCCGGCGAGAAGGTTACGCTAAAAGATCAGCCCTATTCTCAGGAGACGACGACCCAGAAGGATGGGAGCGGCGAGAGTACCAGCAATCATATTTCCGGCGAGGAAACAACGGTGCTGGTAGAAACAGAGGAGGGAACCCAGCCTTACGTATTAAAGGAAAAGGAGCCTCAGGTAGAAGGAGTACTGATTTTAGTAGAAGGAATGGAAAGCGCAATTGTGAAAAATGAAATTTCTGAAGCAGTGGAGGCATTATTTGGGGTGCCTTCACATAAAATTAAAGTAATGAAGATGAATGCAGAGGAACAAGGAGGAGCAAGGTGAAAAATATATTTCGTAAGAATCAGGTGATTATCACCGCACTTGCTATTATGATTGCTGTTGCCGGATACTTGAATTTTGCAGATGAAAAGGGAAAGACAACAGCAGAAACAGCTACATATGGAAATGTAGACGATACCAGCGCTATGGAGCTGGGACTGGAAGGGGGCGACACGGACCTGGAGCTTTCCGATGCCGCTCTTTCTGACGGAGAAGAGGCAGAGGCTGGCACAGATGCAGAGCACTCTATGGCGGAGGCCGAAAATGAGACGGAAGTAGGAGACGCCGTATTAGTAAGCAATACGATAGGCAGCGATTTCTTCGCTTCTGCAAGGCTTAACAGAGAACAGACCAGAGCGAAAAATAAGGAAATGCTGATGGAAATCGTAGACAATACCAATGTATCAGAGGAACAAAAGGAAGCGGCGGTTAACAGTATTGTAAAGCTGACAGACATTGCGGAAAAAGAAACAGCTACGGAAAATCTGCTGGCAGCAAAAGGATTTTCCGACGTGGTGGTAAGCATTGTAGACGATAATGTAGACGTAATTGTAAACGCCAATGAGCTGACAGAAAAACAGATTGCCCAGATTGAGGATATTGTAAAGAGGAAAACGGAAATTAGCGCAGAAAACATTGTTATATCACCAGTAGGGGTAAAAAATTAATTGCAAAAGTTATGAATTTTGATATAATGGTTATAGACTTGTGATATACTATAAGTATGATGAATTTTGGACAGAGAACATAGGAGGTTTTGCTTGTGAGTAAGGAAACGGAATTTAAGAATTCTTATAAAGTATTAGAGGATGGACAGATTGGAGAAGTGCAGATTGCAGACGAGGTCGTAGCGATTATTGCCGGGCTGGCGGCGACGGAGGTAGAAGGCGTTGCTTCTATGGCAGGCAATGTGACCAATGAGCTGGTAAGCCGCCTGGGCATGAAAAACCTTTCCAAAGGAGTGAAGGTAGATGTGACAGGGGAGGCTGTCTGCGTGGATCTGGCTCTTACGATGCAGTACGGCTACAGTATCCCAAAGACTTCGGAGCAGGTGCAGGACAGGGTAAAGCAGGCGATTGAAAATATGACGGGGCTTCATGTGAATGAAGTCAATATCAGGATTGCCGGCGTGAGGCCGGAAGGGCAGAAATAGTTGCTTTTTGGAGTTTGTGGCTGTTTTACAGCCACAAACTTTTTGCAGAGAAAAGATTTTTGCCTTTTTCGTTAAACAGGAGGAAAAAGCTGTATGAGCAGAAGAGAGCTGAGAGAGCATTTGTTTTTGATGCTGTTCCGAAGGGACTTTCATGAAGCAGAAGAACTAAAAGAACAGATGGCGTTTTATCTGGAAAGGCTGGAGGAGCCGTCGGACAAGGATTTAAGTTATTTGGAGCATAAATTCCAGGAGGTAGCGGGCCATATAGAGGAGCTGGATGAAAAAATTTCTTCCGTGGCTACCGGTTGGAAATTAAACCGTATGGGTAAGGTAGAACTGACGATTTTACGGCTGGCAGCGTATGAAATGCAGATGGATGAGGATGTGCCGGTGAAGGTCGCTATCAATGAAGCGGTAGAGCTGGCGAAGAAATACGGAGAGGACAGTTCCGCCGGATTTGTCAACGGCGTACTGGCCAAGGTTTTGCAGGATGAATAGGGAGCAGGCATATTCCGTATCCCAGGTGAACCTGTATATTAAAAATATGTTTGTCAGGGAGACGGTTCTTAGTCAGATTTATATTAAGGGCGAGGTGTCAAACTGCAAATACCATACTTCCGGCCATATTTATTTTACATTGAAAGACAGTAAGGGGCAGCTCGCCTGCGTTATGTTTGCAGGGCAGAGAAGCGGCCTCTCTTTTCGCATGTGCGAAGGACAGAGCGTAGTAGTCCTGGGAAGCATAAGCGTGTATGAAAGAGACGGAAAATACCAGCTTTATGCCAGAGAAATCCATTTGGACGGCACAGGGGCCTTATATGAAAGGTACGAGCAGTTAAAAAAGGATTTAGAAAAAAAGGGGTATTTTGACAGGGCGGTAAAAAAGCCCATTCCCTGGTATAGTAAAAGGGTTGGTATCGTAACAGCTTCTACAGGAGCCGCGATTCAGGATATAATTAATATTAGCAGCCGAAGGAATCCTTATGTCCAGCTAATCCTGTATCCGGCCAAGGTACAGGGAGAAGGAGCGTCTCTTACCATTGCGAAAGGAATTGAAACCCTGGACAAGCTGGGAGCGGATGTTATTATTGTTGGACGGGGCGGCGGCTCCATAGAAGATTTATGGGCTTTTAATGAAGAAGCGGTAGCGGAGGCTATGTATCATTGTAAAACGCCGCTGATTTCAGCAGTAGGTCATGAAACAGACACTACCATTGCAGATTATGTTGCAGATTTAAGGGCGCCGACTCCTTCCGCGGCGGCGGAGCTGGCGGTCTGCGATGTGGAAGCTCTTTTGGAAGGGCTTTTGGGATACCGGCAAAAGCTTGGTTTCCGCCTGGGACAGAAGGCGGCGAAGGAAAGAGCAAGGCTTTCCCAATACGAGCTAAGGCTGAAGCATTTGGACCCGGTATACCGGATACGGCAGCAGCGGCAGTACCTGGCAGACGGGGAGGACAAGCTGAACGCCCTTATGAAACAGAGGCTTTTAAAGGAACGGCACCGTCTGGAGGTATATATTGAACGGCTTCGGGCGGCTTCTCCGCTGGAGCGGCTGAAAACCGGCTACGGCTATTTAGAGGGAGAAGACGGAAAGGGCATCCGCTCGGTAAAGGATGTGAAAAAAGGCGGAAAGGTATTAATTACCCTGAAGGACGGAAGGCTTACGGCCTCTGTGGAAAAAGCAGAGAAAGGAAAGATAGGATAATGGCAAAGGCGAAGAGCCTGGAGGCTTCCATAAAGGAGCTGGACGGCATTTTAGGAGAGCTGGAAAAAGAA
>CATKYY010000049.1 GCA_949841225.1 uncultured Acetivibrio sp.
TAAGGTTTATCCCTTCAACGGATAAACGTATCTTTCAGCCTTTCTCTTTTAGAGTTACCCTCCCTGCGTTCCCCAACACAAAAGAAATCTTCTCCTCTACCTTTCAACGACCTTCTTAATTATACCATGTTTTGTATATTCTGTCAACTAATAACTACAAATTTGCATTTCTTTTGTGTAATTTAAATATATACTTAAAAGACATGGATAATTTTTCCGTTATTTCCCTCAATCAAAGCTCGTATCTTTCCATTTTCTATTGTCAGTTTTTCCTTTGTAATAGCATCTACAGCTTCTCCGGCTCCAACTGGAAGAGGAATCCATAGTTCCGCTTCTGCATCATCATTATTTACGGCTGTAATAACAGCAGTTTCGCCCAACACCCTTCCAAAAGCAAACTGCCTGTTTGTAAGAGCAAGCTCTCTGTATTCTCCATCAGAAAGCTCTGGGTACTCCTGTTTTAACTGTCCTAATCTGCGAAGTAAGAACAGAAGCGCCTTTCCTTCTTCTCTTTCCATACATGCATCCAACGCAAGGCATGGGCGCAAGCTGTCGTCGCTTCCTCTTTCCTTAGCCCCTTCTACAGCAAACTCGGAGCCATAATAAACAGACGGAATTCCTGGAATCGTATACAAAATCATATACACTGGCGCCAGATGCTTCTTATTATTTAATTTATTGTAAATTCGGGCCACATCATGGTTGTCCACAAAATTATAAAGACGCGTCTTCCCGCACAGTCCTAAAAGTCTTTTTATGCTATGAGCAATTTCAAAATAATTATGGTCGTTATGGCCGGAATACAAGCCCTTATGAAGCTCATAATTTGTTACCGAATGAAGCATGTCCTGGTTTGCCCACCTACTATAATCTCCATGGATAACCTCGCCCATCAGCCAGAAATCCTCCTTCACCTCATTCGCCAGCCTCCGTAATCCTTTCATAAATTCAAAATCCAGAACATCCGCTGCATCCAGACGAATTCCATCAATATCAAATTCTTTTACCCAAAAACGGATAACATCATAGATATACTCCTGAACTGCCGGGTTTCTTTGATTTAACTTAACTAAAAGATTATAGCCTCCCCAATTATCATAAGAAAAACCATCATTATACTCATTATTACCCCAAAAATTCACATTACAATACCAGTCTTTATAAGGAGAGGCTTCTCTTTTTTCCTTCAAATCCCGAAAAGCAAAAAATTCTCTTCCCGTATGATTAAATACGCCGTCTACAATTACTTTGATTCCCATTTCATGACACTTCTTAACATAAGCCGCAAATTCATCGTTTGTTCCCAAACGCCGGTCAACCCTTTTATAATCTGTAGTTTCATAACCATGCCCCACCGACTCAAACAAAGGCCCAATATAAATACCTGTACAGCCTAAATCTGCAATGTGAACAAGCCATTCTGTTAGCTTATTAAAATGATGCTCCTCTGTAACTCCATCATTTTGCTTTGGCGCCCCGCACAATCCCAGTGGGTAAATATGGTAAAAAACCGCCTTATCATACCATTTCATAATTGTAATTCCCTCATTTCTTTCTATTTTCTTTCCAGTATATAAAGGGATTTTCCCACTGTCAACTATTTCCTTCTAAATTACTCGGGGGTTGTCGCAGCGATAGCGGGCATCCAATTCTGGCAGTTAAAATCAATAAAATTTAAAAATAGGATTGACAAAAAATACAGAATTGTATATATTAAATATATGAACAATTATTCATATATAAAAATAAAGCGAGGTTTTCTTTTATGGACACAAACAATAAAGCTACAGAGCTTTGTGAATGTACGACGATTCATGATGAAACAATATGCTTCGTAAAGGAGCAGATGCCAGAAGAAGAAATTCTTTACGATCTGGCTGAATTATTTAAAGTATTCGGCGATACTACCCGCGTGAAAATCTTGTGCGCCCTCTTTGAATCAGAAATGTGCGTATGCGATATTTCCGCTCTTTTAGGAATGACCCAGTCCGCTATTTCCCATCAGCTGCGGGTGCTTAAAACAGCAAAGCTCATAAAAAACCGTAAAGAAGGAAAGGTTGTATACTATTCCCTTGCCGACGACCATGTGAAACACATTTTCGATCAGGGACTTTCCCATGTATTAGAATAAATACTTACTATTTTTGCAATCATTTATGTTATCTAACGCTATTACGATTATGAAAGGAGAATTTCCATGAACCACGAACATAAACACGAGAATAACCATAATCATAACGGCTGCTGCGCCAGCGGACATAACCATTCCCATGGACATACGCACGAACATGCCGGCGGCTGTAGCTGCGGCCATAATCACAGTCATGAAGAAGCCAGCGCAAAGGATCTGCTCTTTTCTGCCATCGGCGCAGGAATAGGCTTTGCAGGAATCTTGCTCCTTGATAAAAGCCCTTATTTCCTTGCCGCCATTATTTTAGGCTATCTCCTTCTAGGCAAGGCGGTCCTTCTCAACGCTGCTCAGAACATTTTTCATGGGGAGATTTTTGATGAAAACTTTTTAATGGCTATTGCTACCTTGGGCGCTTTTGCTATTGGAGAATATCCAGAGGCTTTGGCCGTTATGCTTTTATACCAAATCGGCGAATATCTCCAGGGCCTTGCTGTTGATAAATCAAGAAAACATCTTAGCGATGCTATGAATATCAAACCTGAATTCGCCCGTATTAAAACAGATACTGGTTTCAAAACCGTAGCGCCGGAAGAGGTATCTGTTGACAGTATTATCCTGGTAAAACCAAAAGAGAGGATTCCACTGGATGGCATCGTGATCGAAGGCTCTTCCTTTATTGATACCTCTTCTCTGACCGGCGAATCCGTTCCCCGTAAAGCCTCGCCTGGAGATTCTGTATTAAGCGGCTGCCTCAACGGCGAAGAGCCTGTCTCTATTCGCGTAACCGCGCCATATACCGCCTCTACGGTAGCAAGAGTGCTGGAACTGGTAGAAAACGCCTCTTCGAGAAAAGCGCCAACAGAAAACTTTATTACCCGCTTTGCAAGAGTCTATACTCCAATTGTTGTATTTCTGGCTCTAGCTCTGGCCATCCTGCCTCCGGTTATTTCTGGAAAACTGGACTTTATACCTTGGATTTACAGAGCCTGCGGTTTCCTCGTTGCCTCCTGTCCATGCGCCCTTGTTATTTCCGTGCCTCTCAGCTTCTTTGGCGGCATCGGCTCCGCTTCCCGCCATGGCATTATTGTAAAAGGCAGCAATTATCTGGAACTTTTAAATGATGTGAAATATGCTGTATTTGATAAAACCGGCACTCTTACAAAAGGAACCTTTACCTTAACAGAAAGTAAGGCCGCCGAAGGCTTTGAAAAAGAAGAAATCCTTATTATGGCCGCTTCTTTAGAAAACCTTTCCACCCACCCAATCGCTCAATCTATTGTAGCTGCATATTTAGGCGAAGCCCAGGAAAAAAGCAATATCCATAAGGAGCTATATTCTATTTCTGATTACCATGAGATCGCCGGATTTGGCGTAGAGGGCATTTTAGACAGCAAGCACCTTCGTCTTGGAAGCAAACGCTTTCTGGAAACCAACGGAATTTCCGTAACCCTTACCCCAGAAAAAAAGGCAGGCTCTGTTGTCTACCTTTCTGTAAACCAGAGCTATGCAGGATATTTCCTCATTTCTGACGAGTTAAAGAATGATACAAAAAAGGCTCTCCAGGAATTAAAGGAATTAGGTATCCATACTCTTATGCTTACTGGCGACACAAAAGAAACGGCTCAGCGGATTGCAGATGAGATCGGCATTGATACCGTATATTCTGAACTGCTGCCCGCCGATAAAGTAGAAAAAGTAGAGGACCTTATTGAAAAGCAAACAGGAAAAGGCCGGGAAAAAGTTCTTTTTGTAGGAGACGGAATTAACGACGCTCCGGTTCTGGCTCGGGCAGACATCGGAATCGCCATGGGCGGCGTAGGATCTGATGCCGCCATTGAAGCCGCAGATATTGTTTTAATGACAGATGAACCTTCTCAATTAAAAACCGCTATCACCATTGCTCATATTACCAGACGAATTGTAACAGAAAACATCGCCTTTTCCCTTGGCGTAAAAATCCTTGTGCTTATTCTGCTCGCTATAGGCATTGGAAATATGTGGCTGGCCGTTTTTGCTGATGTGGGCGTTGCATTAATTGCCATTTTCAATTCTATCCGAATATTAAAATAAAACTGGCGCCTGGAAACTTCCAGGCGCCATCTTTAGCTTATAAATCAAAACTCAAATTAATCTGTTACAAGGTTAATAAATACCTTCTTAAATACTTCCGAAGCCTTTACAAGCCCGTCAATAGAAGCCCTTTCATTTGGCTCATGCTCTGTCATTTCTTCATCCGGGAACACAGCGCCAAAAGCAACGCAATTATCAAAGCCTCTTGCATAAGTCGCGCCCGCAGAAATAACTGGTTCCCTTTCTGTATCGCCTGTTACATCTTGATACGCTTTCATGAGTCCCTGTACCAGCTCGCTTTCTTTCGGTACATAGATAGAACGCAGCCAGTCAAACTGCTCTAACTCAAAGCCATATTCTGCCGCCTTTGCCGCCATAAGATCCATAACCTTCTGCTTTTCAAGCGTAACCGGAAGCCTTAAATCAACGCTCAGCTCTACGCCGCTTTCATCACCCCGCATCCGGCTAAAGCATACAGAAACCGGACCTGAAAAATCAGAAAGATCCTCAGACGTAAAGCCTTCAAAGCGGAACTTATCATTAAATACATCAGAAATAAAGGAAATCGTCTTATCCTCATAACCGGCCTTCTTTAATGCTTCAATTAAATGAAGGTTTGCGCTGACGCCCTTCCATGGATCCTTTGCATGTACGCTAACACCCTCGGCTACCAAACGCTCCCCTTCTATATGATAAGCAAAGCCCAGCTCCTTCATTGCCTCTTCCAGCTTTTCCTCGTATTTACATTCTGCCGCTGAAGATACAGCATTGAAACTGTGGCCGCCTTTAAAGGAAACCGCCGGAGCTTCCTTTGATTTAAACAATACCTGCAAAAGCCCCTTCTCTGCATAGGTCAATGGGAATTCTGCATCCGGCGAAAAACTCATAACGGGAGCTTCTTCTCTTTCAATATATTTAGCAATAGAACGCCATAAGGTTTCCTCATCCAGTCCAAAAATAAAACGCACTCTTTTATTCAACTGATAGCCGTCGTCCAAAACAGCCTTTAGTGCATATGCGGCCGCTACAAGAGGTCCTTTATCATCCTGGGAGCCCCTGCCGCAGATAAACCCGTCTTCAACCACCGGATCAAAAGGATCATGCTTCCAGCCGTCCTCTATTCTGGCGCTTACAACATCCAAATGCCCCAGAACGCCGAACATTTCCTTTCCTTCTCCTATTTCTGCATACCCATAGGCTCCGTCTTCTGCCTTAAATGTACGGAATCCCATGCCTGAAAAAATCTCCAGGGCTTTATCCAGACACCGGTCGATTCCTTCTCCAAAAAGGAACTTTCCGCCTTCTTCACATACAGATGGAACCCGAACCAGTTCACAAACTGTATCTACAATTTTACTACGATACTTCTCCATAATTAACCTCATTCCTGCGCTGCCTTTTGTACAACGCAAATTTGCATACTAATCCAATTTAATTCCTGCCAGCAAGGAAGCTAAACCTGTAGTAGCTTCTCCGCCTGAATGATACTCTACCGGCGCAGTTTCAATTTCATCTACTACCGCTTCCCTATCTTCTACCGCTTTCATGCTCAGACTAATCTTATTGTCATTCACATCCAGTATCTTAACTTTAACTTCTTCTCCTACCTTAACAACCTCATTAGGGGACTGTATACGCTTTCCGCAAATTTGGGAAATATGAACCAGCCCGGTAAGACCTTCCCCTATATTTACAAAGCAGCCATAAGGCGCTATTTTTTCAATAATTCCAGTTGTTACAATTCCCTTCTGCAAATTATTCAAACGGCTTTGCCTTTCTTCCTGCTCTTTTTTCCACAAAAGCTCTTTGGCTGAAAGTACAAGACGTTTTTTCTCCTCCTCTACAGTAATTACAACAGCGAAAAGGGTTTTTCCAACCCAGCTTTCCAAGTCTTCTACATAAGACAAATCCAACTGTGATGCTGGCACAAAGGCCCGAATTCCTTCCAAATAACCAATCATCCCCCCATTTACTGCTGCCTGAAGCTTTATAGAAATTGCTTCCTGGGATTCCTTAAGTTCTTTTAGCTTATCCCAGGCAAGAATATCATCCGCCCGCTTTTTTGACAAGAGAATATTTCCTTTTCCATCATCCTCCTTTAAAACTAATGCCTTAATAACATCTCCGGCGGCTACATCTGCTTTAATAGAAAACTTCGGGTCATTGCTTAATTCCTCCAATGGAATAAGCCCCTCCGTATAACTTCCCAAATCCACGGAAACCTCTGTATCTGTTACCCCGATTACCGTTCCTGAAAGTATATCTCCTTCCTTTATTTTCTTCATAGAACGGTTAATTTCTTCTTCAAATTCTGCCATAGAAGGCGTCACTACATCACTCATTGCATTCCCTCTTTTCTTCTTTCATAGCTCTGAAACACGTTTAAAATTTTCAAACGCCCTTTAAGCTCAGTTTAATTATAACGTTTAAAAAAATCTCTGGCAACCCTTTCTCCAGGCAAAAATATAAGTTTATCAATTTTCTGCCAGTTTTCCAAAGTTTTCCTTCATCACAGAGTAGTATGTATCCACGGCTATTTCCTTATAGCTTTCTTCCAGTTCCATCTCTTCTTGATTATATTTTTTTATTTCCTCATTCAAAGACAGCATCTTCTGGTCCAGATAGGAAGCAATATCAGAACACTCCTTTAATTCCCTGCGAATATATTCTGGAGCGTTCCCTTCAAATTTATAATATATTTTATGCTCCAGGCTGGCCCAAAAATCCATAGCGATTGTACGAATTTGAATCTCTACCTTTGTATTAATAACCTCATTGCTGAGAAAGATTGGTACAGCTACAATCATATGATAGCTCATATATCCATTTGCCTTAGGCTGAGTAATGTAGTCCTTTATCTTCAAAACCTGAACGTCGTTCTGCTTTGCTATAGCGCTGGCAATCCGGTAAATATCAGAGGTAAAAGAACAGATAATACGGATTCCTGCCACATCATTTATATACTTTACAATATTTTCTACTGTAAGCTCCCTATTACTGTGGCGTATCTTTTTTGCAATACTTTCCGGTGATTTTATTCTGGAAGTAATATGCTCGATTGGATTATATCTATTAACTGTTTTAAATTCATTATTCAATATTTCAATCTTTGTATTTACTTCCTTCAATGCAGCATCATAAAGCAGAATTGCCCTCCTCCACTCATCCTCCTGATCATAAAACATCGGCAAATCCATCTTCCGCCCTTCTTTCGTATATAATCTACAAGAATAAGTATAACACAATTTCATCTATAATGTTTATAAAGTTATCTAAAAGATATATAAAATTTATATTTTTTCCCCATTTTCTGGTAAATCCATTTCAAAATAATAGCCTACATCTGCAAACTGTACTCTGTCCATCGGCATAAGCTTTCTTCTTTCATACGCCTTTAATCGTTCTCCATTCAGATACGTCCCATTTGTAGAATTTAAATCTGCTAAGTAATATTCTCCCCCTAAATGCTCTATTTTAGCATGGCAGCGGCTAACCGCCGGACTTTCGATCGAGCTGTTTACCTGGGTACGCAGCTTTCCAAAAAAGAAGGGAAACTCTATCAGTTCAATATCCTGATACCTCCGGTTATCCTCCGCCCGCAGAAAACCATTTTTCTTAAAAACCTCCGCTGCCAAAATTACCGTATTCTCTTCTTCCTGGCTCTGCCATTTATATACCCCATCGCTCTTTACACTTGCCTCTGTCCCCCATTTTTCTTCCTTGGCAGGTATAAATTCTACCTGATGTTCTATCCTGGCTTCTTTATTTTCTCCAGAAAACAGCCGCCCTAACACATAAGCGCATAGCGCTCCAAGCACAAGAAGGTAAGCGCCCGCCTGCACTCTGCCGGGCCTCCACATAAAAAGTCCGATTACCGCTGCCACTATTGCCGCTGTTATTGTTACTGCCCCTGCCATATATATTTTTCCTGGATATGCCTCTACCTGCTCGTCCTCTTCTATCCTTTCCTCAAACTCTGGTACAAAGCTCTGTATCTGCCTTTGTCGCCCAAAACCCTCCTCTTGTTTTTCTTCTGCCACTTCTTTTTCTCCCTTTTCTTTCCGCCATAGCTCCTCTGTGAATCCCCCAGGCTGCCGTGCTGCTTTATAAAGGTTATATACATAAAGAACAGTATCCTCTTTTTTATAATCCACTGTATTCATTAAATATTGCGTAAAATCCTTCCACTTATCTTCCATAGATACTTTATATCCCGGAAGATAGCATAAATAAATAGAAAAATCCAAAAGACCTAAAAAAATCGTTTCCACTGATAAAACATAATCTTCTAATTGGAGAAGATAGGCCTCTCCTTTTTTTATAATTGCCTGGATTCCTTTTAATATTTCCTCCAGCTGCTCTTTATCTATTCCCCCTCTTTCCAACGCTGTTCTCAACGACTGTTTTCCTGTAACATCGCAATAGCATTCCTTTTTCCCATCTACCGTGCGTATTTCCAAAGGCAGAATTCCATCTATAGAGCCGTTTTGTACAAGCTTTAAAAAATATCCCTCTTCCAACTCTGTTCCGCTCTGGAAAATCAAATAATTTTTTCCCATATCTCTTCTATATTCAGTTTTTATCACCCGCTCACCCTCCTTTTATGCTCTGCCGGATAAAATAAAGGCAGACTCCGCTTTCCCGCTTCTCCCAAAAGCCCTATTTCTTTTTCTTCCCAAAAAATGCCTGAAATACAGAATTCAAGCCTGACTTCCCGCTTCCTTAAAAGCTGTCCCAAAATTTCTTCAGTTAAAACTTCTTCCTGTATTTTTATTTTTTCCATCTCGTCTGGTTTTATGAGAATCTTTTCATAATCAGGCCTTCCGCTTTCCATATCTCCTAAATGCCTTACCGCCATTTCTCCTTTTTCTAAAAACCGGAGTACTGCCGCCTCTAAAACCGCTTCATCGTAAAGCGTAAAGCCCGTATTTAAAATTCCAAACAAAACTGCTAATACCATTGGTATAATAAAAGCAGCCTCCACAGTAAAGCTTCCCTTTTTTACAGTTTCCATAACAACCCTCCCATATAGGCAACAAAAACATAGGGAAACAGCGGATGTTCTCTGCTCCTGTTCTTATGCCCTTGTAAAATACTTAAAACATACTTTCCTACAAGCAATAGCAAACCACTCATCAAAAGAAGACTACTTTCCCAAAAATCCAAATACAGGCCGCATACCAAAAATACTAAGCCGTCGCCAATTCCCACCTGTCCTCCGCTTATAAAGGCGGCTGCCAACAGAAACAAACCAATAAAAATGCCGCCAAGTCTTTTAATGCTTTCTGTCCCTACGTCCCAAAATCCGCCGCTCCACATTCCTACAAATATATAAAATGTACCTACAGCCGCCCAAAACAACAGCCAAAGCAGGTTTATTTCCTTTTTCTTCCCATCCGTCCAGGCACAGCCGCCTAAAAAAACTCCCAATAAAAACTCCCTCATCCCGATTCCCCCATTCTTAACTCCATTCCTGCGCCTCAAGGAGTTTGAACCAAGCAGCGCGCAAATCCAAATCTTCCGATTGAACATTTTAATTTTCAATCTTCATCCTCCGCATTTACTGCAAAGTCCAAGTCCTGCGGCCTCCGAAAGATATTTTTCATAAATCGTCCGATTTAATCCCTTACACCCCAAAGATGAATGGAAATAATCCCCTTCTTCTGTAATATAAAGAGCCCTTTGAGAAATACCGCCCTTTTTCATACAAGAATTACAGGGCTTATACTTACCGCCCTTTTTATTTCTTTTTTGAAATACCTCATCTGCCCAGGTCATCCTTATAGAAGGGTTCAAATAACTGCAATTCCTATAAAAATGGTACACGGTCCCGTATTTTGCAACAAAAACAATTTTCTCCTTTTTAACCTTCTCGTTTCGCCGCCAAAAGCTCACTCCAGAAAACACCCGGCTTTTTACTTCCTGTCGGACGTTAAATCCCTCTCTTCCAAAAAAAGGAATTGGCAATATTACCTTATACTCTGCGCACGCTATTATTTTTTCAGAGACAGGACAAACCCCGGAGCTTCTCAGAGAAATCCCCTGTCTTCCTCCTTGGATATAAGAAAAGCCTCCGCCATTTTCCTCCAAATACCTGTAAAACTGTCCTGATTCCCATACTCCATATTGAGAAGCTGCGCGGGCAGCCACAGCCAATCCCTCTTGTATCTGCTCATATCCCCTTGCCATCTGCATAAAATATAAAAATACCAGCATAGCAAAAAGAAAAACCGGCAATACAAAAGCGGCCTCTACTGTAAGAGACGCTTTTTGGAATGGAGATAAATCAGGATATTCCTTTGCCATAGCATATTTAGGCATATAATTTCTGACTCTCCTTTCCCCTTTCGTACAAAAGAATACCCTCATTTAGCTCCACTCCCTTCTCAATATGAATAGTGCCGTTCTGATTCCAGCCGCCAATCCTTACCCAGCCTTCCCGGAAGAAGCCACCTGGCTTTCATATGTATGCCAAAAACCGTATCCTCCAGAGAAAAAGTTTCCTCATAACGCAACCGCATATTTTCATCTATTAGCCGCCAAGCCGCCTGTCTTCTTCTCTCCTCCTTTTTAAATCCCAAATATAAGCTTAAATATTCTTCATAATCCATGAAATACGCTCTTTTTTCCAAAATCCTCTGGTTAGCCCGTTCTTTCAAAAGCTCTCTTGAAAAGATAAAAAGCTCGCCAAAGCTAATGCTAAATTCATTTTTATCCTTCCAAAGAGACACCTTACCCCCTTCTAAAAGCACCCTTGCATCAACTAAGGCCTCCTCATAGCTCCAACTAAGTAAAATAAACTGCTGTCCCAACCGAACCAAAGCCTCTATCCCAGTAAACCCCAATGCAGAAAACGCCATTCCATAAGCCGCCTGGTTCTTAGCGCCATCCTGGCTAATAACCAGATAATTTAAAGCAGTCCTAGTTAAAACCAAGCGCGCAAGCCACGACTCCATATTTTCCCTATCGCTTCCCTTCTCCTCCAAAAGATATTCCAGCTCATAATCCAGTCGGGACTCCTTTTTTTGAAACTTGATTTCCTTTTTACAAAAGGATTTAAAATGCTCCTGATAATAGAAAAGCTCCGCCTGCCTAACAGGCTTCTCCTGAAGAAAATTCTTTACCTGCTTTAGATTTCTTTGAGGACTTGTAGAGGAAATGGAAGGCCTTCTTTCCCCATCTCCAACTACTTTCTCCAGCCTTTTTTGCGAAATCCCAGCCGGATTGTCCAAAACCAATTCCATAATACCCTTACCCCAAAGAGCCCTTAAATCTGCCATTTTCTTTCGTTCCTGCCGCCCTTCTTTCTCATCCTCCAGCCCATCAGGAAGCTCTGCCGTTTTCTCCCAGGCTTCCCCAGAAGCTCCTTCTGCCTCCCTTCCAAACCGCTCCGCAAACCCTTCTCCCAAAAGCTTTGGAACTATCCGATATTTTTCATAAGCTTCAATCTGATGAAGAAAAATTTCTCCTTCATAATCCGTTCCCCAAACCACCTCCTCTATTTGAAGGTTTTCCAGCAAAAGACCATAATCGAAAGTCATATATCCCTTCACCTGATCTTCCAGCCCTTCCCGCGCCAGGCCAAAAAGATGATATTCCTCCCAAAGAGGCTGGTAATACTCTGCAAAAGCGCTGCTCATTCCCAAATTCACCGTTCTTTCTCCAGACAGCTTTGCATTTCTGACCCTTATTCCTTCCAGCAAAACTGCAAAAAATGCCAGAAATGCAAAGAGTATAAGAGATAAAAATACGGTTATTTCTCCCCGCGCGCCTTTCATTTTAATATTTTTCCACTATCATCACGAATCGATTTAAATGCCTTATCTATAATTTTCCCAATCTCTTCCTTGAACATTAGCACCAATCCAATCAGGATTACAAGAATCAGAATAATTTCCACAACGCCAACGCCATCTTCTTCCCTCCAAAACTCCAATATCCGTTCCATTCCTTCTCTCCTTTCCGGCAAAACGCCTTTTAAATATCGTTTTAAAACTGTAAAAATGCAGGAACCATAATAATTCCAAGCGTAAGCAACAAAAGCATTCCCATTGGAAGCAACAGCTTTACCCCTATTTCCTCTCCACTTTGTTTTGCCTGTTCCTTTCTTTTATAAAAACTCTCCTCTGCCTCTCTTTCTAAAAATTCAAGGATTTCCCGTGTTCCAGAACGGAGATTTTGAGACAGTAAAACACCCAAACGAATATATGGCAAAAGCCCGATTCTCTCGCCAAACTTAACATAAGCCGCCCCCTCCGGCTCTCCATTCCTTATTTCCTGACAAGCTCTTTCCAGCTCCCTTCCCCATAGCTTGCTTTTACCCTCCTCCTGAAGCTTAAAAAAGACATTCCGAATACTGGCTCCGGCTCCTAAATACAGCAAAAGCTTTTCAATCAACACCGGATATTCTGCTAAAAGCTGCCTTCTCTGCCGTTCTTTTCGCTCTTTTTCCTCTTTTTTTAATCCGGCATATAAAAGCGTCCCTGCGCTCAGAGAAAATATAAGCCATTCTCTTCCTTTCGTTCCCTCCAAATCCTTCTGGTAATACGCCACCTGATTTGCATTTTCAAGAAAAGGAAGTTCTATTTTCTCTTCCCCTATCTGTTCCTCTTCCTTTTCAAAAACTGCTTTTTCCACCGACTGACGCCAAAGCTCCCTGTTTGTCCACACAGGGGGCAGGATTTTTAACGGGATTTCCACATCTCTCCTCTCTTCTTGACATAAAAACACCGCCATTATCCGAGTATTTGCTCCCTCCTTGGGTATTTTCTCCTTAATCAGCCTTCCCTGCTTATCAAAATACCCTTCCTCTCCCATATCCCAGAAAACCTCTACAGGAAGCCCAGGAACCTGACCTATTGGAATAATATCCTCCCTTATTTTATCCTGGCTTTCATTTTTCCCCAAAAATTCCTTCTTTACATATGTCGCGGCTTTCTCCATATATTCCGTTATTTCTTCCGAACTATAAGCCTTTTCTCTTACCGTTACCTTAATCTCCTGACGTTCTCCTGCGTTATCCTCTGCCAGCAGGGTATGTTCCTTTTCTCCCTGTCCCCACGCAGGCCGTTCCAGGAAATACAGCCTTTCTTCTTTTTGCTCCCATACTCCTAAAAACGCGCCGCCAACTAAAAGCAAGGTTATGACTCCAATACAAGCTGTCTCCTTTTCATACTTTCCAAGCCTATTATACTTCAACCTCCGTCATCCTCTCTCCCAAATAGACGGCTCCCAAATAGACAGATAATACAACTCCCATAAAAAACCTCCCCAACAGATTATGATACAATATGTCTAAAAACCCAGGGGAAAACAGCCGCAAATAAGCTATGATTCCAGGTACAATGAAACACATGATCCTGAACTCCAGCCGCTTTGCTGCCGTCTGCACTTGGATTTCCTGCAAAAGCGCCTGTTTTCCGCGGTCCTTCTGACCGGAAAGGGCTTTGAGAGCACGGACTGGGCGCCGGAATTTATGAAGCAGATCTGCAGCCGCAGGCGGGTTTATGTGGAGACGAGCCTCTTTGCCAGGGGGGCGCTCATGAAGGCGCTCGACTACCAGCAGGAGAAGACAGCCTATCCGT
>CATKYY010000050.1 GCA_949841225.1 uncultured Acetivibrio sp.
CGAAGAGTGCGGGCAGAAAGAGAGGACGCGGGAAGCGTCCGTGAATTCTGCTAGGAGAAGCGCTGGGAGGACGGATGCGGAACTGGAAAAACAGCAGAAGTCCGAACAGTGCCGGCAGAAAGAGGGGACGCGGGAAGCGTCCGTGAATTCTGCTAGGAGAAGCGCTGGGAGGACGGATGCGGAACTGTAATAGGAGTGCCTATATGAGTACAGACAAATACCAAAGCCCCCTGTCGGAGCGCTACGCCAGCAGGGAGATGCAGTATATTTTTTCGCCGGATAAAAAATTCCGGACCTGGAGAAAATTATGGATAGCCCTTGCGGAGACGGAAAAAGAACTGGGGCTTCCCATTACCCAGGAGCAGATTGACGAGCTGAAAGCCTATCAGGACGATATCAATTATGAGGTGGCAAAGGCGAGAGAAAAGGAAGTGCGCCATGATGTTATGTCCCATGTATATGCCTACGGGGTACAGTGCCCGAAGGCAAAGGGAATCATCCACCTGGGAGCTACCTCCTGCTATGTAGGGGATAATACGGATATTATTGTTATGGCAGAAGGGCTTAAGCTGATAAAGAAAAAGCTTTTGAATGTAATGAATGAGCTGACAGCCTTTGCCATGGAATACAGAGATTTACCAACCTTAGCGTTTACTCATTTTCAGCCTGCGCAGCCGACAACTGTGGGGAAAAGAGCCTCCTTGTGGCTTTTAGAGCTGTCTATGGATTTGGAGGATTTGGAACACGCGCTGGGAAATATGAAGCTTTTGGGCTCCAAAGGAACGACTGGTACTCAGGCAAGCTTTTTAGAGCTTTTTGACGGAGATCACGAAAAAATTAAGAGCTTGGATAAAAAAATTGCAGAAAAAATGGGCTTTGAGAATTGTTTCCCAGTATCGGGCCAGACCTATTCCAGAAAGCTGGATACCCGGATTGTAAATATATTGGCGGGAATTGCTGCAAGCGCGCATAAATTTTCCAATGATATTCGTCTGCTTCAGCATTTAAAGGAAATTGAAGAGCCTTTTGAGAAAACCCAGATTGGTTCGTCGGCTATGGCTTATAAGAGAAATCCAATGCGGAGCGAAAGGATTGCTTCCCTGTCCCGCTATGTAATGGCGGATGTAATGAATCCGGCGGTGACCTCGGCGACCCAGTGGTTTGAAAGGACGCTGGATGATTCTGCCAATAAGCGGCTTTCTGTACCGGAAGCTTTTCTGGCGGTAGACGGTATCTTGGATTTGTATTTAAATGTGGTAGACGGCCTTGTGGTTTATCCAAAGGTAATTGAAAAGCATTTAATGGCGGAGCTTCCATTTATGGCGACAGAAAATATTATGATGGATGCAGTGAAGGCCGGCGGCGACAGGCAGGAGCTGCATGAGAAAATTCGTACTCTTTCTATGGAGGCGGGCAGGAATGTAAAGGAAAAAGGGATGGATAACAATCTTTTGGAGCTGATTGCCGCCGACCCGGCTTTCCCTATGGGCCTGGAAGAGCTGAGGGAGTCCATGGATCCAAAACTGTATACCGGACGGGCGAAAGAACAGGTAGAGGAATTTATAGAAGGGGAGATTAGCCCTATTTTAGAAAAGAACAAAGATTTACTTGGATTGAAATCTCAGATTAATGTATAATATACTTAGAATCTGCAAAGCGAGGGAGTCAAAAAAAATCGGTTTTCATATTTCCGTGCCTGCTGCAAATATTCTGCGGCAGACACGGAAATTTTATCTTGGAGGGAAACAGATGGTAGAAAAGAGAAATATGATGCCTCTTAATTTTTTTAAAAAGGAGGCTTATACTGGAAGCAGCGGAGGAATGCGTTACCGGATTGAGGGGATTGCCGGAGAGGATGGAAAAAAGCCGGTTTGGCTGGAAGCAGTAATTTATCCAGAGCCTTATTGCTATGAGATGACGCCGGAGGAAAGTAAAACGAGAAGGAGGTTTCCTTTTGAAGAGGAGAGCCTGGAGGAAATAAGAAACTGGCTTAATGAGACGATTGGACATTAATCTTGAATATTATAAAATATTTTATTATGTAGGGAAGCTGGGAGGGATTTCTGCGGCGGCAGAGGCTCTTTCCATTTCCCAGCCTGCGGTTAGTCAGGCGGTCAAGCAGCTGGAGAGGGCTTTAAACAATACGTTGTTTATCCGTACCTCAAAGGGCGTAAGGCTGACAAGAGAGGGAGAAACCTTATTTTTTTATATTAAAAATGGGTATGAAACAATAAAATCCGGGGAAAATATGCTGAAAAACATTCAAAATCTGGAAACGGGAGAGATACGGATTGGAGCCAGCGATATGACCTTACAGTTTTACCTGCTGCCTTTTTTGGAGCAATTTCACGAGGCTTATCCTAAAATTAAAATACATGTTACAAATGCTCCTACGCCCAGCACAATCAAGTATCTCCAAAATGGGGAAATTGATTTTGGCGTGGTCAGCTCGCCCTTTGAAAACAGAAAAGGTTTTTTTGTCCGTCCGGTGCGGAAAATAGAGGATGTTTTTGTAGGCGGGGAAAAATATGCATATTTAAAAGAAAAGATTCTTTCTTATAAGAATCTGGAGAAGCTTCCTATTCTTTGTCTGGAGGAGAATACCAGTACCAGGCGCTATGTAGACCATTTTCTCCGGCAGAGGGGCGTTTTTTTGAACCCGGAATTTGAGCTGGCTACCAGCGATATGCTGGTTCAGTTTGCTTTGCGGAATCTGGGAATCGCCAGCGTTACCCAGGATTTTGCAAAAAAGCATGAAAAGGATGGAAGCCTTTTTGTGCTGAAATTTGAAGAACCAATTCCAGAAAGAGAATTTTGCATTGTTTCCGATGTGCATATACCATTGTCTGCGGCGGCTAAACGGCTGCTGGAGCAGATGAAGGAACAGGGTGAGAATATAGTATAACTTATAGTTATATAGAATATAAAAACCATTGATTTTACTTATATGAGAAAATATGGTATGATTATTTCTGCAAGAGCTGTTCCAATAGAAAATAAAAGGATAAGGACAGCCGGGAGATAAATGATTTTTCAAACACTCTCTAGGAATGGAGGATTATTATTATGGTAAAAGCAGTAGTTGGAGCAAACTGGGGGGACGAAGGAAAGGGTAAAATTACAGATATGCTGGCAGAGAAGGCGGATATTATCATTCGTTTTCAGGGCGGCGCCAATGCGGGCCATACGATTATTAATGATTATGGTAAGTTTGCCCTTCACAGCCTGCCGTCCGGCGTATTCTATAACCATACAACCAGTATTATCGGCAATGGAGTAGCCTTAAATATTCCTGTGCTGATGGAGGAAATCCAGAGTATTGTAGAACAGGGCGTACCGGAGCCGAAGATTTTAGTATCTGACCGGGCGCAGATTGTGATGTCATATCACATTTTGTTTGATCAATATGAGGAGGAACGTTTGGGTGGAAAATCCTTTGGCTCTACAAAATCCGGGATCGCCCCTTTTTATTCTGATAAATATGCGAAAATCGGCTTCCAGGTCAGCGAGCTGTTTGACGATACACTGCTTAAGGAGAAGGCGGCCAGAGTTTGCGAAACAAAAAATGTGCTGTTAGAGCATTTATATCACAAACCGCTTTTAAAAGCAGAGGATATTTATGAAGAGCTAAAGGGCTATAGAGAGAGCGTCGCTCCTTATGTATGCGATGTATCCGCTTATTTACACCAGGCTCTTAAGGACGGAAAGGAAATCCTTTTAGAGGGTCAGCTAGGTTCCTTGAAGGATCCAGATCACGGAATTTATCCAATGGTTACATCTTCTTCTACGCTGGCGGCTTACGGAGCGATTGGAGCAGGAATTCCGCCTTATGAGATACAAGAGATTATAACTGTTTGCAAGGCGTATTCCAGCGCGGTTGGAGCCGGCGAGTTTGCCAGCGAGATTTTTGGAGAAGAGGCGGATGAGCTAAGGCGCCGGGGCGGCGATAAAGGCGAGTACGGAGCTACCACCGGCCGTCCGAGGAGGATGGGCTGGTTTGATGCCGTGGCTTCCCGCTATGGCTGCCGTATTCAGGGGACGACCCAGGTGGTCCTGACGGTATTGGATGCTTTAGGATATTTAGATGAAATTCCGGTTTGCGTAGGATATGAAATTGATGGAGAAGTCACGAAGGATTTCCCTACGACCAGTAAGCTTGCTAAGGCAAAACCAGTATACAAGGCGCTGCCGGGTTGGAAGAGCGATATACAGGGAATTAGCAAATACGAGGATTTACCGGAAAATTGCAGGAATTATATTGAGTTTATTGAAAAAGAGCTGGAGCTGCCGGTTACGATGGTATCCAACGGCCCGGGGCGTCATGAGATAATTTATAGGTAAAAATAAAAAGACGCTGTATAAAGGAAACAAATCTGTTTTTTCTTTATACGGCGTTTTTTTATTGTTTTACAGATCCAGCTGAATTATTTTTTTTGCCGGCTGGTATTTCCGGTATTGTATTCCTACCGTATCCATCATCCGTTTAGAGGCGCGGGTGGAATCGTTATCGGCATATTTGTCGTCTCCATAGATAACTTCCTGGATTCCAGATTGAATAAGGGCTTTTGTGCATTCATTACATGGAAAAAGGGTAACATATATTTTAGCACCATGAAGCCGGGAGCCGGTATAGTTAAGGAGAGCGTTCAGCTCTGCATGGCACACATAAGGATATTTTGTGTCAAGGAAGCTTCCTTCCCTCTCCCAGGGATATTCATCATCGGAAATGCCGGCGGGCATGCCGTTATAGCCCAGCGAGAGAATTTTATTGTCGCTGCTTACAATACAGGCTCCTACGCCCGTATTGGGATCTTTACTCCGCATAGCGGAAAGCATAGCGATTCCCATAAAATAAGTGTCCCAGTTGATATAGTCCTGCCGCTTCATTTTTCCTCCATTCCTGCGCTGCCTTCTGCGCTTCGACGAGTTTGTGCCAAGCAGCGCGGGCGCAAATCTCGCGATTGAAAATTTTAATTTTCAATCTTTACATTCCTGGTGCTTTTAAGTGAATTTTAGCATTTTTAGCTAGGTGTGTAAAGCTTTTGTTTACAAAGAATTTACATAGAGATGGGTGCAGATTTTACAATTGTTGTATATAGTAAAATTGTTTTAACGCCTGTTAATTTTTTATGTGAGAGAAAAGGATTAAAGGAGGAATTCTATGTCAACAAAGGATATTGAGATGCTGTTTAAATTTGCCGGAGGGCTTGGCATGTTTTTGTATGGCATGAATATTATGGCTGACGGGCTTCAAAAGGCGGCGGGGAATAAAATGAAATCCCTTTTAGGAATTTTAACGGGAAACCGTTTTCTTGCCGTTTTAGTGGGAGCTTTGGTAACAGCCATTATTCAAAGCAGTTCTGCTACCACGGTTATGGTAGTAGGCTTTGTAAATGCAGGTCTGATGGAGCTGACCCAGGCGGTTGGCGTTATTATGGGAGCCAATGTAGGTACTACAATTACAGCATGGCTGGTTTCCATGAACGAACTGGGGGATATGCTGAAGCCGGAATTTTATGCGCCGGTTTTAGTTTGTGTTGGAGCGTTTTTCATATTGTTTGCAAAGAAAACCCAGAGAAAACAGCTTGGAGAAATTCTGGTTGGTTTTGGAGTTCTTTTTATCGGTCTTAGCTTTATGTCAGGGGCGATTACGCCTTACCGGGATGCGCCTGTATTTGCAAATGCTTTTATGGTTCTTGGGAAAAATCCAATTCTGGGAATTTTGACAGGAGCAGTTGTAACAGCCATTATTCAGAGCTCTTCTGCATCCGTAGGTATTTTACAGACGCTGGCCATGAATGGAATGGTAAACTGGGGTTCTGCTGTTTTCATTACGCTGGGGCAGAATATAGGAACCTGTATTACGGCGTTGTTGTCCGGCACTGGAGCTCACAGGACGGCAAGGCGGGCCGCTATGATCCATTTTCTGTTTAATGTATTAGGAACCGTTATTTTTGGAAGCTTTGTATTTGTTATTTTTTTATTTAATAAAGAGCTGGCTCAGTCGGGCATTAACAGCTTTCAAATATCTGTATTCCATACAATATTTAATATAACCAATACCGTTATTTTATTTCCTTTTGCTAATTTCCTTGTAAAGCTTTCTGGAGTGCTGGTAAGGGGCCAAGAGGAGGATGAGGATGAGGAAAATCCTCTGGACGGTTTAAAAACCCGCCTGGATAAGCGTATTTTAGAGTCGCCCAGCTTTGCCATTGAGGCCGCGGAAAAAGAGGTTGCTAATATGGGCATGATTGCTCTAAAAAATATTAGGCGGGCGAAGAAGGCCATTATGGAAAATGACAGCCATGCGGTAGAAAAAATTTTGAAATGGGAAAAAATTATCAATGGCTATGAGGAGCAGCTAACAGAATATCTGGCGGAAATCAGCAACCTTTCTTTAAATGAGAATCAGAATATTAAGGTAAAGAATATGCTGTATACTATTAGCGATATAGAGCGGGTAGGCGACCATTGCGAGAACCTTTCAGAGCTGGCGGTGGCTAAGATAGAAAAGAACCTGATATTTTCAGAGACAGGCGCTCAGGATTTGAATAAAATGATTGACAGAGTAGCAGCTTCTTATGAGGCGGCTTTGAACGCAAGAATTACAGGAGAGGTTCGTTTTGTAGAGGAAGAGGCCAGGTTTGAAGCCAGCGTAAACGCTATGGAAAAGGAGCTGCGCGAAAAGCATTTTGGACGGTTGGCCAGAAATGAATGCAATGCGGCTACCGGCGTTTATTATTTTGATGCAATCAGCAATTTAGAGAGGATTTCAGACCATGCAGACAACATCGCCCATTATATTATGGACGAGGTATAGAAAAAGTAGATCGTTTGTGCTATACTGCTTCTAGAGCCATGTCAGGTGTGTATTTGGAAGTTGAAAGAAGCATAAGGGTGGTGTGAGGTATGGGAATGAAAACCGTTTTGGTGGTAGATGATGAAGAGCATATTGTAGAACTGATTTCCTATAATCTGGAAAGCGCCGGCTATAAGGTAGTAAAGGCGGATTGTGGGGAAAAGGCGCTGGAAAAATTAAAAAGCTGCCCGGCGGATTTGGTGGTGCTGGATTGGATGCTTCCGGGAATGGACGGTATTGAGGTTTTGAAACAAATCCGCAGGAGCGCCCAATGGAAAAAAATGCCCATTATTCTTTTAACAGCTAAAAATGATGAAATAAGCAAGGTAGTGGGCCTGGAGGTAGGCGCGGACGATTATCTTAGCAAGCCTTTTGGCGTACATGAGCTTTTGGCTAGAATAAAGGCTTTGCTGCGGCGCAGCGAGGGCAGCTTTGAGGAGGCGGAGGAAAAGAATATTCTCCGTATTAATGATATTGTGATTAACAAGGCTGGAAGAACTGTAGAAGTGGACGGTGAGCCGGTAGATTTGTCTTTAAAGGAGTTTGAGCTTTTATATTATTTGGCAAAAAACAGAGGAATCGTTCACTCCCGCGATTTGCTGCTGGAAAAGATATGGGGCTACGACTATGAGGGCGAAACCAGAACAGTAGACGTTCATGTAAGTAATTTGAGGAGGAAGCCGGAAAAAGACGACAAGCACCCGGTTGTGATAAAAACGATACGAGGAGTCGGCTATAAATTATCTTAGGAGAAGAGATTGAAATGGATGAAATGATCGCGCCTGGAATTGAGCTGGATGCTATGCTTCGGAGCATGAATAACGGGGTAGTGGCGATTAATAATGAAAATCAGATTATCTTTTATAATCAGGTATTTTTGACATTGCTTGGAAGGCCCGCTGAAAATATTAAATTGCAGCCCTTTTATGAGATTATCAGGAATGAAATTATTTTTGATGCTATTGATATTGTGCGGCAGAAGGGCTGCGACGGCATCAAAGAGGGAGAATGGAGAGACAAAGCTATCCGGGCGACGGCGACTCCTCTGGTGGGGAAACGGGAAATTTTAGGGGTTTTAGTAATTGTAGAGGATATTACCCAGTTAAAAAAGCTGGAAAGCGTCAGAAGCGATTTTGTTTCTAACGTAACCCATGAATTAAAGACGCCTCTGACGTCGATCCGGGGCTTTGTAGAGACGCTGAAAAATGGCGCGATTGCAGACGAGGCGGTAGCAAGGCGTTTTCTGGACATTATTGATATTGAAACGGAGCGTCTGTATTTTTTGATTCAGGACATTTTGACCCTTTCAGAAATTGAGTCAGGGACAGATTATGAAGTAATTGCATGCAATGTAGGTAAAGCGGCGAGAGAGGTTACAGATCTTTTGGAAGGGTCGAAAGAAGGGGTAACGCTTATTTATGAGCCGGTACCGTATATTCGCCCCTATTATTGTAATCCCACCCGTATAAAGGAGCTTTTAATCAATCTTTTGGATAATGCCATGAAATATACGGAAGAAGGTAAGGTAAGGCTGATATGCCAGGAGGATGGGGACGATCTTCTGATTTGCGTAGAGGATACGGGAATCGGTATGGAAAAGGAGCAGCTCCCCCGGATTTTTGAGCGGTTTTACAGGATAGATAAAAGCCGTTCCAGAAAGCAGGGAGGCACAGGGTTAGGGCTTTCTATTGTAAAGCATATTGTAGAGCTTTATAATGGAAGGATAAAGGTAGAGAGCCAGGTAGGTAAGGGAAGCCGCTTTGAAATTCGGCTTCCTTATTAAAGATTTGAGTATTCGCATTTTGCAAAAAACGGATACCCAATGATTAAGGAATGTTTTTTCGGCGGTTTTATTGCTTGTTATATGGTAGGAGGAATGCAGCTTGGACGGGAAAAAGGAAAAACACAGAGGACTTGGATGGCCCTGGAATTTGATTGTTGGGGCGGGGATTGTGCTGGCGCTGGGGTATTGGATCGGCTACCTTTGGAGCCGGTTATTGGCGGCGGCATTTTTGGCATGGCAGAAAAAGCGAAATCCTGGTATGCCGGAGGGCGGTTACTGTTTGGAAAGAACCAGGAAACGGCTTTTTCATTTGGGTCTGGCATTGATTTTTCTTTTTTTGGGTCTGGCATTGGGAGTTTATGGCTGGATTGAGCTGCAAGAGGATAAATCAGCATGGGAATATGAAGAGTACATAAAGCTGGCGGTTGACTGCCTTGGCGCTCTTGGGTTTACAGCGGCGGGGCTTTATACTGGATATGCGGCTCTGCGGGATGCCTTTTGGCCGCAAAATAGCGTATTGGCTAAATCAATTCGTTCTCAGCTTCCCTACCCGGAGGAAGCCCCAGGGGTGGGAGAATTGTTTGCTATGGTTGATAAGGATATTCAGGAAAATGGTTTGTGGTTTGACCGTGTGGCAGTTGGAAAGGAATGGGTTCTGGGAGATGAGGCCAGCTATATTCCCCGTATCCGGGCTGCCTTTGGGCGGGATGAAATCCGTAGCAGGCAGGTAAATGGCCGGGTCCAAAGCTCTCGTATTATAGAGCTTTATTTGCTGGACGACCGCAGACAGGTGCAGATAACCACGCTTCGTAATCCCAGAGAGCTTGAGCCTCTTTTGGACTGTATCCATTTGCGGGCGCCGGATGCGTTGATTCGGCCTTACAGCGAATATTCGCAGTGGAGACAGAAATCAGAGGAGGAATGGCAGAGAGCGCTTAGAGATTATCAGTTGAGACAGGGAAAGCGGGAAACAGAGGAGTTTCTGTCCCATTCAGCCGGCGAAGGAACGCGCTCAGCCGGAACGGCAGATTTAGCCAAGCTCCTTGCTCCTAAGAAGAAAAAGGAGGCGCCTGTATCAGGACATCTGGGGCTTATGTCGGCGGCCGGGGTGTTTCAAAGCCATGATACTTTTACTCTGGAGGATGTGCAGGCGGCTGGGGACGGGCTGATTGAGAGAAGCTATCAGTCGGTGGATTTGACCATGCCTAATGGATATTTGTGGATGCGGATTCAGACAGGGGATAAAACAGATGGACGCTGTAATGTTTTTACAACAAGGGCTGGCGGAGACAAATTGCGCTATTTTAAATGCCGCTGTACCCATAGGCAGGCCGCGGCATGGTTAGTAGAGTTTGCCAGAGGAACTTTTCACCCTGAGGGCGGGGAGTGGAAGGAGTATACCCAGGAAGTTGAAAAAGAAGCAAAAAAGAGCAGATAAATGGAGGTTAGATTATGGGAATGTGTTTTAGCGACGAGGTAGAACAGGCGCTTCGGTATATATACTATGATGTGCGTACCGGAAAAGGACAGGAAGGGCTTGCGCTTTTAAAAAAGGCTTCTGCTGCAGGAGACGGCGATGCCACCTGCTTGCTGGCCAGATGTATGTGCGGCAGCCAGTACGTTTGGGGCGGCCATGATTTTCCTGAAGACTCAGAAATGGCAACGGAGCTTTTACATAAGTCAGTAGAGCAGGGCAGCGCTATCGGCGTGTTGGTTGCTTTGCGAAGCGGGGAGCTTACTCCTTCCGTAGAAAGGAAAATGCCGTTTTCCAGTTTACAGGAGGCCTTTGATGCAGTGCTTGCCAAGGCGGAGAAAGGGGATGCCTTTTGCCAGTATACCATTGGGAACGCTTATTTTTGGTGGGATTTTCTGCGTATCCAGGGAAAGGGACGAGATTCCTTTTCCAGTCAGGAAAAATATAAGGCTTATTTAAAGGAGAATGTTTCAAAATGTGAGGCTTGGTTCCAAAAGGCGTTTCATGGAGGAATGTATCTGGCGGCAAATAATTTGAACCACTATTATTGTAAGGGAGATGAAGATATTATTGCGCCTCAGCCGGAGAAGGCGGCAGGTATCTGGAAAACCGGAGCAGAGCTTGGGTATCCGATTCAGCAGAATATTTACGCAGATGAATTGACAAAGGAAGGAAAGTATGAGGAAGCCCTTCGCTGGTATAAGATGGCGATAGAGGGCGGACAGATGGTAGGCTGGCATGGTATTGGGCTGCTTTACGAAGAAGGAAAGGGCGTTCCAAAGGATGCAGCTTATGCGGCTCAGTGCTATGAAAAGGGCTTGGCTGAGTGTAAGGATACGGAGGGAAAGGTAAAGTGCGCTAATGAGCTGGGGGCTTTGTATTATGCCGGAGACGGCGTTCCAAAGGATTATGATAAGGCCTTTCAGCTATTGAAATATGGTCTGGATAATGGCAGCCAGTTTGGTATCTGTTATTTGGGAAAATGCTATTTCCGCGGCTGGGGTACGCCAAAGGATTATAGAAAAGCCAGGGAGCTTTTGGAACAGGTAGACTGGGTAAACCGGGAAGCCTTTTATATGCTGGGCGCTATTTACTGCCAGGGGCTTGGCGTACCTGAGGACATTAAAAGAGGTGTGGAATACCTGAAAAGAGCCGGGGATAATAAGGAAGCGAAAGAAGAGCTGCTTAAATACAAAAAGACCTTTTTGGGGAAATGGGTGCGTAGGTAATACAGAAGCCCAGGTAAAAATATTCTTGATTTCTATGGAAAATAGTAGTATAATTATGTCTGTAAATAGGAAAAGAGTTCTTCGGGGCAGGGTGAAATTCCCGACCGGCGGTACAGTCCGCGACCCGTTTTTATAACGGCTGAATTGGTGAAATTCCAATACCGACAGTAAAGTCTGGATGTGAGAAGAATTTGCTGTGTTGTATTTTAGGCCCCGTATTGTTATAATACGGGGTTTTTTATTTTATAGGAAATTCCTTCGGATTCCCTATAAAATAAAAAACAATTATCGCACTGCGGCGGAAAAGAAATATGCCGCTAAAGCGACCCGCTGCAGGCGAAGAATCCTGCAGAGCAGGATTCTTCGTTCGTGCTATTTAACAGCAATCCGCAGAGAACTTCTTTCCAAAATTTTATTGAAAAGGAGAGAATGAATATGAACAATGTAGCAACGCATTCCAATGAGAAAAAAGAGGCGGCGCGCGGCAGTATGTTTACAACAAAGAGGATGGTTACGCTGGCAATGCTTTCTGCTTTAGCTTATGTATTAATGTTAATCCATCTTCCATTTAAGTATCTTGGCTTTTTAGAGCTTGAGTTCAGCGATGTGCCTGCAGTTGTTGCTTCCTTAGTCTATGGACCGGTATCCGGCGTTGTTGTAGAGCTGATTAAGAACGCAATTAAAGCGGTCACAGCAACGACTACCGGCGGAGTTGGAGAGCTGGCAAACTTTTTAATTAGCGCCTGCTATGTTATTCCGATTGGTTTTTTATTTCAGAGACTGAAAGGAAAAACCAGGGTTTTTGGAAGCTTTGCGGCTGGGATGGCAGGGTTTATTGCTGCAGGGATTGCTGTAAATTATTTTATTACGGTTCCTCTCTATGCGAATTTATTTGGCGGCATGGAAATAGTGGTAGGAGTAGCGGCAGCTACGGTACCGGCAATCAAGGATTTGGCGACCATTGTAATCCTTGGAATTACGCCGTTCAATATAGTAAAGGGACTGCTTATGTCTTTTGTGGGCTATATGGTATATAAGCTTTTTAGGAAGAGCTTGTCGGAGTAAGGAAAATAGAAGCTTTCGCTTAAAAATAAATCAATAGAGGGATAAGGCAGAGGGTAGCGGGCTACTTTTCTGCCTTATTCTTTTGCTCAATAACCCTCTGACCGCATATCATAACTGGGTATTGCTTGTAGGGGTCTGTAAAATATTTATCTGATGTACTGAATGCTCCTTGTATGCTTCTGTGCAAATCATTTTTATTATTTCATCAATCCCTTTTTCTTAGCGTAATCACAAATAAAGGAAACAAATGCCAAGATCAACAGTATAAAGATAGACATCATATCCCATACATCAAGAACAAGCTCCTCTATCATTTTTGATAGTATTACATTGGCAATAATCATAAATGGAATAGCTGATAAAAAAGTTGTCCCTAAAGCAACTAACTTCCTTTCAATGCGCTTAAACACTGCAACTATTATCCACAAGAATAAGATTGAAACCACCGCCATTACTGCACCAACTGAAAATACTTCTTTCGCTTTTAATAAACTACCCAATAAGAACAAATAGGGAACGATAAAAACACTTAATGATATTAAACTCACGATAATCCCTCTTTTCCCCAAAATAATACTTGGAAAAGATATTACCCATGTGAATACAATAGAGCTGACCGGAATTAGTGACCATGTTAAATTGCCGGATATTGCGATATTGCAAATAAGACATACCATAATCCCTATCAATAGTGTTGCTGAAAAAAGAATTGAAATAATGACATTCTTTGTCATGTTATTTTCGTCTTTCCTTTTTAAAGCAATCAAATTTTCATCTGCCCTTTTTTCAAAACATTCCATGTCGATTTCCTCCCCGCTTAACAACTCGTTTACTGTGATTCCCAGTATTTCGCAAAGTTCTAACATTATAGATGAATCGGGCATACTTTTTCCTGTTTCCCATTTAGATACTGCCCTATCTGTAATGTTCAGTTTTTCTGCCAACTGTGCTTGAGTTAGTTTTTTCTCTTTACGACATTTGGCAATAAATTTTCCAATCTCTGTCTGGTTCATCATTTTTTCTCCTTTCGCCTTGAACGATACGCCTGTCTATATGTTTTTTACACGAACCAACGGTTGGATTGGGGAGATTCAACCGTTGGTTGGGAAGTATTTTTGTCGCTTTCTGTATCATTTTAGCACATGATTGTAAATTATTCTATCTTGCGCTTTTTACCATATAAAGACATAAAAGAGTGAGAGG
>CATKYY010000051.1 GCA_949841225.1 uncultured Acetivibrio sp.
TTTTTCCAGCTTATTAGCTTCTTTTCGTTTAATGGTACTGATACGGCTTAGACCTTTTATCTATTGTGTCAAACTCATATCCTGCTTCCTTCATCATTTTTAGAATATCAGGAAGTGTTTCCGCCGTATTTTTATTAATCGGCGAATCATGCAAAAGAACCACCGGCTCATTATATTTCAAGGCATCCTTTTTTACATTACGGAAAATCGTAGCCTTATCTGGCCTTCCTATGGAATCCTCGCCGCTTACATTCCAATCAAAATAAATATAGCCCGCCTCCTCCATCCGTTTTACGATTTCTTCTTTTATTTTCTTTGCATAGGTATTATTGCTGCCCCATGGAAACCGGAAATATTTAGGCGTAACGCCAGTAGCCTCTTTTATTTTTTCTGCCGTTTTCAAAGAATCCTCCACATAAGCATCGGCAGACATATAGATCTCCGACGATTTATGGCTGTAAGTATGTATTCCCAGCTCATGGCCTTCCTCTACCATCCTCCTAAGCAGCGGCTCAGTATCTTCTGTAATCTGCTCTCCAATTAAAAAAAAGGTAGCTTTGGCATTTTCCTTCCGAAGAGCCTCAAGCACCAGCTCCGTCACCTTAGAGGGTCCGTCGTCAAAGGTAAGGAAGGCTATCTTCTTCTCCATAACCGCTTCCTCTCCTCCATCCTCCCTTTTCATTACTGCCAGATAGGCCTCCCGCTCTATTCCAAAGCAGATAAAAAGCAGCGCAATACAAAATACTGCATAAAATCTCCGTTTTGACATATTTTCCCTTCCTTTCGTCTCTACGAATATTTTATGCAGTATTTTTATAAAAATAACTTTACTTGGCTACCGCAACCGGGTGCATTCAAACCGGGCCATCGTCCTCAAACAGTCTATTAGCTCCTCCATTCGTTCTTCCGGCGTCCCGTCCTCTACTACTATGTCCAGAGAAATAGCCATATTGGTAATTATAAGGTCTTCCGGCGTCTCTTTCCTCCACTCCAGTACCTTAAGCTTCTCCTTCAATGTAGGCGCATCTAAAAATTCATACAAAAGCTCATTCTGACCATCTGTTTTTTTCTCTTCCTCCAGTCCTGCCTGAACAGCCTGTTTTTGTTCCTGCCCCTCAGAAACCAGTTCAAAACGGTATTTCTGCTTTACCTCTGGATACTTGTCATGGTCCACTTCACTTAAAAACATGGAAAGAGGTCTTACATAAGTTTTAAATTCTCCGTATCTTTGGCGGTAAACCACCATTTCCTCTTCTGTTTCAGAATGAATTGCCAGGGTCACTACCTCATACAGGCTTCCCTTAAAATGACAATACAAATCGCCGCAAACCGGCTTTCTTTGCTGCTCCATGAACCTTCCTCCTAAATCATCTGCATAATAGCCAGCATAAGCGGCAATGTAAAAATAGACAGAAGCGTCGTCATAGCAAATATCTGGGAATAATATCTGTGATCTCTGTCATACCGGATAGCCAGCATTGTCCCCATTGCCCCTGCCGGGCAGGCTGTCGCTACTAAAACTGCCGTTTTCACCATATGATAGCCGGGAAGAAAACGAAACGCTCCTATCATAAGCAACGGGATTACAAGCAGACTAATGAATGCCGTATAATAAATTCTCTTTCTTTTAATCATAGCTTTCCCATCAGACTGGGCGATAGAAACACCGGCTACAAGCATAGCCAGCGGCGTATTCAAGCTGCCTGAAAAATCCATGCCTGTCTGTATTGGAGCCGGCAGACGAAATCCCGACAGAAAACATAAAAACCCAAGGACTACTGCAGGAACAATCGGCGTGCGAAACGGCTCCATAAGACTCTTTTTATCCGTTCTTCCTGTTATCATAGACAAGCCATGAGACCATATAACCAGGTTATAAACAATCAGATACACCGAGGCATATAAAACCCCTTCCGCCCCAAAAAGCCCATTCATAAGCGGAATACCAAAAAAACCGCAGTTGGTATAAATACAGGCAAACCGCTCCAAAGCCAGGCTTTCTGTATTTTCTCCTCCCCGCCTGAAAAACGGTCTGGAAACCACAATAGAAATTCCGATTGCCAAAAGGGAAAGAAAAACCGCCATCCCAAGACTTTTTAAAACAGAAGCATCAAATTCCCTCTGAAAAGCGTTAAAAGCAAGCGCCGGATTTACTAAATACAAAAGAATATTGCTCATGCTTTTATTTCCCTCTTCCGTAATCATCCCCTTTTTATAGAAGATAACCCCAAAGAGTATAATAACGAACATAGCGACAATCTGGTTTATTGTTGTAATCGCATAATACATTTTCCCAAGCCGCCGCTATTCTACAATAACGCTCCAGCCAAAAGCGTCCTCTGTTTTTCCTAACTGAATCCCTGTTACTGTATCATATAATTTTTGGCTTAATTCGCCAATACCGCCGTCCTTTATCTGGATAACGGTATTCTCAAACCTAAGATGCCCAACCGGTGAAATAACTGCCGCCGTGCCAGTTCCCCATACTTCCTCCAGGGAGCCGTCCTTTGCCGCCGCCAGAAGCTCGTCTACAGAAACCTTTCTCTCCTCTACTGGAATTCCCCAATGCTTACAAAGCTGGATTACCGAATCCCTGGTAACGCCTGGCAAAATACTTCCATTCAACATAGGGGTCACTACTGTGCCGTTTATCTTGAAAAAGATATTCATAGCTCCTACTTCTTCAATGTATTTTCTTTCTACGCCGTCCAGCCACAGTACCTGGGAATATCCATCCTCATGAGCCTTTACCTGGGCCGCCATAGAAGCAACGTAATTGCCTCCGGTCTTAGCCTCCCCGATACCGCCCCTTACCGCGCGGACATAATCGTCCTCAATCCAGATTTTAACCGGGTTCAGCCCCTCTGGGTAATAAGCGCCTACTGGAGATAAAATAATAATAAATAAATAAGTATCAGAAGGGCGTACCCCTAAAAATGGGTCCGTAGCAATCACAAACGGACGGATGTAAAGAGAAGTGCCCGGTTTTGTCGGAATCCAGGCTTCGTCTGTTTTAACAATAGCCTTAATCGCCTGAAGAAAATCCTCCTCTGGAATCTCAGGAATACAAAGCCTGCGGTTACTTCTGTTTGCCCTTTCAATGTTTTTATCCGGGCGGAACAAAAGCGTCCTTCCATCCTCCGCCTTATATGCTTTCAGACCTTCAAACATTTCCTGCCCATAATGGAACACCATAGCGGACGGGTCCAGACTAATATCTGCATATGGCACAATTCTTGGATCATGCCAGCCCTTTCCTGTCTCATAATTCATAAGAAACATATGATCCGTAAAAATGGTTCCAAAGGTTAACGGATTCTCTGGCCCTGGAATCGGTTTCGGCGCTGTGTTCTTTTCATACCTGATATTTAACATATCTCTCACTCCTCATAAAAATCGACTAAACATCAAAAATTCTTTTTTTCTATGATAGTCTTCTTAATTCACTTTTTCAAGTATTTTTTCTCACATATTTACAGAAATAATATTCCAGGTCATAATAAGTCTGCTCTTCCGACTGCTCAAAAAGCTGCCACTCCTCTTTTTTATCCAGGTCAGGAAACCAGGCGTCCCCCTGATAAGAAAAATCGGTCCTGGTTACATAAGCAGTATCGCAATAAGGCAAAAGCTGTTCATATACGCTGGCTCCTCCCGCTACAAATACCTCCTCTGTCCTGTAGTCCTTTACCGCCTCAAGAGCCTCTTCCACTGAATGTACTACCAAAGCCCCCTCTATTTTGCATCCGGCTTTTTTAGTCAGCACAATATTTACCCTGTTTTTTAAAGGCTTTCCTCCAGGAAACGTTTCCAGAGTTTTTCTTCCTAATATAATAACCCCGCCAGTAGTCAGCTCCCGAAACTGCCGCATATCTGCCGGAATGCTGACCAATAGCTTATTTTTATATCCAATCGCCCAGTTTTTATCTGCATTTACAATAACGTTCATTCTTAACTCCATTTCTATGAAACCTACAATTTACGCCTGTTTCTGTATCAACCCAAATTTTAATTATATCAAGAGTTCCCTGTCTATAAACCTTTTTAAAACGATTTATAAATTTTCCTCCCTTTTATACGGCTACAGGTATATGTTCTACCTTTGGCCCTGCCTGATAATTCTCCAGCCGAAAATCATCTACTGTAAACGCATAAAAATCTTTCACCTCCGGGTTAATATAAAAATCTGGCGCAGCATAGGCCGGACGTTGAAGCAGCTCCTCGATAATTGGAATATGTCGATCGTAAATATGGGCATCCGCAATCACATGTAAAAGCTCTCCCGCCTTCATATCGCACACCTGGGCAAGCATATGGATTAATACCGCATATTGACATACATTCCAGTTATTTGCCGTCAGCACATCCTGGCTTCTCTGATTCAGCACGCCGTTCAGCGCCAGCTTCCCGTCCTCTTTATCTTTCGTTACATTAAAGGTCATGCTGTAAGCGCATGGATACAGGTTCATTTCATGTAAATCCTGGTGGCTGTAGATATTCGTCATAATCCGTCGGCTGTAAGGATTGTTCTTTAAATCATAAATCACCCGGTCCACCTGGTCCATCCAGCCTTCCTTATATTCATGCTTAACGCCCAGCTGATAACCGTAGGCTTTTCCAATAGAACCATCCTCATTGGCCCAGCTGTCCCAAATACGACTATTTAAATCATGCACATTATTGGACTTTTTTTGCCAAATCCACAGAATTTCATCTATACAGCTTCGGATAGCTGTACGCCGCAGCGTAATTGCGGGAAATTCTTTTGATAAATCATAGCGATTTACCACTCCGAATTTTTTAATTGTATATGCCAGGCTGCCGTCCTCCCATCTGGGGCGTACCTTTTCTCCCTCTGTACTCGTCCCATTGTCGAGAATATCCTGGCACATTTGAATAAATAAAGTATCTGCCATGCTCAAAGCGTTTGTTCCCCCTTTTATTTTGATAGTTGAATTGGTTAGGCAGGATGGTTTATTTTATTGTTTCGTTTCTGCAAATCTTTTGATGTTAGAAGCGTTGACATATTTCTTAGGCTGGCCGTCCCGGATTACAACCAGGGTCGGCGCCTGCATAATGCCGAATTCTCTTGCCAGCTGTATATTTTCTTCTGCATCCACTGTTTCATAATTCATATTTTTCAGATAGTCCCTTGCCAGCTTACAGTTTGGGCAGGTTTTTGTGGTAAACAGATACATGCCATCTTCGGAATTCTCTACATCCAGGTCAATGCAGATCTCCTGGCTGCCGCCTTTCTTTTCTTTTGCTTCAAAACCTTCCAGCTCGCCTGTGTATACTACGCGGTTTTTATATTCTTGGGCCTTTCCTTCATTCCAGTTTTGGACCGGACGATAATAACCGGTAATACGGCTGTAAACCTCTGTTTTGGCGCCGCATTTCGGGCAGGTAAAGGCTTCTCCGTCTATATATCCATGCTCCCGGCAGACGGAATAGGTTGGAGAAAGCGTATAATATGGCAGCTTATAGTTTTCTGCAATGGTTCTTACCAGCTTCGCCGCCTCCTGCCAGCCCGAAAGCTTCTCGCCCAGGAAGCCGTGAAATACGGTGCCGGAGGTATATAGGGTCTGCAGCTCATCCTGAATATCCAAGGCAGAAAAAATATCGTCGCTGAAATCTACTGGCAAATGGGAGCTGTTGGTGTAATACGGCGTATCCCCCTTTTGGCCTGCAGTAATAATTTCAGGGTATTTCTTTTTATCCATTTTTGCCAAACGGTAAGTCGTAGACTCTGCCGGAGTTGCTTCCAGATTATACAAATCTCCATATTTCTCCTGGTAATCAGACAATCTTTTTCGCATATGGTTTAAAGCCTCTTTTGTAAACTGCTGGGTTTTCTCAGACGTCATATCCGCTCCAATCCATTTTGCATTTAAACCTGCCTCGTTCATCCCAAGAAGGCCGATCGTGGAAAAATGATTATCAAAGCTTCCTAAATATCTTTTTGTATATGGGTACAGACCTTCGTCTAAAAGCTTGCCGAATACCTGACGTTTTACCTTTAAGGAACGGGCCGCTACGTCCATCATATGGTCAAGACGCTGGTAAAACTCCTCCTCTGTCTTGGAAAGATAAGCAATCCGCGGCATATTGATGGTGACAACGCCTACAGATCCGGTACTTTCTCCAGAGCCGAAGAAGCCTCCTGTCTTTTTTCTGAGCTCCCTCAGATCCAGACGCAGCCGGCAGCACATAGAGCGCACGTCGCTTGGCTCCATATCGCTGTTAATATAATTAGAAAAATACGGCGTACCGTACTTTGCTGTCATTTCAAACAATAATCGGTTATTTTCCCTATCTGACCAGTCAAAATCTCTGGTAACAGAATAGGTCGGGATTGGATACTGGAATCCGCGGCCGTTGGCGTCGCCCTCAATCATAACCTCGATAAAGGCCTTATTTACCATGTCCATTTCCCTTTTGCAATCCTTATATTTAAAATCCATTTCCCTGCCGCCTACAATACAATTAAGCTCTGCTAAGTCCTCCGGTACCGTCCAGTCCAGGGTAATATTGGAGAAAGGCGCCTGAGTTCCCCAGCGGCTCGGCGTATTAACGCCATAAATAAAGGACTGTACGCACTGCTTTACTTCCCGGTAGGAAAGGCAGTCCGTCTTAACAAAAGGAGCCAGATACGTATCAAAAGAAGAGAAAGCCTGCGCTCCCGCCCACTCGTTCTGCATAATACCTAAAAAGTTAACCATCTGATTACAAAGGGTTGACAAATGAGCGGCAGGCGCAGAAGTAATCTTGCCAGGAATACCGCCAAGTCCCTCCTTAATCAGCTGTTTCAGGGACCAGCCTGCGCAATAGCCTGTCAGCATAGATAAATCATGAATATGCATATCCCCATTTCTATGGGCATTGGCAATCTCTTCATCGTAGACCTCCGACAGCCAGTAATTTGCTGTAATAGAACCAGAATTATGTAAAATCAAGCCTCCAACAGAATAGGTCACTGTAGAATTTTCCTTTACTCTCCAATCCTCTTCCTTTACATAGCTGTTCACAATCTCCTTGTAATCCAGAATTGTTGACTTCATATTGCGGATTTTTTCCCGGTTTTTCCGGTAAAGAATATATGCCTTGGCAACATCGGTATAGCCGCTTTGCTCCAGCACATGCTCCACGCTGTCCTGAATATCCTCTACATGAATCTGACCGTTATTTACCTTTTCCTGGAAATTTGCCGTAACCCGCAGGGATAAAAGGTTGATAATATCCTCATCATACAGCTTGTCCTTGGCATGAAATGCTTTGGAAATTGCATCGGATATTTTTTTCAGGTGAAAAGCAGCTATTTCCCCATCTCTCTTAATAACTTCTATCATTTCGTTCTCCATTCTGCACGCGCCCCGTGCGTATTGCTATCTGTTTTCAAAAATATTGTAGCAGAGCTGCCTCTTTTCGTCAACAGAAAAACACCATATATTGTATCGGCTTTTTCTGTCGAAACATATATATGGTGTTTAAAAACTATGCTCAAGAGCTGTAAAAACGGCGTTCTTCCGGCTTTCCTAAAGCCCCTCAAACTCATTGGTTATTATACAAGTCCAAGCTATTCCTTTACCGTTTCCGCACTATAACCAACCGCCTCCTCACCTTCCTCATACCTTTTACCAGAGGCGCTTCCGGCGCATATAAAAATTACAAGCTCTGCAAGCTTAAAGGTACATAAGCCTTAATAAAAATTCCATCCTCCCGGTATTCCTCTGAAAGAAGCTGCCCATACTTACGGATTGCCTGTATTTTCCCCGCCTCCTTGTAAGTATAGGTTTTCTCAATATAACGCTTTTGCTCCCTTAGTATTATCTCTACCGTATTTAAAAGACTTTCCAGACCCAAACCTGTTTTTGCTGCAATTTTTACCACCTGGTCTGCCCTGAAATCCTTAAGGATATTATCTTTGCATTCCAGTTTATCCTGCTTATTAAATACCGTAATCACTGGTTTATCCTTTACTCCCAGGTTCTTAAGCGTTTCATATACAATATGCATCTGAGCATCTGCATAAGGACTGGAGGCATCTACTACATGAAGAATCAAATCCGCATATTTTGCCTCCTCCAGAGTACTTTTAAATGCATCAATCAAATGATGGGGAAGCTTTCGGATAAAGCCTACCGTATCTGTTAAAAGCACCTGCTGTCCGCTTTCCAGCTCTAGGCTTCGGGTTGTAGGATCCAAAGTAGCGAAAAGCTTATCCTCTTCTAAAACATCCGCCCCTGTCAGGGTATTCAAAAGAGTCGACTTTCCGGCATTTGTATAGCCCACAATAGCCGCTACTGGCACAGGATTTCTGCTTCTTTGCTTCCTGGCCGTTTCTCTGGCCTGTTTTACCTCCGAAAGCTCCTTATTCAGCTGGCTGATACGATCCCGAATCAGACGCCTGTCCATTTCCAGCTTCTTTTCTCCCGGCCCTCTGGTTCCAATGCCTCCTCCCAGCCGGGAAAGAGAGCTTCTCAGCCCTACCAGCCGGGAGGAGCGGTATTTTAGCTGAGCCAATTCTACCTGAATCTTTCCTTCTCTGGTAGAAGCCCTTTTTGCAAAAATATCCAGAATCATAACCGTTCTGTCAATCACCTTGGCAGAAAGCTCTGCCTCCAAATTTTTCAACTGGGCAGGCGTAAGCTCGTCGTCACAGACAACGCCCGTTGCCGAAAGCTCCTCCAGCAGCTCCTTTACCTCTTCAATTTTTCCTTTACCAATATAGGTTCCAGGATGAACGCATTCCCTGTTCTGGATTACCTTAGCTACAGCGACTGCTCCTGCCGTCCTTGCCAGCTCTGAAAGCTCCTCCAGCGATTCCTCTGTATCGTCGTTTTGCTGTGTGGCGACCCCCAACAAAATAACTCGTTCCTCCTGCTCTTTTATTTCATGTAATTGCGTCATATCTTATATCCTTGTCTTTAAAAATTCATATTCCCTAACCATCTCTTCATCTTCTGGATATTCCTCCAGATAAGCTCCGCATTCCGCGCAAGCCTCTTCAAACCTTGCCAAATATTCAAGAATTATAATCCGGTTTCGCATAAGACTCCGTTTTTTCTCCTTTTCCGGCTCCAGCAAAAGCCCCTGGTCAATAGCCTCCAAAGCCTTCTCCTCCTCGCCCTGTTTCAAATAACAAAGTCCCAGCTCATTATAAGCAAAAACCTGAATAGCAGCCTCTTCTTCTGACAGCTCCTTTTTACCGTCTTCTTTTTCCTTTGCCAGCTGACTAAGGTAAGCTTCATAATCTCCCGCCGCTTCTTTGTACTGGGACAGCTTCTCAAAGCAAAGCCCCCGGTACAGGTAAATTTCCTTTTGCACCTCTTCCTCCCCTGCCAAAGAAATCACCTGGTCAAAACACTCTCTGGATTTTTCATAATCCTCCATATAACAATAAGCCTCCCCCAGCCGGCTGTACATCCTCTGGTTTTTTTCTCTGGCTTTGCCGCTGGTTTTGTCCGTAAGCAGCCCCTCGTATACGGCAACCGCTTCCTCATACTTCCCTTCTCTTAAATAGTCGTCTCCCTTCTTTTCCTCACCGCAGCCGCACAGCAAAAGGACTGTCAGAGAAAGAACTGCAAAAGCCCTTCCTTTTTTCCGAAACCTCATTTGTTTCCCCTCATTTCTTTAAATTTTACCTCATGTAAAAATTATGCTTTTTACTCTTCCCATATCTATTTTTACCCATTCCATTATAACAAACCCCTTAGAATCTGTACAGCCCTTTCCATATTGAGTTTCCGCATTTCCTATTTTTATTTGTCGATTATAAACTCCTCCTGCGTGACAAGCCACCCGGCACGCCAAAAACGCATAATCTGCCACCAGCCGGTTCCCTGAAGGCCAAACTCCCGTACCAGTCCCAATTTAGCTTCCATACTCCTGGGATCCTCAAACCATACCTCATGAGTTATGCCTTCCGCTTCATAATTAAAATAAGGCGATTGGGCCGTCTCATCAAACTGAATAACAGCATTATTTTCTATTGCAATCTGTACTGCTTCAACATTCCCTATGGTTCTGGCCTCTGTAACTCCTTTTTCAAAAGGCAGAGGCCAATCATAGCCATAATTCGGAATTCCCAGATTGATTTTCTCTGCCGGGATTTCCGTCAGGGCATATTCTACCACCCGCCGTACCATATTAAGAGGCGCAACCGCCATATTCGGCCCATATTTATAGCCCCATTCATACGTCATCAAAAGCACATGATCTGCAATCGCTCCCAAAGCCCCATAATCCTTTCCTTCATATAACAATCCCGGCTGATCTCTGGAAGTTTTCGGCGCCAAAGCTATCGACATCTGGTATCCCTCCTGGTGCAGCGCCTCCGCCATCTGCGCAGTAAAAGCGGTAAACCCGTCTCTGTCCTCCCTGCGGATATATTCAAAATCAATGTCAACTCCGCCATAGCCTTTCTGCCTTACCATTTCCATCACCTGATTAATTAAATTCCGCCTGGCCTCTGCATTTTGCACAATAGACGTAATTAAATTATTATTAAACCGCCCCAGCTCATCCAAAGGAGTCAGCGTCAAAACTGGCAGCGTTTCGGCTTCTTTTGCCGCCTCTATCATCCAGGTATCATCTCTGGGCGGAGGAACCAGATTTCCTTCTCTTGTAAACCCATAAGAAAAAACAGAAAGCTCTGAAAGATAAGGCAGCGTCTGAGAAAGCACCCAGGGTTCAATATAAGTATAAGCATAACCGTTGGTCCTTATCCCTCTTTCTCCCCTCCCTTCTCCCGGAATAAAAAGAGCCTGGCCAACCGCCAGGCTATATGGATATACTAACTGATTCGCATAAATAAGCATTTCCAGGCTGCTCCCGGTTTTTTCAGCAATCCTTTCTACCGTATCCCCCGGAACCACAATATAAATCATTCGTATTCCCCCATACCTTTTTTTACTACTATATGTTGAATACCTATGCCGCTATTACATAAAAATTTCCCCGCCTCTTATTCTAATATTTTTCCTTCAGTACTAATGGTAACTACCTGCTGCGGAAACCGTTTCCCGCTGTATTCTACCGCCTTTTTTACCGCCATTACAAGACCGCCGCAGCAAGGAACCTCCATTCTCACAACAGTCAGGCTATTAATCTCATTATTTTTAAGAATTTCTCCCAGCTTTTCCGAATAATCAACCATGTCTAGCTTTGGACAGCCTATCAATGTAATTCTGTTTTTTACAAAGGACTCATGAAAATTCCGAAATGCAAACGCTGTGCAATCAGCCGCAATCATAAGATCAGCTCCCTCAAAATATGAAGTTTTTACTGGAGCCAGCTTTATCTGTACCGGCCAATTTTTCAGCGGCTGCTTTCTCTTTTTGTTTTCCATAACAGCCGCCTCGTCATAAGCCGCCGCTTCTCTTTCAACAAAATGAATGGCATCCATTGGGCAGGCCGGCAGACAATCGCCCAAGCCGTCGCAGTAATCATCTCTGGTCAAAACAGCCTTTCCCTCTTCCATGGCAATAGCCCCTTCATGGCACGCAGCGGCGCAAGCCCCGCAACCATTACACCTTTCCTGATCTATCTCAATAATCTTTCTTATCATATAAAATCCTCCATTTTCACTATTTAGAATATTTATTGTTCTTTTCGCTGAGTATCCGCATTTTGGAAATGACAGGCCTGTTGGGAAAAGAAAACGGCAGTCCTGCATTGATATGCACCGTTAAAAGCACAAATCTGTAGTTTTGTATGCCAGAGACAGACATTTATGTCTGAATCCGGCATACAAAGGCGCAGATTTGTACTTTGCTTCGGTGTGTGAAAGCAGGACAGCCGTTTTCCATCCCTGACAGGCCTGCCATTTCCAAAATGCGGATACCCAAATGTTTTCCTCTTGACTTCCGCTTTTTACTATACTATAATCCATTTCAATCATACGTTGTATTTCCAACATTTTAAGGAGAATTTTATGAAGCTTACCACTTATCTCCCTGTTTTAAAAAAGTGCTTTTTATTTCAGGGTATTTCAGAAAAAGAAATAGAAACGCTTCTTTCCTGCCTTTCCCCTCAATTAAAAAGCTGCCAAAAAGATGCATACCTGCTTCGCGCTGGAGATTTTCTAAAATCTGCCGGTCTGGTACTTTCTGGCTCCGTCCATATTATTCAGGAGGACTTCTGGGGAAACCGCAGTATTATAGGCAATATCAAAGAGGGAGAGCTATTTGGCGAAACCTACGCCTGCCTCCCCCATGAACCTCTGGCAGTCAGCGCTGTCGCCCCTGAGCCAGTCGTTGTTCTTTTTTTAGATATATCCCGGCTCTTTTCCACCTGCTCAGCCACCTGTTCCTTCCACAGCCGTTTAATCTGCAATCTTCTGGCTCTGCTGGCAGAAAAAAACCGAATGCTGACGAAAAAAATAGAACATATTTCTAAAAAAACTACCCGGGAAAAATTACTTTCTTATCTTTCCACTCAAGCCGTTACTGCAAGAAGCCCGGAATTTTCCATTCCTTTTAACCGCCAGCAGCTGGCTGATTACCTGGCTGTAGACCGCAGCGCCATGTCCGCCGAACTTTCCCGGCTTCAAAAAGACGGTTTAATTACTTTTTCCAAAAACCATTTTATCCTTCAATCCCCCATAGAACCCATCCTTTAAAAGCTCCTTTTATCAGGAGCCGTCTTATGGATATGAAATTATCAGTACATTAGAAAAATATCCTATCATAGCCGCCAAGGAAAATACTATTTATCCATTGCTCAGAAGACTGTTAAAAGAAGAATACATTTCCTCTTCCTGGCAGGAAAGCGTCGAGGGACTGCCCCCAAGAAAATATTATTCCATTACGGATAAGGGACAGGAATATCTTTCTATGATGTTTATAGAATGGGACAATCTATTAAATGCAGTCAATGAATTAGGAAAATTAAAAAATTGAAATTTTCAATCTATGCACAAAAACCGTGCAGAATGGAGGAAATTATGGAAAAAATATTAGAAGACTACCTGGAAAAAATGGAAAAATATTTAAAACCTGTCGCCATTTCAGAACGAATTGACATTATCAAAGAAATCAAAAGCGAAATGCTGGAGCTGCAAAACGCTGGAGTTCCTGCAGAACAGATTATTGAAAGATTAAGTAATCCCAAGGATTTAGCAAAGGCTTATCTTGGCAATCTTCTGTCAAAAGAAAGCGGCTTTAGTTGGAACAGATTTCTGACTGTTTGTGCATTTTACAGTCTCGTGGGTTTTTCTGGATTGTTTATAATTCCCAGTTTAGCAATCATAGCTCCTACTTTTATCGCCTGTGGGATTATCGCCCCAATTTTGTCTGCAATCAAAATGATAGACTATATTTGCAATCTTGGCATTCCCTACATTGCAAATATTGGTATCGTCCTTAGCGGCCTTGTA
>CATKYY010000052.1 GCA_949841225.1 uncultured Acetivibrio sp.
GACTGGATATAAAGGGTCTGCCTAACAGCGAATATGTATTCTTAAACGCAGAAACGGGCGTGTATCTATATCATGAAAATGAATCGCTATTAAATACCGAAACGCAGGACAAAGGGTATCAGGAAATCATCCGCCGGATTAAAGCCGATGGAGGAACCGAGGCCAATACATATTCCTATCAAGACGAAAACAACGTAGAACAGCTTGTCGTTTACAAATACTTAAAAGACCGGGGCTGGGTATTTATGGTCCGGGATAATGCCGTAGAAGTTTATGCCGCAGTAACAACGGTGCGTATTGTCGTCGGCGCGTTATGCGCAGCAGTAACAGCGGTTATTCTGCTTGTTATGCTCTTCATCCTGCACAGACAGGGCAAAGAGCTTATGGCTGTAGAACGCGCAATAAGCCAGCTGGGAAATTTAAATCTCTCTGCAGACCGGGAACTAGAAGCCTTTTATGGCCGGACAGATGAAATTGGTATGATTGCACAAACCACCCACGATGTATGTAGCTGCCTGCGGAAAACCATTGAAGATATTGGACGAATCCTAGGAGAAATGGCAGACGGCAATATCGCCGTAGACGTGGCAAAAAATGAAGCGTATTATATCGGTGATTTCAAAATTCTTTCTGAAAGCTTAAAATCAATCCGAAGCAATCTCACCAACGTAATGTATAATATTTCTCAGGTCGCCAACCAGGTCGATTCCAACGCCTACCAGGTATCCGCCGGAATTCAGACCCTTTCCCAGGGAAGCATGGAGCAGTCGGTATCTGTTGACGGACTTGTATCCCATATGATGGAGCTTACTTCACAAATAAAAAACAGCGCAGTGCGCTGTAGCGATGCCAGCAAACTAGTAGGCAAAGCCAACGATTATGCCATTGAGACCGACGAAAAAATGGCTCAGTTAACTGCCGCTACAAAAAATATCGACCAGTCCTCAACCCAAATCGAAAGTATTATAAAGACAATTAAAGATATAGCCTTTCAAACTAATATTCTGGCTCTAAACGCCTCCGTTGAAGCCGCCAGAGCCGGCGAAAACGGAAAGGGATTTTCGGTAGTAGCCGACGAGGTACGAAGCCTTGCAGCCAGATCCTCCGAAGCCGCTGAAAACACAGACGTGCTAATCGGCCGTTCTATTCAGGCGGCAAAAACAGGAACAGAATCAACAAGCCACGCAATTTCAGCCATGCAAATCATAAACGACTGCATTCAATCCATCAAAACCCTGATGGATGAAATTTCCCTTGCCAGCGCCCGGCAATCTGAAATGGTTGCTTCTGTAGAAGAGGGAATTAAAGAAATTTCCAGGGTAGTACAGGCAAATTCCGCCGCCGCTAAAGAAAGCGCGGAGGTTTCTAAAGAATTATCCAGCCAGGCGAATACTCTAAACAGTCTGATCGGGCAATTCCGTATTAAATAAAATATTGCGGATACGAGGCTTTTGGCCATCTATTAAGAAGCGTTTGAAAACACTCCTTAATAGACGGTCTTTTCTTTTCTGCGAATACTTAGGTAATACTCCGCCATCAAAAATACAGCCGCGCCAAACCAGGCGATAACCTCCGCGCTAAAAATCCCCTTTTCATAGCCGGTTATGCCAATGACAGCCGCCACGCCCACCCGAAGGACAAACTCAATCATACCAGAAACCATAGAAATCACCGTATTTCCCATTCCCTGCAGAGCCGCCTGGTAAACATACAAAAGGTACAAAAGAGGCAAAAACACACTCATAATGCAAAGATACAAATATGCGGTCTCTCCCGCAGCAGCCGCAAGGCCGGGCTCCTTTGAAGATATAAAAAGCATGGTAACCGGCCTGCCAAATACAAGCATAACAGCGCCAATCAGCAGGGAGGTTGCAACCGATAAAACCACAGCCGACCGTACTCCGCCTTTAATCCGCTTTAACTGGGCGGCCCCATAATTTTGCCCCACATAGGTAGTAACCGCATAACCATAAGAAATAGCCGCAATTTCAAGAAGACCGTATAGCTTATTCGTTGCAGTAAACCCGGCGATAAAGCTCATTCCAAAACCGTTTACAATCTTTTGCACCATCATTCCCCCAAGGGCAATAATGATATTTTTAGCCGCCATCGGCAGCCCCATCTTTATCAAATGCCTCTCCAAAGGAAGATTCGCCTTCCAATGCTCCCTTCCAAAACAAAGCTTCGGGGTTCTCCAAATTTTCAGCGCGCAAAGCAGCCCTGACAAACACTGAGAAAAAACAGTCGCTGCCGCCGCGCCTGCAATCCCCCATCCAAAAACAAATACCGTAAGCAAATCCAGTATAATGTTTGTAACCGCCGCTACTATCATAACCTTCAGCGGCGTTTTGCTGTCTCCTACCGCGCGAAGTACCGAAGAACAGAAATTATAAAATACCACGGCAGGAAATCCGGCAAACAAAATACGAGTATATAAGGCCGCCATATCTCTTAATTCCGCCGGTACGCGCAGAAACTGCAAAAACAAAGGAAGTCCCGCCTGGCTCAAGACAGAAAAAAGAATCGTAATAAAAACAGAAAGCCTTGCGGACGAGCCAATGGCCTTTTTCAGCCCTTCCGTATCGCCTTCACCATACTTTTGTGAAACCCGGATAGAAAATCCCTGAGTAAAGCCCTGGGCAATGCTGAGAAGCATCCAGGTAAGCCAGTCCACCGTACCAAGGGCCGCCAAAGCATCCATACCAACCCCTTGTCCCACAATCGCCGTATCTACCACCGTATAAAGCTGCTGGAAAATGCTTCCTACCATAAGCGGCAAGGTAAAAAAGAAAAGCAGCTTCATCGGCTTTCCTTCTGTCATATTCTGAATCTGTTCCATACATCTATTCCTCCCAAAACCAGAGCGTATTTTACATTAAAGGAGCGATCGCCTTCATTAGCCGCCCTGTTATTTTAACCGTCCACCTCTCTTTTTTAACCGTTTCTGGCGTAGCCTCCCTGCATTTTTCTAAAGTTGCCTGGAAATCCGCCTCAATTTCTGGTATGCAGTCTGTATTGTACAAATAAGTAGCCGCCTCAAAATGGTGGTAAAGACTGCGATAATCCAAATTAATTGTTCCTACTACCGCTGCCCTATCATCGCTGACAAATACCTTCGCATGTACAAAGCCAGGCGTATATTCGTAAATTTTTACTCCTGATTCCAGTAAAGACGCATAATGAGTTTTTGCCAGGGCATAAGGAACGGCCTTATCCGGGATTCCCGGAAGCAGTAATATGACCTCGACGCCCCTTTCCGCCGCAAATTTAAGAGCCGTTTCCATTTCTCCATCTAAAATTAAATATGGCGACATAATATGTACATATTTCATAGCGCGGTTCAATAGATCCATATACACCCTCTCCCCCAGCTTGTCCCCGTCTAACGGACAATCGCCGTAAGGGATTACATAGCCCCCGGCCCCCTTTGCCGGCTCTGCCGGATAGGAAAGAAAATGCTTAAATTCTTCTTTTCTTTCATCAATTCCCCACATCTGTAAAAACATCAAAGTAAAGCTTTTTACCGCCTCGCCCTTCAGCATAACCGCCGTATCTTTCCAGTGCCCGTACTTTACCTTCTGATTAATATACTCATCTGCAAGATTAATCCCTCCATTAAAGGCCGTATGCCCGTCTATTATCAGAATTTTTCTATGATCCCTGTAATTATAATGGGTAGACAGAAACGGCGTTACCGGAGCAAATATTTTGCATCGGATTCCCAACGCTTTCAGGCGTTTTGGATAATCATGGGGAAGCAGAGCAAATTCACAGGTTCCGTCGTACATAACGCGGACGTCCACACCCTCAGCCGCCTTCTTTACAAGTATTTCCAAAATCCTGCCCCACATCAGCCCTTCATCTATAATAAAATATTCCATAAAAATAAAATGCTTTGCCGCCTCCAGCTGCTTTAGCATTTCTTCAAACTTATCTTCCCCTAAAGGAAAATAGGCGACGTCTGTTTTTTCATATACCGGATGACAGCCGCTCCGCCGTATATAATGAGCCAGCGCAGCCGCCCCTGGGTTTTCAGAGGAGAGCCTTTCCAATACCTCCCGCTTCTGGGAAATCTCTTCCTTCGTACTTAAAATCAAATGATCCATACACTCCTTTAACGCCCTGTGCCCAATATCGCTCTGGGTATACCAAAATAAAAGAACGCCAAATATAGGCAACAGCATAATTACAACCAGCCAAGTAATCTTTGCCGTAGGATTAATCCGGCTGTTTAAAAGATAAATTACCATAACTGCCGTAAACAGCACGCTTCCACCCAAAATATGTGGTAAAAACCCTTTAAACCATTGAAAAATGCTAAAAAAGAACATTATCTGTACCGCAAACATAAGGAAAACCACCCCAAAACGGCTGAATATAGCGTAAACAACGCCTTTCTGCCCTTTTTTTAAAAGCGCCATCCCTTTATTCCCGTAATCTGTTTTCATTTCCTTTCTCCCCTCGTAAACTTCCTGTCTATTTCCCTAATATTTATATTTTCCTTTCTATTTTACCACTATCCCTGCTGAAAATGCAAATGCCATAAGCTCTGCCGACAATTCCACTGCTAAAGAGAGCTTTTCCAAAGACATGAGCCGAAAAAAGAAAAAGCAGAGAATCTTATGCCCGTCTCTGCTTTTTCTTTTTTATCACAGCCTGTCAGATTTTATTCGCTCTTATCCCCAAGCCAGTCTACATCATATTTCTTTTCTAAAGAAAAACCTGTTAAGTTCCCGTCGTTATCAAAGCTCATATTGTATTCATAATCAGTACCATACTGAAGCCACATATACTCATCGCCCGTAAAATCAGGAAACATCTCCCCGGCCTTTTCTCTGGTAATTTCATTTACAGGCACGCCGTTGAGCGTAATCTTTTTTAATTCATCCTCTTCTCCGCTTATTAAACTGAACTCCAGGCGGCCAATGGTAGCGTCTCCCATCCGTACCGCTTCCTCGTCGGTAGCTATAGAAATATGGGCGTAAATAGAATCGGTAACCCAAACGGAGCCCCCTGTATAATAGGTCATCGGCTCCAGCTCTGCTTCCGGGTCAATCTCATACTCATTAATCTGCTTGTCCTCTGTCATTTCCGAGGTAGTAATCCTCAGCCCTTCATCCAAAAGCGTCTGTACCTTCGTTTCTCCTATGCGGATTTCCTTTCCATTAATAGTAACCGGATACAGCTCCTGAGCAGGCGCTTCTTCTTTCTTTTCCCCACAGCCGACAGCCGCCATCATAATCACAAGCACAAGGGCTCCCAGCCTTATTAGCTTTTTCATAATGTTCCTCCTGTTCTTTAAACCTTATTTTCCGTTATTATACCATTTAAAAACCATAATTACAATCCCGCCGGAACCTCAATTTCCGTATTTTGCAAGCCTGGCTGTTAAAAGCCCTTGAACTTTCTAATGTTTTATGCTATCTTCAGAAAAAGAAGAATAGAAAGAGAATAGGAGAAAAACCTATGAAAATAATGCTTACCGGCTTTGAGCCTTTCGGAGGAGAATCTGTTAATCCCGCATATGAAGCGATAAAGCTCTTGCCAGACAAGATTTGTACAGCCCAGCTTATAAAGCTGGAAATTCCAACCGTTTTTGAAAAATCCGGCGCTACGCTGGAAAAAGCTATAAAAAGCCATCAGCCGGAGGTTGTCATCTGTGTTGGACAAGCCGGAGGCTGCTCTGGTATAACAATAGAAAAAGTAGCCATCAATCTCCAGGACGCCCGCATCCCGGATAATGAAGGCTTCCAACCCATTGATAAGCCGATTAAAACCGATGGAGAAAACGCCTATTTTTCAAGCCTCCCAGTAAAAGCAATGGTAACGGAAATCCGAAAAAACGGTATCCCCGCCTTCTTATCCTATACCGCGGGAACCTTTGTATGCAATACGCTGATGTATACCCTTTTATACCTCATTGACAAAAAATACCCTCAAATGCGCGGCGGCTTTATCCATGTGCCTTACGCCTCCCAGCAAGCTGTTAATAAACCGGCGGGAACGGCCAGCATGTCCTTAGAAACCATTTCCAGAGGACTAGAATGCTCTATTCACGCGCTATTGGAAAATCAGGCAGATATTTCTGTCTCCATGGGAACTATATTTTAGCTTCTTATACTGCTTTTATAGGATGCCGGATTACTGTCCGCAGCCTTTCCTCTGCTGCCCTGCGTGGATCACTGAGGTAGATTTCATGGTGACGTCTTGTCGCAGAAAAATCCAGCCCATACCCTTCCTCCGCCGCATAAGCCTCCATTTTCCTGATCGTTTCCGACTCCTGATCATAGCTTCCTATATGCATACACTGGACGCAAAGCCCCTCCTGCCACCAAAGTCCCTCCAGAGGCGGCACCACATAGGAAAAATATCCGTTAATCTTATATGGCCCCTTATAACTCATTTTTATAATAAAAGCAATCCCATACAATAAACCGATAGCCTTCTTGTAATCTCCATCTGGAACATTAGGATTTCCCCTTCCCTTAACGGCAATATAATTCATTTCCGGTATTTCAATAATTCCCGGTTTTTTAGGCGGCAAGTAAAATTCCTTATATTCTTTCTTGTAATCAAATGCCATTGTCCCTTACAACTCCTCAGTAACTCTGCTCATTATTTTACAAAAGAACCTATTTCAATCAGATTCCCTTCCGGGTCCGCCACATAGCAGGTACGCTGCCCCCATGGCTCTGTCGTCGGCTCCAGCACAGCCCTTGCCCCCGCCTTCGTCACCTTGGCAAAGGCTTCGTCTACCGCGGCAAAATTCTCTACGCTCATCGCTATCTCATAATGTCCGTTAATCCCTTCTGCATAAGAAAACGTTTTTCCAGTCATTTTCTCGAAATCCGTTCTACGGTACAATAAAAATAAAGTTCCATCCTTTTCCAGATATACATTATCGGCATCTTCAGCTTCCTTAATTTCAAATCCAAACACATCCCTGTAAAAACGCACCATAACCGCCATATCTTTCACTAAAATTCCAAATCCATCTAATTTCATATTCATCTTTTCTGTCTCCTTTCCATATCTCTGGGATTCAAGCGCCAAATACCATTCCCTGGCAGGACTTTTGGCGTCTTAATACTTACCATAGTTTTTCTGCATATTTCCAATGACCCTTTTCATTTCTTCCCGGATATTTTCCGGCTTTAAAAGCTGTACGCTGTCTCCAAAGGTCAAAAGCCATGTAATCAGGTTTTCCTGGTCGGTATATTCCCCATGAAACAAAAGCCTCCCATCCTCCTGCTCCTCATAACATTCTCTCCCAAATTCCTCCACCAGTCTCCATTTACAGGCGGCTTCAAAAATAGCCTTTACCTGAAAACCGCCGGAGAAAATTTTCTCGTTGCTTAAATCCGGCATGGGGGCTTTCCTTTTTTCAAAATGATTTTTACTTAGCTGCAGCTCCTCCGCCCGGTTCAGTTTAAACAGGCGAAAATCCTTCCGCCTGCCGCACCAGCCCCATACATACCAGCTCGACCATCGAAAAATAAGATAATACGGCTCTATTCGCCTTTTGCTCTCTCCTTTTGGTGAGAAATAGAGAAATTCCAGCTCTGTCCGGCTGGCAATCGCCTCCCGAACCAACTGAATTTTCACTGCAAGAGAATCCTTATACCAGGAAGCCAAGTCAATAAGAATGCTCTGGTCTCCCTCCATAAAATCAGATGAACCGGCTGACAGCTTCTCCATTAACTGCCCGTAATAGTTTGTCCCATGAATACTGTGCAGTCCCCGGATTCCAGCTAAAATATCCTGCATCTCCGACCTTGTCAGCACAGTCTTGTCCACTTTATAATTTTCCATAACAGAAATCCCGCCGCCAGCTCCCTGCCTTGTTATAATGGGGATTCCAGCCTTACATAAATTCTCAATATCCCGGCTGATAGTTCTCCTGGAAACCTCAAACCGCTCTGCCAGATAGGGAGCAGTTACCATATCCCTTTGTAGCAGAATTGACAGAATTCCAATTAAACGGTCAATTTTCATATGCGCTCCTTCTTAAACAGTTTAACAGTCCATTCACGACAACTATATGTCATGTTTCTTACAATAGGATACAGCCCAAACTCAAATTTTGTATAGAACCAAGAAAGCACCCATTTAACTGGATGCTTTCCACCTTACATTAAAATTATCTGCGTAAACGGAATCTATGAACGGAGGCCTGCAGCTCCTCTGCCTGCCCCTCCAACTGGATTGCTAAAGATGCAGATTCTTCAGCCGTAGCAGCATTGGTCTGGACTACATCGGATATTTGCTCCATCCCCTGTTTTACCTGCCGCAGCGACTGTGCCTGCTGCATTGCAGACTCTGCGATTCTCTCCACCATATCCGTCGATTTCTGCGAACTGGAGACAACTGTAGAAAGAGCTTCTGTTGTGTCCTCAGACAAACTAGTTCCATATTCAACAAGCCGCATGGAGTTCTCAATTAGCTCTGTAATCCCCTGCGCAGAAACAGAACTTTTATTCGCCAGGCTCTGCACCTCATCCGCTACAACTACAAAGCCCTTTCCTGCTTCTCCGGCGCGGGCCGCCTCTACCGCCGCATTTAACGCCAAAATATTAGTTTGAAAAGATATGTCCTCAATCGTCTTAATAATTCCGCCAATTTGATGGGAGGATTTGGAAATATCCTCCATAGCCGCCGTTAAAGCTTCCATCTTCTCATTACAGATTTTCAGCTTCTGCGCCGCCTCATTAGAAGCCCTGTGAGCATTATCCGCATCCTCAGAAGTACGTTCTACCTGCCCGGAAATTTCCTGTATGCTGGCGGACAGCTCCTGAACGGCGGCCGCCTGCTTTACAGTTCCAGTCGACAGCACCTGCGCCCCAGAAGCCATCTTTTTTGACTCCTTTGATACCTGTCCCGCTGTCCAGCTAATTTTAGAAAGAGAATGATTGAGGGCATCCAAAATCTGGGTCATTGCATTTTGAATCGGTAAAAACTCCCCGCGATAATTAATATCTATATTCAAATCCATATTTCCCTTTGCCATTTGAGCTAATTTAGAATCAATATCCTGAATATATTTCTTAAGCTCCCTCTTCGTCTCATGAATGGATTCTACCAGCATTCCAATTTCAGAAGTATCCGATTCCAAAGGAAATCCGGCAGAAAGATTTCCCTGGGAAATCTCCACCATTTGATCTCTGACTGCAATCACAGGACGCAATACCCGCTTCCTGGTAAACGCCATACTAAGTATCTGCATAACTCCAACCATAAGCAGCGCAAAAAATATAGTCGTCCTGATATACCCGATTTTCTGCTCTATCGACTTTATTTCATCCGACGTCCTCGTATCCAGCGCCTTCAGAAACTGCTCCTTCAGAGAATTAATTTCTGCAATAGCGGCTCTGTATTCTGCGCCGTATACATAATCAATAGCTCTCTGTCTCTGCCCTGTCTTCACCTGGTTCATCGCCTCTTCTTCCAAAGGTACCAGCTCATTAGAAAGAGAAGCCATATCATCAATCATTTTCTGTTCTTCCTCAGTAATTCCAATTTCCTGCATAGCTGCGACGCCCTGCTCGCGATTTTTTAACTGATTAACCTCATTCCAATAATTGTCATAATGCTCCTGATTCCCCGTTGTAGCAAAGGCTCTCACTTCATTTGTCAAATAAGACGACCCGTTCATAAAACGGTTCGCATTATAAGTCAGTTCATACCTTTTTTCATTTGCCGCATTAAGTCCTTGGCTCGCTTTATTGTTTGAAAACATAGAAAACACCATAAACAACAATGCAAGAATGGAAACTCCATTCAAAATAAAGTTTACTACCGATTGATTCATCGCTTTTTTCATTTGACCATTTCCTCCTGGCACATCCAACGCTCCCTCTCACCTGAAAAATGATCTATCCTTTATTTTTCATCTCCCCATAAGTGAAAACGCTTTCTAATTTTATCACTTTCATTTTACAAAAAACAAAAAAGAATTTCAATAGGAGATTCCCTGGCAAAAGCACAAATTATCTGGATGGACGAAGCTGTCCGAAAGCCCTGTACAAATTCAGCTTTCCATAACCCCAAACGCGGTTTGGGTACTCCATAGTTTCCCTGTCGGCTCCCCGGATTAAAGTATTGATTATTTCTGTTGTCTGTATCCCTACATTATTTCCACGAACAACTCCCCATTCCAGCATAAGAGCCGCGGCCCCGGCGCAATGGGCTGCTCCTACAGAGGTGCCGCTTTTCCTTCCAAAGCCGCCTCCTGACACAGGACCATAAACATTGACTCCCGGAGCTGCAATATCCGGCTTTATAGCTCCGCTGTTGGCGTACCCGCGGCTGGCGTTAATATAAATTCCGCCATCCATATGATTATATGCTGTAGCTGTCAGAACATTTTCTGCATTTCCAGGCTCGCATACCGTTGTATCCGGCTCCGGGTTTAAAAAGCGGGTTTCTGGACTCAGAAAATTTTCTATTGGCATCCATATATTAAAACCCGCCATATATTCCGCCTCATTCCTCACCTCAATCCGCCACAGGCCCGGCGTTGGATCAAGAATCCTAATTACAATTACCTCATCGCCCGTATACTGTTCTACAACTGTATACTCTACAAAAACCCTACTGTTCTCTAAAGGAAAAATAATCGGCGTTGTCCCTCTTCCATACCACACTGGTAGAAGTCCTGTACTATTTCCCAAAGGAGATCTTAAACCTATAGTAAACAACTGCGGAGTCTTAGCCCAAAGCTCCAGGGTAAGCCCTGTCTCACCCTCCGCCACATTCATTTCTACCGTATCTTGGCTCCCCGCCTCCAGCCGCTCCTTTTGGTAATGATGCCCCCTTCCTCCTTCATTTCCCGCGCCGCATACGCAAGCTATACCAGGAATTATAGCGCTTCTTTCAAAAAAACGGGACAGAGGCAGCTCGCCAGTATGATTTCCTCCATTGGTACCCATACTTACAAGGATTACTACAGGCATATTCCTTTCCAGAGCAATGGACTGCACATACCGTATACCCAGCATAATGTCGTTCTCCTGATACGCCTCCTTATCCTCCCCAATTCCATAATACCGTTTCAAACTGCTTTTTGCCTCCTTCAGCTTTACAATAACCAAATCCGCTAAAGGCGCAACTCCTGTAAAATCCTCTCCAGGCATTTCATTTCCGGCCACAATTCCAGCCATAAAAGTTCCATGACCAGAAAGATCTATTTCCGGTACTATTTCCATAGGATTTTCCGCTCTAAGAGCCTCATTAATCTGCTCCCTGCGATATTCCGTCCCATATAAAAAACCTTTTGGCTTCGGCCCCTCTCTTATTGTCTGATCCCAAATGGAAAAAATCCGGCTTGTTCCATCTCCATTAATAAAAGCCGGATGGCTATAGTCAATGCCCGAATCTACAACCCCAACTAAAACCCCTTCTCCATACAAATTTAGATAAGGCAGGCGGCGCAACTGCAGCACGCCGCTGGATTCCATACTTGTAGTATCCATAACTCCATAGCACTTGGGCATAGCGCTGTATCCATATATATTCAAATATGCTTCTGGGTTCCCTGGAACTCTTCTATGCAAAACCACGCTCCTACTGTCAACCACCTGAGCGCACTCCGCTTCAAAAAATTCCTCCGCTACCTCGGGGTATGAAAAAGTTTCCATGATATAATCCCCATAATTATCCGAATAAATAATATCTTCACAACTTGACGCATCCATACAAAAAAAGCCTCCGCATATACTATCTTTTGATAATATATGCAAAGGCCGTTTCCAACGTCTACTGCAAATATTCCAAAATTGAGCTTCCAATCGTATTTTCCGGCATTTCTACTTCAAAATTATCTGCGACCGTAGCGCCGACCACCGCAAAGGTTTCTGCTTCCGTCAGTCCCCTTCCCTCCTCTAAAGAAGGAGAATATGCTAAAAACGGCGCCTTTTCCCGCGTATGGTCCGTTCCTGTATAAGTAGGGTCGTTTCCATGGTCCGCCGTAATAATTAAAAGGTCGTCCTTCCGAAGCTTTTCCAGCAAAATTCCCAGCTTTTCATCAAACTTCTCAATTTCTCTTCCATAGCCAAGGGGATCTCTTCTATGACCCCAGAGGGCGTCAAAATCCACCAGATTTACAAAGCAAAGTCCGGTAAACTCCTTATCCGCCAGCTCGATGGTCTGCTCCATCCCATGTACGGAAGATTTAGAGCGGTAAGCCTCCGTAATCCCCTCTCCTACAAAAATATCATTAATCTTTCCAACCGAAAGCACATCCAATCCGGCATCCTTTAAAGCGTTCAAAACAGTTGGGCCATATGGCTTCAACGCATAATCATGGCGGTTGCTGGTTCTTTTAAACTCACCCTTTTTCTTCCCTGTATAAGGGCGCGCAATTACGCGGCCTACCTTCCACGCATCCTTCATCGTAATTTCCCTAGCAATCTCGCAGCAACGGTAAAGCTCCTCAAGCCCGAAAGTCTCTTCATTTCCGCAAATTTGCAAAACCGAATCCGCAGAAGTATATACGATCATAGCTCCGGTCGCAATTTCCTCTTCTGCCAGCTCCTCCAGAATTTCCGTACCGCTGGCGCTTTTATTTCCAATAATCTTTTTGCCTGTCCGCTGCTCCAGCTCCTCAATCAATTCCTTTGGAAAGCCGGTATCTGTAAAGGTTTGAAATGGCTTTTCTATTTTCAAACCCATCATTTCCCAATGGCCGGTCATCGTATCCTTGCCATTGCTTGCCTCTTTCATCCTCATATAACAAGCCATCGGCTTTTTCACCGGCTCTACCTGCTTTAACGGATGAAGATTCGCTAATCCCAGCTTTTGAAGATTTGGAATTTGGAATTTCTCCATCTTCTCAGAAATATGTCCCAGGGTATCCACCCCAATATCTCCAAAACGCTCCGAATCCTCCATAGCTCCTACCCCTAAAGAGTCCATAACCACCACAAATATCCTCTTATATTTTTTCATAGCCGCTTCCCCTTTCTAATCCTATCTTACTTTTATTCTGCCTAAATTTCTTTCCTCTGTCAAGAATAAATAAACTTTTCTTGCTCCCGCACGCCGCTTCCTTTTACATACAAAAAACCGTGAATCCCCTTTTATCCAGGTCTTCACGGCTTTCTGCTGCTTATTATTCTACTATTATAGTACAAGTATCGGAGGCTCCGCTGGCAATAGTAATCGTAATTTTTACCTCGCCTGTTTTCAGTGCGGTAACTGTCCCGCTTGATGTGACTACTGCAATCTCCTTGTCCTCAGACTTATACTTTCCGGTTTCTACCGTAGTCCCCGGCTTTAGTACGGCTTTCAGAGTAGTCTTATCGCCTTCCTTTATTGTAACCGTACTCTCTACGAACTTTACGCTCTGGGCCGGAGGGCCGAC
>CATKYY010000053.1 GCA_949841225.1 uncultured Acetivibrio sp.
TTGCGGCTTATGAGACGCTTCTGTATGCGCCAGAGATAAAATTTTACAGTAACCGGGTAAAGATGAATGAGGAATTGAATACAAATATTGAGGGGCTCTACTGCCTGGGAGATTCCAGCGGATGGACCAGGGGTCTTATGATGGCATCTGTTATGGGAGTTGTTATGGGAAGAAAGCTGGCGTAAAGCAGATAATATATAGAAGGAGGAATGGCAGTGAGGGAAAGAATAGAAGAGCTTCTGGAAGAGAAAAAATATATTTCGGCGGGAAATATTTTAAAGGATATGGAGCCAGCGGATATTGCCATTCTTCTAATGGAATGTACAAAGGAAGAGGTTCTTTTACTCTATCGGATTCTTCCAAAGGAATTAGCGGCGGAGGTTTTTGTTGAAATGGAACCGGACGTGCAGGAAGAGCTGATACAGGCGTTTAGCGATAGAGAGCTAAAAGAGGTATTAGACGAGCTGTACATGGACGATACGGTTGATATTATCGAGGAGATGCCTGCTAATGTGGTAAAAAGAATTTTAAAGCATTCGGACCCGGAATCCAGAAAGGCAATTAATGAGCTTTTGAAATACCCGAAGGATAGCGCGGGAAGCATAATGACCATCGAGTACGTCAGTCTCCGAAAAACTATGACGGTAGCAGAAGCTTTTGCAAGGATACGCTCTACGGGCGTAGATAAAGAAACGATTTATACCTGTTATGTGACAGAGACAAATAAGAAGCTGGCAGGTATCGTTTCTGTCAAAACTCTGCTTTTATCCGATATGGAAAGCCTGGTCGGAGATATTATGGAAACCAGCTATATCTCTATAGAGACTCTGGACGACCAGGAGGATGTAGCGAAAAAATTTGACAAGTATGGTTTTCTGGCGATACCTGTGGTAGATAAAGAGAATCGGCTGGTAGGTATCGTTACCTTTGATGATGCGATGGATGTTATCCAGGAGGAAACCAGAGAAGACTTTGAAATTATGGCGGCAATGACGCCAAGCGAGGATTCTTATTTTAAAACCTCTGTTTGGGAGCATGGAAAAAACCGTATTTTCTGGCTTTTATTTCTTATGCTTTCAGCCACGATAACAGGCAGTATTCTTACTTACTATGAGAAGGCTTTTGAGACGATTCCGCTTTTGGTATCGTTTATTCCGATGATTATGGGGACCGGAGGAAACTGCGGTTCTCAAAGTTCTACAATGATTATCCGGGGATTGGCGGTAGATGAAATTCATTTAAAGGACTTTTTTCGCGTAATTTTTAAAGAAATAAGAATAGCCCTTTTAGTAAGCTCCTGTCTGGCCGTGGTAAACGGCTTACGGGTCTATATTTTTTACCATAGCTGGGAAATTGCCCTGGTATTGGGTTTGACCTTGGTTGCAACTATTATTCTGGCAAAGTCCATGGGCTGCGTGCTTCCTATGCTGGCAAAAAAGCTGAATCTGGACCCTGCTATTATGGCGGCGCCGTTGATTACAACGATTGTAGACAGCTGCTCGGTTTTTGTTTATTTTAATATTGCAATGTGGCTGTTGCCGATATAGAGTTATATTTTGTAAGTGGTAGGTCTGCCAGGGGAGAGAACGTTGTTCTTTTGCCCCTGGCAGACCTATCATTTGCAAAATGCAGAAAATTATGGGGAATTTTGAATATAAGTTTAAAAATGTATAATAATAAATAGAAAAATAAAAAAGATATATTGAAAAATGATGAATATTATGTATAATAGAAATAGGAACTATAAAGATAAGGGGTAGAGATTATGTCTCTGACAGTAAATAAAAGAGAACGGATAAAGTATTATATTATGGAAAAAATTTTTAGGGGACAGGATAATATAATAGGGAGGGCTTCTGAGGCTTTTGGAATTTCAAAACAGACAGTTTATAAATATGTAAAGGAGCTCATCCAATGTGGAGCTGTGGAAAAAATAGGAAATGGGAATTATGTTTTGGCACAGACAGTAGATGCCACTTTTCGCTATGATTTGCAGGCGGAAAAGTTAGAAGAAGATACTATTTATAATGAAACTCTTAAAACATATATTCAAAATATGAATGAGAATGTAGTGAAAATATGGCAATATTCCTTTACTGAAATGGTGAATAATGCAATCGACCATGCAGATGGATGTGAATTGTCAATTTATATTAGGCAGAATGCATTATATACATGGGTGAATATTGTGGATAATGGAGTTGGAATATTTCAAAAGATTGCGGGTTATTATGATTACAGGTCATTAGATGATGCAATTTTAAGCCTTTTTAAGGGTAAACTGACAACAGATAAAGAAAATCATTCAGGAGAGGGAATATTTTTTACTTCAAAGGTCATGGATCATTTTGCGGCTATATCCAGTGATAAAATGTTTTCGCAAAACAATACCTATGAAACAATAAATGATTTAGAAACACAGAGTAAAGGAATAGGAAAGTTGAAAGGCAAGCCGGGAACAGTTATTATTATGTCATTGGCGAATAATGTAAACCGTACGTTAAGGGAGGTGTTTGACATGTATTCAACTGTAGATGGAGGTTTTGATACAACTAGTATACCAATGAGACAGATATGCGATGGTGGCTACCCGGTATCAAGATCGCAGGCTAAGAGACTATATTTCGGGTTTGAAAAGTTTAAAAAAGTAATTTTGGATTTTTCTGGCGTGGAGGATATGGGACAAGGATTTGCTCATGAGTTGTTTTGCGTATTTAAAAGAAAACATCCAGAAATTATTTTAGAATGCATCAATACAAATGAAAATGTAGACAAAATGCTACAGCATGTTATAGGAGAAGACTAATTTTTAATATTGTAAATTTGAAGGCGGCTGCAAACCAATAGTATGCAGCCGCTTTTTACTAATCAGAATGGCTTATCACCAGAGCGAACTTTTGGAAACCGGGAGGGCAGCCGCGCCGTTTTGTTCCGGGTAACAAAAGCTGTTACAGATAAGTTCGCTGTAGTATTATGCTACGCAACAAAATGATACATTAAAATAAAGTGGCAAATGCTTCCGCCCAGTACAAAGAGATGAAAAACTTCGTGGGAACCAAAGTTTTTGTGGCGGCTATTAAAAATAGGAAGCTTTAGCGCATAAATAATGCCGCCCACAGTATAGATAATACCGCCGGCCAAAAGAAGGTAAAAACCGTTTGCAGGCAGTGCATTTACAATAGGAGAAAAGGCTAAAATACAGGTCCAGCCCATAGCGATGTAAAGAATAGAGGAAACCCATTTTGGACAATAAACCCAAAAGGCTTTCAGAGTAATACCCGCCAGGGCGAGCGTCCAAATAAGGATAAAAAGACGGAGCCCTGTTTGGCCGCCTAAAACGGCAAGACAGATGGGCGTATAGCTCCCTGCAATCATGACAAAGATCATCATATGGTCAAATTTTTTTAGAATACGGTTTGTACGTTCTGACAAATCAAAGGTATGGTAAAGAGTACTTGCCGTATACAAAAGAAATACGCTGATAATAAAAATAGCGAGGGAAATAGAATAAACCGGGTTAGGGTGTTTATGGGCTTTAATTAATAATGGAGTGGCAGAAAAAAGAGCCATCAGCATACCAATAAAATGAGTGATTGCGCTTCCTGGGTCTTTGAGTTGATAAGAATGCTTTTTGTTCATATAAAAACTCCTTTCTAGTGCAAATGCTCAGCTAATAGAGCATTAATAATAGCATATGCAAATTTAATAATAATATTACAATATGTAGTTTTTAATACTATGTATTATAGTTTTGATATTACATCAAAAAATATAAAAAAGCAAGGGATATTTCAAAAAAAGTTACAATTCTATAGAAAAGGTGATATACTTAATAATACACAATGAAGCAGGAGGTTTTTATGGAAATACAGGTTGGCGATATTATTAGGCTGAAAAAGCCTCATCCTTGTGGAAGTAAGGAATGGGAGGTTCTGCGGACGGGGATGGACTTTCGGTTAAAGTGTATGGGCTGCGGCCATCAGGTGATGATAGCCAGAAAGCAGGTTGAGAAAAGTATCAGAGGAATAGAAAAGGGTAAGGAAAACGGCGATGCACAAAAGGGTTTATAAGCTGCTGATACTTTTGGCAGTATTTGTCGCCGCTTTGGTTTTTATGAGCGGCCATATAAAAGAAGAAGAGATTACGCTGGAAAATACAGTAAAAATGAAAGAGGCTGCGTTTCCGCTTCTTTATTTAAGAAGCAGCGGATTTGAAATGAATCGTCTGCATGGATACAGCAGCAATATTCCTGCAAGCGAGGTGCGGGAAGCCATTACCCCTTTAGATGGAAAGAAAACCTTAGAAATTTTCCTGGAGGAAAAGGGCAGAAGAGTAAAAAGGCTGAAATTTGAGGTAAGAAAGCCTGGAAGCAATGAGATTCTTGAATCCGGCTCCATCAGCGCTCTGGAGGAAAAGGATGGAGTAAAGACGGTAAAATTGAAGCTTTCTTCTAATTTGGATACCAGTAAAGAGTATGCCCTAAAGCTTACGGCGGTTGCAGATAATGGAGATAAGCTTCACTATTATACAAGGATTAAGTATTATGAGACAGATTTCTTTTTAAAGGAAAAGCTGGATTTTGTAAAATATTTTCATGAGGCAAGTATGAATAAGGAAAAGGTAAAAAAGCTGGCGGCGTATATGGAACCGTCCAGAGCCGATGATAATACAAGCCTTGCCAAAGTGACCATTCATTCCAGCCTTGAAAATCTAAGCTGGGGTAATTTAAAGCCGGAAATTCTTACGGATATAATACCTGCAATAAAAGAAATTAATGTAGAGACGGCTGCGGTTTTGCTGGAATATTTTGCGGCTGCCGACACAGAGGCAGGGCGGTGCGTTTACCATGTAAAGGAATTTTACCGGCTTCGCTATACAAGCAACAGAATATACCTTTTAAATTATGAAAGAACAATGGAGGAGCTTTTCGATATTGAAAAGACCAGCGTTTCCAAAAGTGATTTTAAAATAGGAATTACAAATCAGGAAGATATGGAAACAGTAGTAAATGAGGATAATACCAAGGTGGCTTTTGTGAGGGAAGGCGCTTTATGGTACTACAGTCTGGCAGAGAATAAAGCGGTTTGCGTATTTTCCTTTTTAAGTGAGAAGATGGATTATCTGAGGGACGCTTATGACCAGCATAGTATCCGTATATTAAATATGGACGATAGCGGAAATATTGATTTTACTGTTTATGGCTATATGAACCGTGGGGATTATGAGGGAAAGACGGGCCTTGTGTTATATAGCTTTTATGCGGATAGTAACCGTATTCAAGAACGGGTTTATATACCATTAGAAACCAGCTATCAGATTTTAAAAGAGGATATAGAGGGGTTCAGTTATGTAAGCGCGAAAGGAGTTTTTTACTTTACGGTAAATAACAGGGTATATTCCTATAATATTGCGGCCAGAAGGCTGAAAATTGTAGCGACTGACATAACAGAGGAAAATTTTGCTGTTCTTGAAGGAGCAGGAGCGATTGCCTGGCTGGATAACCCTCAGATTGGAGAGTCGGAGGCTTTGTCAATTTTAGATTTGGAAACGGAACAGGAGAGACGGCTGTCAGCTCCGGCGGGAGAATGTATGAAAATCTTTGGCAGTATAGACGGCAGTGTGATTTTTGGTTATGTTCGTCCAAAAGATATACGCCAGGCTGAAAATGGAGAAGGCTATACGCCGGCTTATGAGCTGGGAATTGCGGATAAAGATGGAAAAATTCTAAAATCCTATAAAAAGAAAAACATTTATATTACAAAAGCGCAGGTCAGGGAAAATGTTGCTAGGCTTACTCGTGTAAAGAAGAGCGGGGATGGGCGATACCCATATAAAGAAATTTCTTCTGACAGTATTTTAAGCCAGGCGGGAAATGGAAATATGGGCGTTGTCCTGGAAACAAGGATAACCGAGCAGACAAAGACAGAATATTATCTTTCTCTTCCAGAAGGCTATGAAATGGGAGGAAAGCCGAAGGTTACAAGGACGGTAAATGCAATTTTGTCTGAAGATACTACCTTACGGCTTCCAGAGGAAGAATGGGATGTAAAAAAATACTATGTGTATGCATTGGGCGAGATAACAGCTTCTTATGAAGATCCTGCCGAAGCGATTTTAGAGGCGGACGCCCAGATGGGAGTAGTGCTTAACCGAGACAGCCTTTTAGTATGGGAGAGGGGCGGCCGGTTCAACCATAAAATGCTGGGACAGATAAAACAGACCAGAGTAAAAAGCGGGGTAACTGCAAAGGGAGCTTGTCTGTATATGCTCCTTTCCAATGCTCAGGTTTCATCCGATGCCAGCAAGCTTTCTAAGGACAGCCGTTCGATACCGGAGGCGCTTGGCGATAGCCTGAAGGAGCCGGTGAACCTGACCGGGTGTACCTTGGATGAGGTGCTTTATTTTGTCAGCAGCGGCAAAGCTGTTATTGCTATGAGGGCAGAGGGACAGCCGGTGGTTATTACGGCCTATGATGAAGCGTCAGTTACCTGGTATGACCCGAGGGAGGGCAGCGTTAAGCAGTCAATAAAAAATGCAGCGGCTATGTTTGAGGCTGCAGGGAATATTTTTATAAGCTATATAAACTAAAGGAGGAATGTATTATGGGAACACCAACACCACATAATGGAGCGAAAAAGGGCGAGATTGCAAAGACGGTTTTAATGCCGGGAGATCCGCTGCGGGCGAAATTTATTGCAGAGACATATTTGGAAAACCCAGTATGCTTTAATACCGTTCGGAATATGCTGGGGTATACAGGGACGTATAAGGGTAAGGAGATTTCTGTTATGGGAGGCGGCATGGGAATCCCTTCGATTGGCATTTACTCATATGAGTTGTTCCATTTCTATGATGTTGATAATATTATCCGTATCGGATCTGCAGGGGGCCTTTCTGACGATGTGAAATTAAGAGATGTGGTAATTGCTATGGGAGCCTCTACAAATTCTAATTACGGGCATCAATTCGGACTTCCGGGAACCTTAGCTCCGATTGCGGATTACGGCCTTTTACGGAGAGCTGTTGAGATAGCTGAGGAAAAGGGAATTAAGACTGTAGTGGGAAATGTTTTATCCTCGGATACCTTCTATGGCGATAATCAGGACGCCAACGATTTATGGCGGAAGATGAACGTTTTGTGCGTTGAAATGGAAGCGGCCGGTCTTTATATGAATGCGGCAAGAGCTGGGAAAAAGGCTCTTTGCATATTGACAATTTCTGACCATATTTATACAGGCGAGGCGCTGCCGGCAGAGGAAAGACAAACCACTTTCCACGAAATGATGGAGATTGCACTGGAGCTTTAAGAATTCTATTGTCAGAATGCTAAAAAAACAGGGAAATTATTGAAAAGAAACAGATAATATGTTATAATAACTATGTGACGAATAGGCATCTGAAGTTACTTATTCGTCACATACTTGCATTATAATCATCACAAAAAGTGAATGAAGGAGGAAACAAAAAAATGAAAAAAAGAGTATTGGCGCTTTTAATGGTGGCAGTAATGGCAATGGGCTCTTTAGTTGCTTGCGGAAGTAAAGATGAGGCCCCTAATGAGACGCCGGCAGCTTCTGGAGCGCCAGAAGCAGAAAACCCGGAGACTCCGGCTGCACCAACTGGAACAGTTAGAATCGGTATGGTTACAGACGTTGGAGGAGTAAACGACGGCTCCTTTAACCAGTCTTCTTGGGAAGGACTTAAGAGGGCTCAGGAGGAACTGGGAATTGAAGCGAAGTATTTGGAGTCCGCTACTGATGCAGATTATTCTCCAAATATTGAAACCTTTGTGGATGAAGGCTACGATTTAATTATCTGCGTTGGATACATGCTTGCAGATGCTACAAGAAAAGCAGCGGAGGCTTATCCAGACCAGAAATTTGCGATTATTGATGATGCAACCAATGCAGATCTTCCAAATGTTACCTGCTTAATGTTTGAACAGGCTCAGGCTTCCTACTTGGTAGGCGTTGTGGCTGCTATGACTACTAAGACCAACAATGTAGGTTTTGTACTTGGTATGGCTAGTGAAACTATGAACCAGTTTGGTTATGGTTATCTTGCAGGTGTTTTAGACACCAACCCAGATTGTAAAGTTCAGCAGATTAATGCAAACAGCTTTGGCGATACTGCAATGGGTAAATCTAACGCGGTTACAATGGTAACAGAAGGCGCAGACGTTATTTTCCATGCGGCAGGCGGTACAGGCATCGGCGTTATTGAGGGCTGTAAAGAAAGTAAAATATGGGCAATCGGCGTAGACAGCGATCAGAGCGTACTGGCTCCAGAGACAATTCTTACTTCTGCTATGAAGAGAGTAGACAACGCTTGCTTTGACATTGCTAAGGAATGTGTAGAAGGCAGCGTTGCAGCTGGTGTTAAGACATATGATCTGTCAAGCGCTGGTGTTGATATTGCTCCTACTACAGATAACCTGACAGATGAGGTTAAGTCTGCGGTAGAGGATATTAAGGCTAAGATTATTTCTGGCGAAATCGTAGTTCCTACAACACAGGCAGATTTTGAAGCTAAATATGGTGACGCTTATACATTAGATTAATTTAAGCAGAACATACATATATCCGTTGGGGGCTGTTAAAAGCAGCCCCCGCGGTATTTCCAGTAATTTAAATGTTTTCTCAGGCCGCGGGAAGGCCCGTGTTTTGCGAAAGTATTTAAGAAAGAGGTGAAAATATGAGAGATATTTCTATGGAACGTGTCAATCGTACAAGAGCAGATATTTTGGATACAATTAAAAACAGGACGTTGACACATGAACAAAAGGTAGCAACAATGGCAAACTTGGCAGACTCTCTTATGGAGGTGCTTGAACTTCCAGAAGGTCTTTTGGATCTGATGGATTCCGATGCAGAAAAGAAGATTATTTGTGATTTGGATGAAGGGCATGCTCCGGTAAGGCCAAGGTACATTATACCTGATTATGCAAAATTTATGAAAGAAGGCAGCGAATTCCTTCAGCTCAAGCCTCCAACAGATATATGGGAGGCTACGAACGCTTTACTTATTTTTTATAAGCATGTGCCGAGCGTTACTAATTTTCCGGTATATGTAGGAAATCTGGATGAGCTTTTAGAGCCGTTTATCAAGGATGAGGAAGAAGCAAGGAAGGCGATTAGGCTTTTTATGACCCATATTGACAGAACGATTCTGGATTCCTTCTCCCATGCAAATATTGGGCCGTATGATACGAAGGCTGGAAGGATTATTATGGAAACAGAGGCAGAGCTTGAGCAGGCGGTTCCAAACCTTACCCTTCGCTATGACCCGGATATACTTCCAGATGATTATGCAAAGCTGGCGGCGAAAACAGCCCTTACTTGTGCAAAACCAAGCTTTGCAAACCACAAAATGTTTAAAAAGGAGCTGGGAGACGACTATGTTATTGCCAGCTGCTACAATGGTCTGAAGCTGGGCGGCGGCTCCTATACGCTGAACAGGATTCTTTTAGGGAACCTGGCAAAGAGAGCCGACAATATTGAGGACTTTAAGAAAAACCATCTGCCAAAGGCGCTTGATATTATGGCGCGTTATATGGATGAAAGAATCCGTTTTATGGCGGAGGAAAGCGGATTCTTTGAGAGTAATTTCCTGGCAAAGGAAGGCTTTATACACAAGGATCGTTTTTCGGCTATGTTTGGTATGGTAGGACTGGCAGAGTGTGTAAATACTTTGTTTGAGAAAGAAGGAAAAGAGGGCAGGTATGGTCACTCGAAAGAAGCCGATGATTTAGGCGTTGAAATTGTAGAGCAGATCTATGCTTTTAATGAGGCGCATAAGAACCCTTATTGTGAAGCTACGGGAGGACACTTCTTAATGCATGCTCAGGTTGGATTGGATACCGACCGGAAGTCAAGTCCGGGCTGCCGTATTCCGATTGGCGAAGAACCGGAAAGCCTGGCAGAGCATTTAAATCATTGCGGCCGCTTCCATAAGTATTTCCCATCCGGCGTTGGCGATATTTTCCCAATTGAAGTAACCGCGCAGAAGAACCCGGATTATGTTGTGGATATTGTAAAAGGAGCTTTTGAAAAAGAGGCTCGTTACCTGTCCTTCTATTCTTCAGACAGCGATGTAATTCGTATTACCGGCTATCTGGTAAAACGTTCTGAAATTGAAAAACTTCGCGCTGGCAACAACGTGCTTCAGGATACTACAAAGCTTGGCATGGGTTCTGCGGACAATGGCCGGATCTTGGAAAGAAAGGTTCGTTAAGATGGAGGCAGTTGTAAATAAAATTATTCCTTTTAGCGCAGTAGATGGACCGGGAAACCGGACGGCAGTGTTTTTGCAGGGATGCAATTTTAATTGCCAGTATTGCCATAACCCAGAAACCATTGGAAAGAAAAATCCTTATACTTCAGTCATGACCCCGGAAGGGGTCATGGCCGAGGTAGAGAAAAACATTCCCTTTATCCGTGGGATTACCGTATCTGGTGGGGAATGTACCTTGCAGGCAGGCTTTTTGCAGGAACTGTTTTCCCTGGCAAAGGAAAAAGGGCTGACTACCCTGGCTGACAGCAATGGAAGCTATGATTTCAGCCAAGATGAAGGGCTGCTTTCTGTTATGGATGGGGCCATGATAGATATAAAAGCCTTTTTTCCAGAAGATCATCTTCGGATTACCGGTCAGGATATTGAGCAGGTTCTGAAAAACAGCCTGTTTTTGGCGGAAAAGGGGAAGCTGTTTGAAATAAGGACGGTAATATCTCCAGAGCTTTTTGACGCCCCGGAAACCGTGAGGCAGATTTGCAAGTTTTTTGAAGAATACAATAAGAAGAAGCTGATTCGCTACAAGCTGATTGCTTTTCGCCCAATGGGGGTTAGAAAGGCTTATGTTAAAAATCTGACTGTGCCGGACGAGGCGTTTATGGAAGAGCTTAAAACTATAGCGGAAGGCTACGGGTATGCAGATACGATTATAATTTAATTGGGAATTCCTAATGAAAAGGGAAAAGGAGGAGAAGCCTTGGAGAAGCAAAGAAATGTCCAAATGGATACAGTTGTTATCGAGATGCGAAACATTGTTAAAAAATTTGGTAATTTTGTTGCAAACGATAACATAAACCTGACAGTACATAAGGGTGAAGTCCATGCTATATTGGGTGAAAACGGAGCCGGCAAAAGCACGCTTATGAATGTGCTTTATGGATTATACCACCCGACCTCTGGCGACATTTTAGTGAATGGGGAAAAAGCAGTGATTGACAGCCCTAAAAGGGCGATTGAATTAGGAATCGGTATGGTACATCAGCACTTTATGCTGGTGCAGCCGTTTTCTGTGACTGAGAATATTGTTTTAGGCATGGAGCCGACAAAGGGACTCACTGTGGATTTGAAGAAGGCAAGAGAAGAAGTGGTGAGTTTGTCTGAGCGCTATAACATGCAGATTGATCCGGATGCGAAAATTGAGGATATTTCAGTAGGAATGCAGCAGCGCGTAGAGATATTGAAGGTTCTTTACCGTGGCGCGGATATTCTGATATTGGATGAGCCAACGGCATCTTTAACGCCACAGGAAATAGAAGAGCTGATTGATATTATTGGAAACCTGACAAAGGATGGGAAATCTGTTATTTTGATTACCCACAAATTGAAAGAAATTAAGGCCTCCGCTGATTTCTGTACCATTATTCGTCAGGGAAAATATATTAATACGGTAGATGTGGATGAAGTAAATGAAAATGACCTTGCATCTATGATGGTAGGCCGGAACGTAGAGTTTGTTGTTGATAAAAAACCAATCGTTCCAGGCGAAGCCGTTTTAGAGGTGAAAAATCTTCATGCTAAGGATTACCGGGATATTGAGATTTTAAAAGGCCTTAATTTAAAAGTAAGACGGGGCGAGATTGTAGGTATTGCAGGTATTGACGGAAACGGGCAGACAGAGCTGGTAGAAATCATTACCGGACTTAAAAAGGGCGAGGAAGGTTCTATTACCATTAATGGCGAGGAAATTTTTAACTGTACTCCAAGAGCTGTGTTTGAAAAAGGAGTATCCAGTATTCCTGCCGACCGGCAGAAGCACGGTTTGGTTTTGGAGTTTTCTGTAGCAGAGAATATGATTCTCCAAAATTATGGGGAAGAGGAGTATTCCAGTAAGGGTATTCTAAAGAAGGATGCGATTGCGAAAAAGACGAGGGAACTGGTTGAAAAGTTTGACATTCGTCCAAGCGGCTGCGATACGAAGCCAGCGGGCCAGCTTTCTGGGGGAAACCAGCAGAAGGTTATTATTGCGAGGGAAATTACAAATGATAAGGACCTTTTGATTGCAGTAAACCCGACTCGCGGTCTGGATGTTGGAGCGATTGAGTTCGTACATCGTTATATTGTGGAGCAGAGAAATAAAAATAAGGCTGTTCTTTTGGTTTCCTTTGAATTGGATGAAATCATGAGCCTTTCTGATAAGATTGAGGTTATTTTTGATGGAAAAATCGTGGGAAGCATGGACGGCAAGGATGCAGATGAGAATACCCTGGGTCTTATGATGGCAGGAGGTGGAAAGCATGAAAAATAAAAAATCAATTCTTGACAATCAGGTATTGTTTACCTTTTTGTCCATTATTATTGGCTTTGTAATTGGGGCTATTATGCTTTTTGCCGCAGGAATTAATCCGGGAGAGGCTTATGGACGTCTGATTACCGGCGTATTCAGCAAACCGAAATTTATGGTTTGGGCTATTGTATATGCGACGCCGCTTATTTTCACAGGTTTAGCAGTAGCCTTTTCCTTCCGGACGGGCGTATTTAATATTGGCGCGGAGGGACAGTTTGTTGTAGGAAGTATAACAGCCTGCGTTGTAGGTATTCTGGTGGACGTCCCTGCGATTATCCATATTCCTCTTTGTTTTATAACAGCAGCTTTAGCAGGAGCTTTATGGGGAGTTATTGTAGGATGGCTGAAGGTAAAATTCGGCATCAATGAGGTGCTGTCCATGATTATGTTTAACTGGATTGCCTTCTATCTGTCCAATTACATTGTAAATATTAAAATTATACATAAAGAAGGCGGCGGAGAAGCTTCAAAGGATATTTTAGATTCGGCTAAGATTATCCTGCCTTCCAGCCTTACTGCTAAGCTGGGGCCGAATGCCAATTTGGGTATTTTGCTGGCGATAGCAGCGGCAGTTGTTATTTGGTTTTTAATTAATAAGACTACTTTGGGCTATCAGTTGAGGGCCGTTGGATTTAATAAGTCTGCGGCAGAATACGGCGGTATCAGTGCAAACCGTGCGGTTATGACAGCTATGGCGATTTCGGGCGCTCTGGCAGGTCTTGGAGGCGCGGTGCAGTTGATGGGAATGTCAATCCGTATCAGTCAGTTCTCCGGT